>NZ_JBVHHY010000020.1:0-160977 GCF_055560835.1 Kitasatospora sp. NPDC023120 | reverse complement strand
CGCGAGAACCTGATGGTCGTGGCGGTGCCCCGCAACGCGGATGTGAAAGGGTTCCAGGTGCTGCCACGCAGGTGGGTGGTGGAACGGACATTCTCCTGGCTGGGACGGTGCAGACGGTTGGCACGGGACTACGAGCGCAAGACCGCGCACGCCGAAGCGATGATCAAGGTCGCCATGATCCGCCTCATGGCCGCCCGCCTCGCCGGCGAGGAGATCGAACCACGCGGCCCCATCGAGGCCGAAGCAGCCCGCCGCCTCGCCGACGACCTCAAGAACGAGTAGTCAGCCAGTTACCCGACACTTTCTCAGTCGGTCTCCACCCGGCCGAGTCTGCGGCGTCGCGGCGTGACGGGCGTGGCGGTGCTCTCGCGGAGGGGCACGGTTGCGGCGGCTCGCTGGTACCAGTGCCCGTAGCGGGCGGCGATGACCGCGGCCGATGCCCCGTGGAGCAGCACGCTGAGTCCGACGGTGATCGCGACCACCTCGCTGATCGGGCCCACGCCGTGGATGTGCTCCTCGGCGACCAGGAGTCCGAACACCATCGAGGCGAGGCCGCGTGGGCCGAACCAGCCGACGTAGGCGACGGTCGGCGCTCTCAGCCCGCTTCCGGCCAGGGCGAGCGCGACCGGGACCATCCGGATCACGGTCAGGCTCAGCAGGGCGTATCCGACGATCCGCCAGCTGAGGTGCTGCAGCGCGGGGCCGAGCAGCACCGCTCCGAAGAACAGCAGGCTCAGCATGGCCAGCAGGCCGCCGAGGTCCTCGGCCAGTTCGGTGGTGCGGGCCACCTCGCCCGACGGACGATCACCTCGGCTCAGGGCGTAGGCGAAGGCGAAGCCGGCCACCCATGCGCCGATGAAGCCGCTTCCGCGGGTGACCGTGGCCAGGGTGTAGGCGAGGGTGGCCGCGGCGAGCACGTAGACGGGACGCCAGTCCGACGCGACCCAGCGGCGGTCGATCGACAGGGCCAGGAGCCGGCCGCCGATACCGCCGACGGCGAGGCCGAGTGCGGGACTGAGCAGCAGGGCGCGCCAGAACGTGTCGGCCACGCCCTGGTGCGCGTAGGAGGTGCCGGGAATGGCCGCGAGGAAGACCACGAAGAAGGGCAGCACCAGGCCGTCGTTCAGTCCGCTCTCCACATTGAGGGTCTGCCGTACCAGGCCGGGCACCCGGGGATCGGAGATGGCGCTCTTGCCGAGGGCCGCGTCAGTGGGGGCGAGGATCGCGCTGACCAGCGCGAGCTCCCACCCGGTGAGGCCCGGAAGGAGCGGCCAGGCCAGCAGCCATCCGGCGCCCATGGTGAGGACCAGCCCGATCGACAGCAGCCGCCCGGGCAGCGCGCCGCCGCTGCGCAGGTCCGTCGGGCGCACGGTCGTCGCGTCGGTGAACAGCACCAGGGTCAGCGCGGCTTCCACCAGGATGCGCAGGGGTTCGGTGTCGTGGCTCAGGCTCACCAGGTCCAGGCCGACGGGACCGATGGCGATACCGGCGCCGACGAAGACCATGGCGGCGGACACCGGTGAGGTGGCCAGTCGCCTGGAGGTGAGCGCGTAGGCCGCGGCGACCCCGGACACCACCGTGAGGGTCCAGGAGCCGCTACTCACGACCGCCCGCCTCGCGGTGACCGGGTGTGGCCGGTGCTCCCGGTCGGGGCCGTCTGCTCCCGTTGGTCACAGTCATCGATTCCCCGTTGCTCCGCCGCGGCGATCACGTCCGCCCACTGTGCGGCAGCCCGAGGGCCCTCCGCGTCAGCGACACGGGAGTCTCCAGGTGATCCGCTCTCGCTCCCGCGGGCCTTCGCCGACGTCGCGATCACTCGCCCGGCAGATCGGCGTCCCTGCTGTCGCCGAACGTGGCGAGGGTGACGCAGTAGGCCGCGCCGGCATAGGGCCCCTCGCTGGCGAGCAGGAGTTCGCCGACACGGCTGCGGAACTCCGTCCGGCCGGCCACGGCAACCAGCCAGGAAGCAGTCTTGCGCTCCCGCCATCCGCCCTCGAACAGGATGTCGAGCTCGGCAGGAGTGATCTCCGCGGCAGCCTGGACCAGCTCCCCCATGAACACTTCGCGCTCAGGCCCCCTCAACCGCAGCGAGCTTCCACCCAACCGAAGGTACCGTCGTCCGGGCGTGACGAATCGGCGGACCAGGTCCATCAGCTCAGGGTCGGTGTGGGCATGACGCATGAGCTGCATCCTCGCCCGGTCGACGCGCAGCTTCCAGTGGTTCCCCCCCCCCAAGGGCCGGCGGGATCGGCCACCCCCGGTGGTTCCCGCCGGCGCGTACCCCACCGGGATCCGCCCGCACCAGGACGGGTACGTCGTGCCCGGCCGGCTGTCGGGTGCTCAGTGCTTCCTCTTCAGGCGGCCCAGGACGTTCTGGCTCCGGCTCGTCTGCCAGCGTGACCGTGCCTGACGGAGCACCGTGTCCCATTGCTGGCGGACCTCGTTGTCCGGCGGGCGCTCGCCGCGGCCGATCCTGTCGAGTTCGTCGCCCACCTCTCTTCCGAGCGCTGCCGAGGCCACGGTCGCGAGCATCGCCCCGAACAGGGCGGAGAGCATGGCGAACACCGCCCCGATCGCGCCGTAGCGGTCCGTGGAGGAATCGAGGAGGTGGGGCAGGTAGACGCCCATCGCCACCGAGTAGCCGCTCAGCAGGACCGCCCCGATGGACCCGAACGGCAGGAGGTCGAGCCAGCGGATCCGGCCGGCGGACAGGAGCCGACCGCCCCAGACGAGGAAGCCCGCCGTCAGCGGCGCCTCCACGAGGGCCGCTCCCAGTTCCAGCGGTCCGCGGCCGAGTTCGGCGTGGACCCAGCCGCTCAGCGCGGTGTACGCGGCCAGCAGCGAGATCCACTTCAGGCCGTTCACCGTGTTGCGGACGCTCAACGGCTGCAGCTCCCAGCCCTGTTCGAAGAGCCGCTGGGCGGCCCGCGCGAAACTCAGCACCGAGACGAGCAGGAAGGCGACCCCGAAGAGTCCCGTGGTGGTCCAGTCGCCCGCCGAGGAGAAGAGGTGGCGTACGGCTTCGGCGCCGTCCCCGGTGAGGCCGTAGCGGTCGATGATGCGCTCGGCGACGTCCTTGCCGCCGCCCAGGCGGGCCACGAGCGCGCCGAGGAGGATGGCCAGGGGCACCAGCGCGGTGAGCGCGGAGGAGGCCAGGGCCATCGAGCGGTCGAAGCCCACGAGTCGCTGGAACCTGCTGAACACGCGCAGCGCGAACGCCGGGCGGAGCCAGAAGGTCGCCGTCCTCAGGATGGCCTCGCGGCTGATCCGTGTCGTGTGGCCCTCCGGAGTAGCGGGTGGCGAGGTGTCCTCGCAGGAAGCCGGGCGGGTTCGGCTGGTGCCCGTACGGGCCCGCCGGTCGGCACGGCGGACCATTGCCGGAACGATCTTCCCGCGACGGATCCCGACCGGACCAGGCAACCCGCCGGGTGAGTGCCTCCATCCGCTCGGGAAGGAGGCACCGCCCGCGCTCTCGCCACCCGCTGTTGACGAGCCGCAAGGCGCCCACCCCCGTGGGCCCCTCGTGGCGGAGCCGGTCAGGTGCGCGGGGCGGTGCCGGACTGCTTCTGCCAGCGCGTGCCGATGGTCCGCAGCAGGCTGTCGTAGACGCCGAGGTAGCGGAAGGGCTTGATGGCGGCCAGGTAGAGGTGGCCGAACGGGCCGTTGGGTTTGACGAGGACGGCCATCTGGCCGCGGTGGCCGCCGGAGCCGTCGGGGACCCAGCCGAGGCCTTCTGGCCTGCGTCGGCCTGGCGGCAGGACCCGCACAGGCAGTCGTCGTTCCAGGTGTCGGCCCGCTCGTGACGCGCGAGGTTAGGGGCGGGTTCACCCGGGAGCCCGGCGCACTTCAACTCAACAAAATCAAACGCCCCTACGTTTCATCCCGCTCAGATGCAAACGAAAGGCAACAACATGGCACAGCAGGTCGGTCGGCGCGGTTTTCTGCGCGGCGCCGGTGCAGGACTGGCGACGGCGGGACTGGCAGGGGCGGCGGGCACGCTCGCCTCGCCCACGGCTTCGGCGGCGGTGTCACGCGAGGAGCGGCGGGTGCCGCGCGGCGGCTTCGTCTGGCTCGCGGGCGACCACCACCTGCACAGCCTGTACAGCAACGACGCGATGTACCCGGTTGCCGACCAGGTGCGGCGCGGCATGGCCCACGGTCTGGACTGGCTGGCGATCACCGACCACGGCAACGCGGCCTTCGCCGCGCACAGTATCGAGGACCGGTACGCCGACCTGCGCGCGGCGCGCGAGCGCTACCGGGAGGACATCCTGGTCTTCCAGGGGCTGGAGTGGAACATCCCGGGGGCCGAGCACACCACCCTGATGCTCGCGCCGGGGGCCGGCGAGGCCGCGTTCCTCCAGGAGTTCGTCAACCAGCACGACGCCCTCGTCACGGGCACCCGCGACGGCACACCCGTAAACGAGGCGGCCGCGATCAAGGCGCTGACCTTCCTTCGCGACGCCGTCCGCTGCGGACGTGTCGCCGACGCCCTCGTACTGCCCAACCACCCCTCCCGCAAGGGCATCGACTCGCCGCACGAGCTGCGCGCGTGGCGCGACACCGCGCCCGAGATCGTCATCGGTATGGAAGGCGCCCCCGGCCACCAGGCGGCCGGCCTGCCCGCCCCCTGCATGGCGCGAGCCCGCGGTCTGTACGACAACGCGCCCGGCACCTGGTCCTTCCCCGGCTACCCGGCTGAGAGCTACCGCACCCACGGCGGCTTCGACTGGATGACCGCAACCGTGGGCGGCGTGTGGGACAGCATGCTCGCCGAGGGCAAGCCGTGGTGGATCACCGCGACCTCGGACGGACACCAGGCGTGCGGCGACTGGGTGAAGAACCCCGTCGACCCGCTGAACGAAACCGCGTACGACAACACGCCCTTCGACGCCGAGGGCCACACCTTCGCCGGCACCGGGCACTTCCCCGCCCCGGTGAACGCCGGCCGTCCGGTGACCACGTACAGCGCGCTGCCACCCGGCGCCTACTCCAAGACCTGGGTGGGCGCCACCACCTACGGCCACCGCGCGGTGATGGACGGACTGCGCGCCGGACGGGTGTGGGCCTGCCACGGCGACCTGATCAGCGGCCTCGACGTACGGGTCCAGGAGAAGGGCGCCCCGCATCGCGGCGTGCCGATGGGCGGACGGCTGCGCGTCAGGCGCGGCGCCACGGTCGAGGTGGTCGTCGAGATCCGGCTCACCGAGACGCCGAACCACGCGGGCCTGGTGCCGGTGCTCGCCCGTGTCGACCTGATCAAGGGCCGCGTCACCGGGCCGGTCACCGACCGCGACACCATCACCGCGCCGGACACCCGGGTCGTACGGTCCTGGGAGGTGGACGAGCGCCAGGGCACCGTGACGCTCGTCCAGGAGTTCACCGCCGACCAGTCCTGCTACCTCCGGGTCCGTGGCACCGACGGCAAGCGCACCGCCCCCGGCCTGCTCGGCAAGGCAGTCGACCCGGCAGGCCCCGCGATGGACGTCCCGGCGGCCGCCGACCCGTGGGAGGACCTCTGGTTCTACGGGAACCCGGTGTTCGTCGAGGTCTGACACCGGCCGGCGGCCTTCGTGGTGGTGCTGACCGCGGGGCCCTGCCACCCGCCGGCGTGGGGCAGCAGCCCGGCAGGGGAGATCGCGGCGTGGCGGGGCCTTCGGCCGACCGGTTCGGCTGCCAGCCGCGGCTCCAAGCCCCCGACCGCACCCGGCTGGTGCCGGCCGCGTCTCCCCGGATGCGGGGTCAGGCAGGGAGACCACGGCCCGGAATGCTGCTCGGCGGGCGCTGGGATTAGCGCCCGCCGAGCCCGGGCCGCGGTCGACCCTGGTCTCGTCCCGTTGCCTGCGGTGGTCGGCTCGGCGTTTACGCCACCGTCGCAGCCGGCCGCCCCGGCAGCGACCGGGCATCGGCGCTGCGGCCAACGACGGGTTCGAGACGGGCGCGATGAGCCCCTGGGTCAACGGCGGCGCCGCCCCGTCGGTCACCGCCTCCGACACGTAGCGCCTGTTCAGCTCCCTCGGCGTGCCGCATACCGGTCCCGGCCCGCGCGCCGGTTGGGCTACCACGGCACGGGCCCACGCACCGGCGATCGCCTCCTTGGGGTGCGGTGCCAGCTGAGCAGGCAGGGTCCTCAAGGTGTCGGTTCGGCGATTTCTTGAGTGCCGATGACCGCGAGGAGGTGGAGCAGGCCGGAACCGTCCGTACCGGCTCCGGGGATGAACCACCCGTAGATCCGCGACGAAGGCACGGGATTGGGCATCGTGATCGGTTTCGGGGTAGACGCGTCGGGCGTCGGGTTCTATGCAGGTGGGCACCGAGCTCGTCGTACGCGACTCGACCGTTCCGTCGTCCGGCGGCGCGCGGACCACCGCCGCCGATTGGTCACCCGCCTCACTGGCGGCTGAAATCGTCGCGGGTGCGGAGACCTGGGATGTCGGCTGCCGTGCGCGGCGGCCCGGCGAAGCGTGTGCGGCCGCACCGGTCGAACCGACCGTCTCGCTCCTGAGCCGGCGCGTCGCTCCCGGCGGGGGCGGATTCTGCAACACCCGGCCCTTTTCCCGGCAGGCCGACGTCGGCGCCGTACCGTTGCGGCACCCCGCCCGGACCACGTAGAAGATCGCGTCGACGATCCGCCGCCGCGGTGCTTCTCCCGCCGCCCGCCCTTCGGACCGACCCTCGCCGGCGGCAACGGCTCCATCAGCACCCACTGGTCATCCGTCAGGTCCGACGGATACCCACCCCCGCCACGTCCGTTACCGCCGTGGTCCTGCTGTGGCGTACACCACGGTGCCGGTTGCCAACAGGGCCCACGCGATCGCGGTGGACGCCGCCGTGCCGGGGGGAACAATCATCCAGTTGACCACCTCCCCCACAGTGCCACGCGGAGTCGGGACGAGGAGGGTGAACGCGAGCCAGCCGGTCGGCAGCGTCCAGGCGAGCTGGGCCCCGCAGAGCGCCGCACCGAGCGCGGCCAGGCCGACCAGGCCCGCGCTGTCCCGGACGACGACCCCGGTGGGGGCGAGCTTCGCGCCCGCTGCTTGGACCGCCAGCTGCGCCGCACCGGCGAACGCCCCGATCAGCAGCACGTGCACGGCCCGGCGGGGTGCCCACCGGATCGCGGCGGTCCGCTCCAGCGCGACATCCCGTCCGCCGAGCCCGACGGACGCGGCCGCCACGTGCGTGGTGAGGACCAGGACCGCCATTCCCAGGTCCACCGGCCCCGGGCCGCCCCGGTCGAATGTCCACACCGTCAGCGTGACGAGCATGATCGCGGCGGCCGAAGTGGGCGCCTGCCGTGAACGGGCGTACAGGATCAGCCATCTCATCGCGACGCCTCCCCCGCCAGTACCGGAAGCTTGTCGTATCCCGTGCAGGCGAGGGCGGCGGCGCGCACCTCGGCGATCCGCGAGCGCTGCTCGGCCGGTGACAGCGCCGTCAGCTTCTGCCAGGCGACATCGGCATCCGCCCAGGTCTTGAGCGAGTACGCGTCGCTGCCCTTCTCCCCCAGCGGGTGGAGCTGGGAATCGCGCAGGGCCCAGCTCGCGGCGATGCTCTGGAGGGCGACGTCGGCAAATCCTCCGCCCTCGAGGGCGTTGTTCCCGTGGCAGCTCGGTGCCAGACCCTGGGCGACCAGTGCGCGGGCAAGTTTCTCGCCCGTCGCATCGGCGAACAGCCGTTCGTCGAAGTCGACCAGGACCACGTCGCCGGAGAGTTCGCGTGCGTCCCCGAGCGCGCGCAGCTCGGTGTCCTCCCGAACCGAGTTCGGCGCCTTGTCGCCCAGGACGTCGTGCAGCACGCGCAGCGCCTCCTTGCCGCGCAGCGCGAGCTCGGGCAGGTGTGAGTGGTTCGCCTGTGTCACGCACACCGGTCCGTCGCAGACCGGGGCGGCGGCGGCCTTGTCGACGACGTAGGTGTCGTGTGCGGCGGCCGGGAGGACCAGCAGGGCCAGGGCCGCGCCGGCCAGCACGGGGGTCACTGCGAGCAGGCGGGCCCGGTGCGTCGTGGCCGACAACAGGGCGAAGCCGGTGGCGAGCAGGCCGAGCAGCCAGAGTGTCTGGCCGAGGTGGACGGACCCGGACAGGGTCAGCAGCATCTCCCGCGGTTCCACGGTCACCGGGGAAAGCAGCGCGAGCCGGTTCGGCGCGATGGTCGACGGCAGTGCCCCGTCACCGTTCTCCTGGAGGAAGGCCGTCGCCATCAGGAAGAGCAGCGCGAGGGCCGGCGGGGTGAGCACGGAGGGCAGGGCCCGCGCGACGCCCATACCGAACACGGCCCCCGCGACCAGGGCCAGCGCCGCCACGAGGGAGATCGGCAGCCACCCGAGGGGCATGTAGGTGGTGGGGCCGAGGGCCACCTGGACCGCGCCCACGAGGATCAGGAGGCCGAAGCCCGATGCCAGCGCGAGCGCGATCGCCCCGGCCGGCAGCGCCGCACGGCGCCAGGCCGGCACCGGTGTGGTGGTCAGCAGTTCGGTCATCCGTGAGCGGGATTCGCGCAGCCCGTACACCGCCCCTATGCCGACCACGAGCGGCCACCAGAAGGACAGCAGGTAGCGGGTCCACATGGCCATGGAGGTCCACTGGGCCGTCCACCCCGCGGTGCCCTTCCACCAGATCCCGTCGATCAGGCAGAGGACCGCCAGGCTGCCTCCCAGGACGACGATGCCGGGCCACGGGGCGGCGGAGCGCTTCAGTTCGATGCGCAGGACACGTCCGTTCACCAGGTGCCTCCCTGCTGCCCGGAGCCCTGGAGCAGCGCGGAGTAGCCGCGCTCCAGGGGGCTGTCGCCCGGGTGCTCGGGGCCGCCCGCGGCGGCCAGGTCGTCCGGCGTGCCCTGGAAGACGAGGCGGCCGTCGGCGAAGAGCACCACGTCGGAGCAGGCGGCCGCGACGTCCTCGACCAGGTGGGTGGAGACGACCACGCAGGTGTCGCGGCCCAGTTCCTGCAGCAGTTCGCGGAAGCGCAGCCGCTGCGCCGGGTCCAGGCCGGCCGTCGGCTCGTCCAGCAGCAGTACTGCGGGGTCGTTGACGATGGCCTGGGCGATGCCGGCGCGCCGCAGCATGCCGCCGGACAGGGTCTTCATCCGGTGGTCGGCGCGGTCCGCCAGGCCCACCCGTTCCACGGCCCGCTGGACGGCCGCGGGGACGTCCGCCTTCGGGACCTCCTTCAACCAGGCCATGTACTCGACGAACTCACGCACCGTGAAGCGCTTGTAGTAGCCGAACTCCTGCGGCAGGTAGCCGATCCGGCGACGCAGGGCCCGGTGGTCGCCCATCGGGCCCACGGAGGTGCCGAGCAGCTCCAGTTCGCCCTCGGTGGGGCGCAGCACGGTGGCCAGCGCCCGGATCAGGGTGGTCTTTCCCGCTCCATTGGGCCCGAGGAGGCCGTGGGCGCCGGTGCCCAGGGAGAGGTCGAGCCCGTCGACGGCCATCTTCTTCCGTCCGACGCGTACTCTCAGGCCGCTGGCCCGGATCTCCCAGGCGTACGTCTTCGGCGTAGTGTCGGCCGCGCCAGTCGGCGGTGTCATGCGGTTCCTTTCGGGGGTCGTCGATGGTTTCACAGCGTTGAGTAGGCGTTCCTGCGGGCGATCACGGCGCCGGTGCCGAGCGCGAGGAGCAGTCCCCACACGGGCAGTTGGTCCGGCTGCAGGGCGAGTTGCAGGAGAGCGGGGACGTGGCCGGTGGCCCAGGCGGGTGCCACGACGACGGCCCACGCGACCGCCAGCCCGGCGGCGGCGCGGGTGACGCCGACCACGCTGCCCAGGGCCAGGGCGGTGGAGGTGAAGGCCAGGGAGGGCAGCAACCACTGGGCGGCCGTCATGGTTCCGGTCAGCCATCCCCCCACCAGGAGCCCGGGCAGGACCACCACGAGGACCGCCGTGGTGCGCCGCAGGAGCAGGGGCAGGCCGGCCCGGGCGGTCGAGGCCGTCAGTTCATGCGCCGGGTCCAGGCCGCGCGACCACGATGCGGCGACCCCGCACATCGGCAGCACGGGCGCGACCAGCAACACGGGAGAGGCGTCGCCGAAGAGATTTGGCGACGCGACCGCGTCCAGCAGCAGCGCCACCAGGGTGACGGCGAGGGTCATGGCCAGCCACGGGGTCATGACCGGCGTCATCCAGGCCGAGACCCACCTCGGCCGGCGCCGCCGCCAGGGCGCCCTGACGGCCGCGTCCAACTGCGGTTCCAGACCGGCCCGGACGGTGTCGACGAGCGCGGCGATGCCGGGTGCCTCGGTGGCCACGGAAACCGCCAGGCGGCTCCGGCACGGAGCGCACGTCTCCAGATGGGCCTCCAGCGCCCATACCGTGTCCGCTGCCATCGCCCTGTCGCCACGTGCATAGTCGTCGAGCAACCGCCTCGACGCGTGTTCCCCATTCATGCCAGCGCCTCCCGCATCGCTATCCGGGCCCGGCGGGCGCGGGTCTTGACCGTGCCTTCGGGCAGTCTGAGCAGGACGGCGGTCTCCCGGACGGACAGCCCGTCGAGCACCGTGGCCTGCAGTACCTCTCGGAGTTCCGGCGCCAGTCGCCGCAGGGCGTCGCCGACGTCCCCGCCGACGGCCTTGGCGAGTGCCTCCTCCTCCGCTGCGGGCACCACCGCCCGCTCGGCGGCGGCGACCGGCGGTTCGGCGTGGTGGGCACGGCGCCGGAACGCGTCGACGAGACGGCGCGCCGCGATCGTCCACAGCCACCCGACGGCCGACCCGCCGACCGCGCTCCCGGCGAACGCGCCGGCCGCGCGCCACACCGCCAGATAGGTCTCCTGCATGACCTCGGCGACGATCTGCTCATCGGCACAACGACGGCGCAGCCGCACCGCCAGCCACGGCGACGTACGTCGGTACAACTCGTCGAACGCCCTGCGGTCACCTCTGGCCACCAGCCGGACGAGGCGTTCCTCGTCCAGCTCATCCGGTGCTCTCCTACGTGATCTCACACCAGCCAGACGGCCGCCGAGGCGCGCAGGTTCTGCATTCGACGTGATCTGCATCACGGCCGTCTCGTCCGGAGGCGTGTGATCCCCGAAACCCTGTCGCCGGCCCATGGCGAATCCTGGGGTCTTGACCGAGCACGCCGACCGACACGCAGCCGCAGTCGATGCCGAAGGCTCAGCCCGCCAACCGAAGCACTCGCTCGCCAACTGAAGCGCTCAGTCGCGATCGGGATTTTGAAACGGCCTGCTCCGGGTGGGGCTTCTTCTCCCGGGCTTCCTGGCGATCGTCGTACGCCTGGCGGGTGTCCGGGGCTCTCCAGCGCATCGAGCGCCTCCAGGCCCTCCCGAACCCCGGCTGAGCAGCAACGACGTCCTGTCCCGACGAGTCATCCTCTGGCCGGAGCCGTGGAACCCGGCGCTCACCCGACGCGACAGCTGGCCGCAGGCCTGCCCGCCCCCAGCCCGGGCAGCCGAAACGGCCCGCCGAATGAACCGACGGACCGTCACGAAATATCGAGGCTAACCGGTGTCTGGGGGGGGCGGCAGGCGACGATAGCCGTGTTCAGCGCGTCTTGAAGGACTTGCGCAAGGCCGCCCGATCCTGCCACGAGTCCGCAGCGGGGCCCTTGGTCATGTCGGTGAAGAAGCTGTCGTGGCGGACGAAGAACGCGGCCCGCTCCTCGTCGGTCATGGCCGCGACGTCGGCCAGTCCCTCGAAGTAGCCCTCCCGTGCGGCGCCGGGGGCGAAGAGCATGAGGAACTCGGCCGGCTCTCCCGAGATGTTGCCGAAGGAGTGGACGCCGCCCGGTGGAATGTAGAGGTAGTCGCCCTGGGAGGCGTCGAACCAGCGCTCGCCGTCGAAGATGTGGATCTCGCCGGACAGGACGTAGAACGACTCGGACATCGTCTTGTGGAAGTGCGGGCTGGTGCCGCCGATCTGGCCGGTGAGCCGGTTCTGGTAGAGGCCGTACAGCCCGTTCGTGCTGAGCCGGGTCGACAGGTAATGGAACGCCGACCCGTTCGGCGCGACGTAGTCGGGCGGCGTCCCGGCCGGGCGGAACGAGGCGACACTGACCTCGCCCTCGTCCCGGTCGTAGATGATCTCGGGGTAGTCGGGTGACAGGAAGGACACGTCGATCTCCTCTGGTTGGTCCTCGTATACGGAAAGGGGGCGGTGGCGCGGCGGCGGTCAGTCGGCGTCGAGGAATGCGCGGGTGAGCCCGACCAGGCCGGTCGGGTCGGCGAACCAGTCCATGTGCCCCTGGCCCTCGACCTCGACGAGTCGGCTGCCGGCGATGCCGGCGTGGAGCTGCCGCGAGCCCTCGACGGGAATCATCGCGTTGTCGGCGAACCCGACCACCAAAGTGGGTGCGGTGATGGCGGAGAGCAGGGGGCGGAGGTCCACCCGGGCGCCGAGGTCGATCTGGCGGCCGATGCCGGGCGGCGGCCAGGCGTCGGCCAGGGAGTCCGCGAGCCCCTGGTGGCCGAAGCGGTCCAGCGCGGCCGCGCTGAAGCCGGTCAGAGCCGAGAAGCGCTTGAACATTGCGCCACCGAGTCGGCGTAGACCGGCAGTTGGGCGACTTCGGAGAGCCAGTCGTACAGGGTGTCGTCGGTGGCGTCCGAAGCGGGCACCGCCGGGCAGGCGGCCTGTCCGCGGCCCTGCCAGAACATGAACGGCGCGCGCAGGACGGCGATCTCGAAGGCCGTCGCCGTCGTGGCCAGCAGCCGTCCGAGTCGCCTGCGCAGCATGGGTCTTCCTTCCCGTCGTCGACTCCCAGTCAACCGGGCCTCCGACCTGAGCGGATCCCACTTCGAGGGGGATCCGCCTCCCTCCCGAGGGGGAGACGCGCACCCCTCCCCGGGCGACCGTTCACACTGCCGAGATCCCGCTGACAGCCATCCGGCACTCATGGCATGGCCTTCGTCCGGTGAGTCCGCTCGCTGCGTGCGGTGACCGCGAGTGTCACGGCCGTGACCACGGCGAGGGCCGCCCACGCGGGGGTGAAGCTGTGGGTGGTGTCGCGGAGCAGCCCGAGGGCGGGCGGGACCAGGATGACGGCCAGTTGGTTGACAGCCATGATCAGGCCGAGGGTGAAGCCGGTCCGGCCCGGTGGGGCTGATTCCGCGAGGTGGGCGACCCAGGGGCCGTACCAGCCGATGCCGAAGAAGCCGAGCCAGGTGAACAGGAGGGCGGCCGCCGGCGGGGACTGGCCGGCCGGTGTGGTCAGGGCGGTCAGGCCCGCCGCCACCGCGGCCATGCTGACCAGGACGGGCCGGTAGCGTCCGGCGCGGCTGCGGTCGCTCCAGGCCGCCAGGGCGATCCGGCCGATCGCCCCTGCCACCTGGGCCGCTACCAGGACGGCGGCGGTCGGGCCCGCGCCGAGGGACGTCACGTCGTGGAGGTACAGCGCGCCGAGGACGCCGACGCCGCCGTGCACCGAGACCAGGCTCATGCCGGACAGGAGGATCCTCATCATGGAGCGCTCGCGCAGCATCCGCAGCCGGGCCGGCGGCGAAATGGACGGGCTCCCCTCCGGCACATCGGGCGGTGCGTCGTCGGGGATGTCGCCCGGGACGGGCCGGGCGGCCGCATTGGCGGGTGGCCGCCGGTAGAGGGTCATGAAGAGCACGGCTCCCAGGAGCGCGACCAGCCCGCCGACCATCAGCGCCGTCCGCCACCCGTAGGACGCGGCCACCGCCGGCAGGACAGCGGCGGCGATCGCCCCGCCCAGCGGCAGTCCGGCCTGGCGCACGCCCATCGCCAGCCCGCGCCGTGCGGGGTCGAACCAGGCCGCCACCGACTTGCTGCCTCCGGGCTGCGCGGTGCTGTAGCCGGCGCCGACGACCAGCAGGACGACGAGCAGGGACGCGTACCCCTGCGCCAGGCTTCCGAGGAGCAGGCCTGCGGCGACCACGCCGGCGCCGATGCCGACGACCCAGCGCTCGTTGTGGCGGTCCAGCAGCTCACCGGCCACCAGCAGGCCGACCAGCGGGACCAGTTGGGAAGCCGACAGGAGTAGCCCCAGCTGGGCGGTACTGAGGTCCAGCGAGCGTTGGAGGGGGACGGCCATCGCCCCGATGCCCTGCACGAAGAAGCTGGAGGCCGCCTGGGTGAAGGTGGCGATGGCGAGGACCACCCAGCGGTACCGGGGCAGATGCGCGGTGTTCCGGGAGTCGTGCCGCACCCCGTTCGTGGTGCGGTCGGTCGCGGCTCGCGCGATCACGGTGCGGCTGGTCGTGGTGTGCTCGTTCACGGGCGCCGGTCCGGGGCCGCGCAGCAGTGGTCGGCGAAGCCGAGTTCGCGGCGGAGCGGCTCTCCCTCGACGGCGGCCAGCGGGTCCACCCGGTCGGCGCCTCGCTCGCGGAACCACTCCAGTAGGTCCCGCAGGATCACGAGTCCGTGATCGCGCCTGCGGTACTTCGGATCGGTGGCGATCCCGATGACCAACCCGACCCGGCCGGTGCGCAGGTGCGGGCTCGGGAGCCGCTGTTCGACGCTGCCGACGCCGTAGGCCGCGAGACCGTTCCCGCCGTCGACGACGAGGACCCGCACGTCGTCCGCCTCGATCTGCCCGTGCAGCACCGCGGACAGGGCGTCGCACCAGGCCTCCTCCCCGGAAGGAGGGATGCCGTGGTTGGCCCAGGGAAACTCGAACGAGAGCGCGCGCAGCCGAACGAGTTCCGCTACATCGTCAACTTCCGCAGGGCGCAGGACGACCCGCGTGCCGGTGTGGTGACTCATGCCGATCAGCCTGATGTAATGGCCTTATGCAACTCAACCCTTACGGCGAGGACGCCGTGAACCTTGCCGCGGACTTGGCCAATCGACGTCCGGGAACCGTCGAGGAGCTGACGGAGCGCTGCCGCGCGGCCGGGCTGGTGGTCGACGGACCGGTCGCGCCGCAGGACCTGGCCCGCACCCTCACCCTGCTGGACGCCTGGGAGGAGGTGGTCGACGCGGCGGACGAACGCGAGCGTGCCGAGCGGCTCAACCGGATGCTGGCCGCCGGCGCCGCCCACCCCCGGCTGACCGACCACTCGGACGGTGGCTGGCACCTCCACTACCGCGACGACCACCAGCCGCTCACCGCCGTACTGTCCTCACTGATCGCCGTCGGCACCGCGTTCCACCTGGTGGGGCGCGGCATGCACCGGCTCGGCCGGTGCACCGTCGCCGAGTGCACCACGATCTTCGCCGACACCACGCGAACCGGCCGCCAGCGCTACTGCTCCCCACGGTGCGCCAACCGTGACGCGGTCCGCCGCCACCGCGCAACCGCAGCACAGTCGGCGAACGGCGTGGTACGCACGTGACCACCCCTCAAAACCTCACCTGGGCTCTCTCCGCGACGCGTTGACCACACAGACGAACGCGAAGAGATCCGACCTGCGCGTACGCGCCGTAACAGGCCACGACGTCTGGCCGCCGCGCAGCGGACACTCCGTTGGTGCCCGCGTATCACCTCAAACGGTCGGCACGCGTGTCCCGGGGCCCTGCTGGGCCATACGCCTGGGTGTCTCGCACACGGGCTATGTCAGCGACAGGGCGTACACCGTGGCGCCGTGTTGGGCGATCAGCCGTTGTCCGTCGGTGGTCAGCAGCCAGTCGTGCGAGGAGTCGGATCCGGTGCGGAAGTTCCACCGGATCCGGCCCGTGGCGGTGTCGATCGCGTAGAGCCCGGTGGCGCCGCCGGTCGGCACGACGAGCGTGCGGGCGACGACCTGGGCCCGCACGGGGGCGACCGTGCCCTCCGGGAGCCCGCAACTCCACAGCGTCTGCCCGCTGTCCGCGTGGAACGCGTGGACGTCGGTGTCCGCCGCGGTCGCGTAGACCACCCCGTCGGCGACGGCGGGTGGGGAGTAGGCGCTCTGCCCGTCCGCCGGTGGCTCGACGGACCAGAGCTGCTTGCCGTCGGCGAGCCGCAGCGCCTGCAGCCCCCGCTGTCGGTAGGCGCAGTAGACCCTCTCCCCGTCGCAGCACATCAGGTGGCCGAGCGGGGCGCCCGTGCTCACCGACCACACCTCGCGGCCGTCGGCGGTGCTGCGGCAGACCAGGTTCCCCTTCTCGTCGCCGTAGAGGACGTGGTCGGGCGCCGTCAGCGAGCTGACGCCCGGTTCGGGCGCCGTCCGCCGTTGCGAGAACCAGGACACCGCCCCCGTCTCCGGGCTGAAGCCGGCCACCCCGCGCAGGTCGGCGCCGCGGTCGGCCAGCGTGTAGACGCCGTGGTCGTCGGCGCCGAGCAGCTGGGTCGGCGCGGTCGCGGTGGCGGTGTACCTCCAGCGCTGTGCCCCCGACGTCAGGTCGAAGCCGACCAGGTCCCCCGCGACGGTGAAGAACGCCGTTCCGCGGGCCGCGGCCAGTTGGTACGTGCCCGCGTCCCGGACCCGCCACCGCTCCTTGCCGGAAGCACTGTCCAACGCGAACACCGAGTCGCCGCCGAGCAGCACCATGCCGCCGACCACCAGCGGAGGCGCGTTCAGCGCACCGATCGCGTCGTACGTCCAGACCGGCTTCGGCGCGCCGTCCGGCCCCGGACTCTGCGACGGCGGCAGGGAGTCCGAGCCGGCGGGAGAACCCGGGCCGGATGCGGCGGAGCCGCTCGCCCCACCACTGCGGCCGGTCAGCCGCCAGGCTGCCGCCCCGCCGGCCGCGACGGCGGCCAGCGCTGCGGCGCCGCCCGACAGGACGGCCCGGCGGGACCGTCCCGGCGACTGCGCCGCGGCGGTGGCCACGGCGCCGGGCCGCTGACCGGGCGTCGGGGCCTCCAGTTCGAGTACGGCGGCCGACTGCGCGGCGATCGCCGTCGCGACGGGCGCGGGCAGCCAGTCGACCGCCGCCCCTTCCGACAGGCGCTCCTGAAGTTCGACGAGTGCGGGCCGCTGCTCCGGCTCCTTGGCCAGGCAGTGCTCGACGGGCGGGCGCAGAGCGTCCGGAACGTCGGCCAGGTCGGGCCGCTCGTGGACCACCCTGTACAGCTGCACGGCCGGACCGGAGTCGCTGTCGAACGGGCCCCGACCGGTCGCGGCGAACACCAGCACCGAACCCAGCGAGAACACGTCCGACGCCGGGCCCACCACCTGGCCGTTGGCCTGCTCGGGTGACATGAAGCCGGGCGTGCCGATCGCGACCCCGGTACGGGTCAGGCGGTCGCCGTCGACGGCACGGGCGATGCCGAAGTCGACCACCCGCGGCCCGTCGGCGGCAAGCAGCACGTTGGAGGGTTTGAGGTCGCGGTGGACCAGCCCGGCCCGGTGGACGGCGACCAGCGCACGGGCCAGCGCGTATCCGAGCGCGCGGACCGATGCCTCGGGCAGCGGGCCGTACCGCCGGACGGCCTGGCTGAGCGACGGCCCCGGCACGTACGCCGTGGCCAGCCAGGGCTGAGCGGCCTCCGGGTCCGCATCGACGACCGCCGCCGTGTGCGCACCGTCCACCCGCCGCGCGGCCGCCACCTCCCGCGCGAAGCGGACCCGGAACTCCTCGTCGTCCGCCAGCTCCGGGCGCACCAGCTTGACCGCGACCGTCCGACCGCCCGCCGACCGGGCGAGGTACACCCGGCCCATCCCGCCCGCACCCAGCACCCCGAGCAGCCGGTAGGGGCCCACCTCCACCGGGTCGCCCCCGGCCAGCGGCTGTATCGGCATGGTGATTCGGCTCCCTGAGCGCTGGACTGGTCCCGGCGGGTCGGCCCGCCGCAGCCCAGGAGTGTAGAAGACCGGTGGGAGTGCGTCGGACCCGGCCGATAGGGTGACGGCCGATCGAGGCGGCGACACCGAGGACGACGGCAGTGCAGCTCAGGGCAACATCACGGCACTAAACGGTCCCGACGTAGGCACGCAGCTCAGAGTGCCCGGTCGGCACATTCCACCGGCGCAGAGCGTCCGTTCCGCCGTACGGCCAGGTCCAGTCGTCCCGGTCGGCGACGAACTCCACGACCCGCCGCTGCACGTCACTCAGGTCTCCGAAGCGCTGCGGCGGTTCGGCGGGTTCGCCCGGGAAGAGCAGCGTGAACAGACTGTGTGCCGTGTAGTACCTGTCGTGGAACCTCTCTACGCCCGTGCAGTCGGCCAGACCGGCGAGCATGGCCTCGACCGACCGCAGCGTCGTGGCCTCGGGCGTCTCGGCCAGGGCCATCACTGCGAGGCTGCCGTAGGAGCCGCTCAGGAACGACATCGTCTCGGTCCTCTCCGGCGGCCTGGCGACGACCTGGATCAGCACGTCGACGACGGCCGGATCGGCGCTGCCGAGGCGCGTCAGCGCGAAGGCGGAGGCCCAGCGCAGCTCGACGACGGGGCTGTCCAGGTAGCTTTCGACGAAGGGCACGGCCGCCGGATCGCCGAGCAGCCCGAGGGCGACCACGCCCGTCGCCGCGGCGCCCGGCGAGGCTTCCTCGGCGACGAACGCCTTCAGCAACGGAATCGACATCGACGCGGACTCGGGGAACCATGCGAACAGGTTCGCCGTCTCGGCGCGCAGCTCAGGGCTGTCCGAGGTCAGCAGGACGGCGAGTGCGGGAAGTGCCTCCCGAACGGCGTCGTAGGAGAGCACAACCGCTTCGGCGTCGATGAGCATCTGCTCGCAGATCTCCTCGCGATGCCTGCGCTGCTCGTCGTCCGCGGCTTCGGCGATCCACCGCGCCCGGTCCTCGGCTTCACCTCGCAGGCTTGCCAGCTGGTCGCGGTCCTCCCGGGGGTCGTAGCCGTTCGGCAGATGGTTGTTGTCCAGCCCGATCGCGATGGCCACCAGCAGAGCGACGAACCGGTGCCTGTTGACCAATCTCGGGTCGAGCGCCATCCGCACGAGAAACGGAACGGTGTACACCGCAGCCTGCGATCGCGTGCCCTGGTGCACGATGTGGTTCGCCAGCAGCACACTCGGCGGGAAATGGCCCGCCTCGTCCCCCGCCTGCATGGCCCGGAGGTGTCCGGGGACGTCGTCGGCCATGCCGTAGGAGTGCCGCAGTCGGGCCCAGGGCACATCGTTCAGGCCGGCAAGAGGGTCGCTGATCACAGCAGTAGATCCTGGCACACCCAGGCCCGCCCGCCGTCCGGTGGATTCGGGCGCCGGCTGATCGGCACACGAAGCGCCTCGGGGAACCCGCGGGTGCTCGGTGACGGTCCTGGGAGCGGGGCGATCACCGACCCCACCACCGAAACCGACCTCCCCGAGAGGACCCGACACCCGATGTCCATATGGCCTTCGATCGTCGCCGTGCTCGGCACCCTCGCCGGTGCCCTGACCGCCGGACTCCTCCAGCACCGATCGGCGCGCACCGCACGCGCCGAGGAGCGCGCCGACAGCCACCGTCAGGACCAGCTCGGTGCCGTCACCGACTTCGCGGCCGCCCTGGACGCGCACCGCTCGGCGATGTTCCACCGGGAGCGTCTGGCGCTGGCCGAGGCAGGCACCGAGCACCAGCTGGAGGCCCAGACGAGGTCCCACGACACCCGTGCGGCCATCACCGCGCCCCACATCCGCCTTCAGGTCCTGGTCCCCCAGCTGGCCGGGCCCGCGCAGCAGGCCGCGGATGCCACCTACGCGCTGCGCAAGGCCGTCGACCGGACCGAACTGGACGCCCAGCGGCATGCGGCCAAGGAAGCAGCCGCGGCGTTCATCGCCGCGGCCGCCACACTGCTGGGCCCCGACAACCGCTGACTCAGGGCAACCGCTCCCGGCGTCCCGGCCGTCCGGCCGGGGTGCCGCTCATCGAGGAGGGGCGGGGCCTGTCCTCCGATGAGCGGCGGGCCGGACGGCAGCGCCTACCGGCTGCTGCCGTCCGGCCGCCCGGCATCACTTCAGGTGTCGGGCGAAGAAGCGAGCCCCGGCGTCGAGTTCGTACTGCGGGACGCCGGTGTGCCCGCCCATGTTGGCGTGCAGGGTCTTCTCCTTGCTGCCCAAGGCGTCGAACAGGTCCAGGGCTGCCTTCCGGTCGTTCGCTTCGTCGTCCCACTGCAGCAGGACCTGCAGCGGGATGGTGACCTGGCGGGCCTCCTCGAGCATGGCGGCGGGCACGAAGCTCCCGGCGAAGAGACCGGCGGCCACGATGCGTGGTTCGACCACCGCCAGCCTGACGCCGATGGAGATCACTCCACCCTCGTACCCGACCGGGCCGCCGATCTCGGGCAGCGAGAGGAGGGCGTCCAGGGCGGCCCGCCATTCCGGGACCGCCTTGTCGACCAGCGGGAGGATGAGGGCGTCGATGAGCTCGGCGCTGACCGGCTCGCCGGCCGCCATCACCCGGCGCAGGTCGGCGCGGGCCTGATCGGCGGCTGCCCAACGGGGTCGGTCACCGCTCCCGGGGAGTTCGATGGTGGCCGCGGCGAAGCCGTACTGCGTCGCGTAGTGCCGGGCCCGGGCTGCCAGCCGGGGGTACATCGTGCGCAGTCCGAGCGGGGGGTGGCCGATCAGGATCAGCGGCGCCGGTGCGGATGCGGGCGCGGGCGCAGGCGTCCACAGGATGCCGGGGATCTCGCCGAGGGTGAATTCGCGTTCGAGGACGCCGTCTTCGAGGCGCTGCTCGGAAGTGACGTGCATGGTCGTGCCTTTCGGGAGTGCTGATGAACGGCGCTCCCGGACGACCTATCGCCCGACCGTGACCCCGGAGGGGAGCACCCATGTCGATATCGCGTTCACGGGTACCACCTCCTCGTTCTCTCGCACGGCTGCCGGAACGTTAACAGCGGTCGCCGTGATGCGCCAACGGGTTTTCGCGCGGGCTCGGCGGCCGGCTTCCGTCGCCCGCCGTCGCCCGTGTCGCTCATGTCCGGGGGCCTGGGCGGGTCACTGTCCCGCTGCCGGAAGCGCCTTCGGCGCGTGGGAGGTGCCGGGCCGGTGAGGGCGAGTGCGGCATCGAACTGCTGCCGGTGTTCGGCGGCGTCGACAGCCTGCCGGTACGGCTGTTGACACTGGCCGGCGGACGGCAGGGGTTCCGCGCCGTGCAGGACGAGGTCCAGGACCACTGTCTGGGCTTCGCCCGCACCGGCCGGCCGCTCGCCTCCTGGCCGCAGTACACGGTGGCGCGACGGAACACCCGCATCATCGACCATCCGCCGCGGATCGAGGCGGACCCGCAGCGGGAACACCGAACGCTCTGGGAAGGAGTCCGTCTCCCCGCCGCGGAATGAGCCGGGCGACGGGCCCGGGGCTACCGTGCGCCGCCGGCGGAGGAGGGCTCCCGACCGTCCGTCAGGGCGGCGTCGAGTTCGGCTGCCGTGGGCGGGTTGGCGCCCGGGCGGGCGACGGTCAGGGCGGCGGCGGTCACCGCGTGGGTGAGGCAGGTCGGGAGGTCGGCGCCGGTGGCCCGGGTGTGCAGGAGGGCGGCCATGAAGGCGTCCCCGGCGCCCACGGTGTCCGCGACCGGGACCGGGAGGGCTGCCGCCTCGACGCGGCTGCCGTCGGCGGTGCGGGCGAACGCGCCGTCGGCGCCGAGGGTGACCGCGACCACGGAGGGGCCGAGGGCCAGCCAGCGTTCGACGACCGCCTCGGGGGTCTCGCCCGGGTAGAGCCAGGCCAGGTCCTCGTCGCTCGCCTTCACCAGGTCGCTCAGGGCCACGCAGCGCTCGACCCGCCGGACGGCCTCGGCCCGCTCCCCCATCAGCGCCGGGCGCACATTGGGGTCGTAGCTGACCTGGGTCCGCCCGCGCCGGCGTTCCACCAGCGCCAGCACCGCGGCCGCGCCCGGCTCGGTGATCGCGCCGATCGAGCCGAGGTGGATCGCGGCGGGCGCCTCCGCGGAGTCAGCCGGCTCGGCCGACTCTGTCGGCTCGCTCTGCGGGAGCGTCCAGCCGATGTCGAAGGTGTACCGGGCCCGCCCCTGCCCGTCCAGCCGCACCACGGCCGAGGGCGTCCGCGCGACCTCGGCGGCCCGCACCCGCACGCCCGCCGACTCCAGGTGCGCCCGGATCAGCCGACCGTAGGCGTCCGGTCCCAGCTCGGTGAGCAGGGTGGCCGGACGGCCCAGGCGGGCCAGGCCGTACGCCACGTTCGCGGGGCTGCCGCCGGGGTGCACCACGTCCGGGGCGCCATCCGTACGGACGATGTCGGCGACGCACTCGCCGATCACCAGAACGTGCGAAGCTGGGCTGGTCACGGCGGCTCCTGGCATCCGGTACGGGGCGTCGTCTCGACCGTCAGCCTACGGGGTGCGTCCACCCGGCGGGGAGTGCCGGGGCAGCGGGGAGCGCCGGGCATGAAAGTACGGCCGCCGGACCTGGTCCAGGTTTTCCGGCGGCCGTGGCCCCGTCCGTCAGGGGACGAAGCACTCCTGACGTTAGACCGTGTCCGGGGGCTGTGCCATCACTGTGAGCCGTCCGGGGGACGACGGAGTGTCGTCGACTCCCTCCGGCATCCCCCGGTGCCCCCTCGATCCGTCGGAATCGCGCCTGCGGCGGGCGGCCGGTCGACTAGCATCCGTGCGCGGTCTACCTGTTCCCGGCGGCTTCCGCGCCCGCTCCGCTCGTGAAGTGCGGTGATCCCCTGTTGTCCAGGCCCCACGGGTCCAGGGCCCGTTTATCCAGCCGCCGTGCCGGTCTGGCCCTGTCGCTCGTGCTCAGTGCGGTGCTGCTGTCCGCGAGCGTTCCGTCGGCGGGGGCCGTCGACGGGTTGGGCGATCCGGTGTTCCCCTCGCTCGGGAACACCGGGTACCGGGCGCTCGCCTACGACCTGGCCTTCGACTACCGGGCCGACAGCCGCACGGTGGACGCCACCGCCGTGATCACCGCCCGGCCCGACCGCACGCTCGCCCGCCTGGAGTTGGACGCGCTCGGGCTGACCGTGCGCTCCGTCCGGGTCGACGGGCGTCCGGCGCACTTCGCGACGCACGACGAGAAGCTGACCGTCACCCCGGCGAGGCCGCTCCGCCGGGGTGCCACCACCGAGTTGACGATCGAGTACACCGCCGATCCGCGGGCCGGGCTGCCGCACTCGGGCTGGGTCCCGACGCCGGACGGCTTCGCCGTGGCCGGGCAGCCGCAGAGTGCCCACGCGGCTTCTTCAAATGGTGCAACGTGAACCTGCGGCAGCACCTATGCTGACGTGGTATGGGCAACGTGATCCCGCTCCCTCGCTCAGAGGCCTACCAGCAACGAACCCTGCGCGCCGTTCTCTACGGTCGCGCCTCCCGAGACCGGCACAAGCGCGGACGCTCGATCAAAGACCAGTTTTCCGTCGGGGAGATGGAGTGCGCCGAGCGCGGCTGGCAGGTCGTCGACCGCTATGAGGATCGAGACCGCTCGGCTACGCGAAGGGCTACGAAGGTTCGCGAGCGCTTCGAGGAGATGATCACGGATGCCGAGGCGGGCAAGTTCGACGTCATCGTCTACGCGGAGAGCAGCCGCGTTGCTCGAAACCTCCACATCTCCCTAGCCTTGCGTGATCTCTGCGTCCAGACCGGCATCCTCCTCTGCTACAACGGTCGCGTCTACGACATGCGAAACGCGGCTGACTTCAAAGAGTTCACGCGGGACTCTGTACAGGCAGAGGAAGAGGGCGAGACCATCATCGCCCGCAATGAGCGGACCGCGAGGCTGACCGCGCGCCGTGGCGGAATCTGGGGCTGGGTGCCGCTCGGTTACAAGCGAGAGTATGACCCTGACACCGGCGAGCTCATCGGCCAGGTTCCCCACCCCACTGAGGGGCCGCTCGTGGTTGATCTCTTCGCGCGGGCAGATGCCAAGCAGAGCATCAAGTCCCTTGTTCCCCTTGTTCGCAGTCTTCGCCCCAAGACGGAGGAGTCGGCTATCCGTGCGATCCTGCGGAACAAGGCGTACATCGGGATCCGCAGTCACAACGGCGCCGAGTACAAGGCCGTCTGGCCGCCCCTTGTCGAGGAGGCTGTCTTCTGGCGCGTGCAGGCAATGCTTGATGATCCGAGTCGCCGGACGACGCACACGAGCGGCCTGAAGCACCTTCTCGTCGGGGATGTACTGTGCTCGGTCTGTCGCGCAGAAGGTGAGTTCGTTCGGGCTCGGCTCAAGGCGCGCCCGGCTCAACTCAAAGAGCGTCGCGGCCCGCTGTACCTCTGCCGGCGGAATCACATGGCAGTCTCAGAGGCCACTCTTGATGCGTTTGTTGTGGAGGCCGCCATCGATTGGCTCTGTTCCGACAAGGCTCGAATGGCTTTTCAGGCGGCACCGTCGGATGGCGAGAGGGAGCGGGAGCGCGAGCGTGCACGGATCATGACCGAGCAGCTTGCGGAAGCGCGCCAGCAAGCCGCCGAGTTTGATCCGGCCACGCGTTTGCCGAAGCTTTCAATCGGCTCGCTCGCGGCCCTGGAGCAGCGCCTCGTTCCCGAGATCCAGGCCGCAGAGCGGCGGGTGCGTGAGTTGATGTCAGCTGGTGACCCGCTGCTTGATCAGCTGCTGGCCGCTTCGCCTGACGAGATCGACGAGGTCTGGAACAACGAGCTCGATTTGGCTCAGCAGCGGCATGTCCTGCGGGTGATCGTGCGCGTGGAGCTCCGGCGCACCGCCGTCAGAGGAAGCAAGTACCCGGACATGAACCAGCGGGTTGGGCTCATCTTCTTCGGCGAGCCCGGCTTTGCCGAATGGCCTGGGTATCCGGACACCGCCAGCTAGTGACTCGGCTCGTTGGCTGTGGCCTTGGACCGACGCGCAGCCAGCGGGATGACGTCCGCCTCGTCCGCCTCGAAAGCGGACGGGAGCCGGCCGGAAAGGGCGTGCGTGGCCCCTTCGACGTAGCCGTCCGCTCGAGCCCTGAGGCACTCACGCTGGCGCCGGGCCTCTGCGGCGCCCAGGCGTTCCGCCAGTTCGGTTTCCACCGCGGCGCGCAGCCTCTCGCGTTGGCCGGAGAGTGCCGAGTAGGCGGCGTCGTATTGGGCTTTGGTGGCTGCCAGCTCTTCACTCTGCCGCGAGAGTTGCGCGAGCCGGCGCTCCACTACGGCAAGGCATGCAACGCCCGATACGGCGGCGCCAGTCAGGAGCCCGGCGACAGCCGGCTCTGCCTGCGTGGCCAGCAGTAGGAGGCCGGCAGCGCCGGCGGCGGCTATGACGTTCCAGCATCTTGCCCTGACGGTCATTTCGCTCCCCCGCTCAGCTGTTGGCGGCGCGACCTTCACCCTCGCGCTCGCCGATGGATCGGCGGGTGAGGGCGCGGAGTCGTTCGAGGGATTCACGGACGTACTCGCGGTCGGCCTCGTCGGTAACACCCCACTGGTCAGCAAGTGCTTCAGCAGTGATGGGCCTTGATGCTACTGGCGTGCCGGGCATATGCGCGACCGACTCGGCGGGGATTGTGCCGCTTACAACGAGCAGCTCCAAGAACGGGCGCTTCAGCACCTCAGCAAGGGGCCACAGGGCGGCCGGCTTCGGCACTCGACCGCCATTGAGGAGTCGGGCGAGCGCATCCGTTCCCATGCCCGCGTCGCGCGCCAGGCGGGCTTGCTCCCCGTAGGCGTCGAGGTCGTAGCCGGCGGAGGGCGCGTGGCGGCGCACGTAGGCGGCGAGGGCCGCAGGTCCTGCATCCATCGAGGGAGCCCCGTTCATGAGGCGGAGGGTAGCGCCCTGAGGCGCTGCTGTCAGCTGACAACAGTAGCGGTCGGGCCACGAGTCTTCATGCACACATCCAGGACATCTCAACCGCAAGCACCCCACCCGCCACGCCACCCACGGGGGACGCCATGAGATTTGCTGTCAGGGCGCAGCAATTGGCAACCAATCGCTGTCAGGGCGCAGCAAATGCGCTATGGTTGCTGTCAGAGCGCAGCGACCTAGCAGGGCGACGCCGAGGAGGTGACCTGTGCCCAGCTCCGACATCGCCGCATTCGATTTCAACGCCGCCGCATTCCGCAGTACCGCCTTTGCCGTCGGCGACACCAGTACCAGCCACATCGCCACTCGCACCGGCCTCGACCGGGGCCGCATCGCGCGGCTCCTCAAGGGCGAACGGCAACCGAGTCTCCGCACCGCCGCACGTATCGCCGCCGCTTACGAAGTGCGTCTCGACGAACTCGTCGTAGGCCTGGATGACCTCACTATCGGCGCGCAGGCCGCATGACCCGGGCCGAACGCCTCGCGATTCTCGGCGCAACAACTGTGGCCGAAATTCACCGTCGAGTCGCCGCCGCGCCCCCGCCAACGCCCGAACTGGTTGCCGAGCTTCGGCCGACCCTCGCACCTGCGCTCCACCGGGTGCGTGCTCGCCGCGTCGCCGAGGAACCGAGCGAGGCCCCGATCGCGGCCTGACCCGACTCCCAGCGTCCTGTGGGCCGCCCCTCTGGCGCTAACCAGGGGCGGCCCCGGCCCACCGATCAACACTTCCACGAGAAGGAGGCAGGCCGTGACCACACAGCCTACCCGGATCCGGAACTACACATCCCTGCTGGGCCAGGCGATGGCCCTGCTGGCGCTCCAGACCGAGCACCCCGAGCTCGCCGACCTCGCCTTCGTCGAATGGCAGGTCACCACGCTCGGCCTGCTGTCCTGCTACGTCCAGGCGGACGACGGTCAGACAGTGGCCACCGCCTACCAGCAGGTGCTCGGCGGCCAGTTCGAGGAGCCCCTGCCCTTCGTCTGGAAGGAGCAGGCCATGGAGGTGCGCTACCTCGACACGGTCTGGCGGGACGCCCGGGTTCAGGTCCGGGTGTCATCGCCGGCCAGCGCTCACCTGGCGGTGGCGTGATGAACACCGTGACGGATCTGGTCTCGGTCACAGGCGTGGCGGAGATCGTCGTGGACGGCGAGCACTTGTGGGTGTCGCCGGGCCTGAGCGAACTGGGCCGCTACTGGGCGCTGTTCACCGTGGCCAACGTGTCGGCGGGCGTCGTGACCGAGGCGCCGGACGGCTCTGCGGATGCCACCGTCAGGACGTCCGCCCACCACGCCAAGTCGGTACAGGAAGCAGCTCAATGGGTGGTTGCTGCACTGCGCGGGAAGCTGCTGTGCCCGTGTGGCTGCGACCTCCCGATTCACCAGCACGGAACGAAGAGGGGCGCGTGATGGCCGACTTTCCCAACCCGGTCGCCCGGCGGGCGGCGCGGCTGCTGGCCGAGCGCTACGGCGCTCCCGTCGCCCGCAGCGTGACGGACCTGCTCGACCGTGAGGGCCTGCTGGCCCGGGCGGCGGACCGGATCAACGCCGCGTTCCCGGTGTGGGTGCGAGGCCGGCAGCTGGGTGTGGAGCTGGACGTGACGCCGCTGGCGTCCGCGCTGCTGGTTTCGCTCGCCTCTGAGGCCTCCGAAGAGCCGGAGAGTGTCGGCCAGGAGTTGGCAGACCTGTACGCGGCGTCGGGGCCGGAGCGCGACGAGCTCGTGCAGGGACTGCTCGACCGTCTGGGCGGCGCGAACATGCTGCTGGCGAGCACGGACGCCGAGGACCTCGCAGCGAGGCTGTTGGTTGCTTCGGGGAACCACGTCCCGCAGCAGCGCAAGGGGGCGGCGTGACGACCACCGTGCCGGCCGGGGTTCAGGCCTCGGCCGCCGGCCGGCGCGTCACCCCGACCGCCCGGCTCATCCTCCCCGCAGACGCCGACCGCGGCCAGTGGCTCGCCGCCCGCCGGCGTGGCATCGGCAGCAGCGACATCGCCGCCATGCTCGGCCTCTCCAAGTACGGCAACGAGCTGACCGTCTACTACGACAAGCGGGGCGAACTCCCCCTGGAGTCCGATGACTCCGAGCCCGCGTACTGGGGTCGGGTCGACGAAGAAGGCGTCGCCCGCCGCTGGGCCGCCAGCAACCGCAGCTCGGTCCGCCGGGTCGGCCTGGTCGCCAACATCGACCGGCCATGGCAGATGTGCACCCTCGACCGGCGCGTCGCTGAGTGCCCGGTCGAGCCCGGCGCCGTGTGCGCGCTGGAGATCAAGTGCCGCGACAAGATGAAGGCCTCGATGTGGCGCCGCGGTTGCCCGGACGACGTCCTCGCGCAGACCCTGCACCAGGCCGACACCTGCGGCTTCGACCACATGCACGTTGCGGTGAAGCTCGGCGGCAACGACTACCGGCAGTTCACTGTCCGGGTCGCCGAGCACCAGCAGTTGCTTCTCGACCTGCGGGCCGCCGCCGCCGAGCTGTGGCAGCGCATCCTCGACGGCCGGCCACCGGTGCTGGCCGCGGACGTCGATCCCGACCCGCTGATCGATCTATACCGCCGACTGCACCCGGAGCGCTCTGGCGTCGCTCACATCGACCGCGATGGCGACGCCCAGGACGCCCTCGCCGACTATCTGCAGGCCCGAGCCGATGTCTCTGCTGCGGAGAAGCGGCAGAAGGCAGCGAAGGCCCGCATGCTGGCCGCTCTCGGCGGCGCCGAAATGGCCGTGCTGGGCGACCAGCCCGCGTACTCGATCGAGCAGCGCACCAAGCAGACGCCGAACCTGTCTCGGCTCGCCGAGCGCTGGCCGGAGGCGTACGCGGACTGTGTCGAGGACCGGTCTTACAGCCAGATCACGATCCCCAACGAGGTCAGGAAGAGGCACGCCGCATGACCCAGTCCACGCTCGCTCAGCGGGCCGCCGCGAAAGCTGGCCGCAGCACCGACGAACCGGCCGATCCCGCGGCCGTGGAACCTGACGCCCTCCAGGGCATTCCGGATCTCGGAGAGTACGAGCCCCGGGAAGGCGAGCCCGAGATGGTGCCGGTCCACATCGCGTGGCTCCGTGCCCGTCGTGACGTCCGGGCGATCGGCAAGCGAGAGCAGTACAACGGCGGCGGAACCCGGTTCAACTTCCGGGGCGTCGACACCACGGTCAACACGTTCGGGCCCGTCACGCTCTCGCATGGCCTGAACCTTCTGCCTCTCAAGGTGGAGGCGAGCTACCGCGACGCCACTTCGGCGAACAACAAGAAGATGCACGAGTGCACGGTGCTTGTGACGTGGCAGCTGATGGGCCCGTGCGGGGACAGTTTGCCGCCGGTGCAGTCCGCTGGCGAGGCGCTCGACTCAGCGGACAAGGCGACAGCGAAGGCCCAGTCGGTGGCTCTTCGCGTGATCCTGCTGACGCTCGGCCTCACTCCCACGTCCGACCCGGACCCGGACTCCTCGCATATGGAGCGCGGGGAGGCGCCGGTACGGCCGGCTGCCTCGTACCTGGACGAGATCACGGATCCGACCACCAGCGTCGGCCGGCTGCGCCAGATCCACCACGAGCTTCAGCAGAGCCGCCAGGCCAACACCCTCGTGACGAACGAGGTCGGCGATGAGGAGGCCATCGGCGTAATGGTCATCCGGATCGGCAAGGAACGCGCTTCCAGCTGAGCTGCCGATGTGGGACCGCGCCCGCCCGTAACAGGCGCGGTCCCGCACCACCCATCATCTCCCAGCCCTGACAGGAGGAACTCAATGCACGACCCGTGGCACCTCAGCCGCATGGCCGCGCTCGACTTCGAGGCCAGCGACAAGACCCCCGACACGGCTCGCATCGTGTCCTGCGCGCTGATCCACCTCGGCGGCGGCATGCCGACCGAACAACGCACCTGGCTGGTCAACCCCGAAGTCGCCCAGGAACCCGACGCCATCGCCGTCCACGGACTCACCGACGAGTACCTCGCCGAGTACGGCATGCCCGCTGACCGGGCCGTCGCCGAGATCACGCAGGCCGTTGCCGAGGCTGTTGGTGTCGGCTTCCCGCTCGTCGGCCACAACATCGGCAGCTACGACCTCACGCTCCTCGACCGGGAGATCCGCCGCCACCACGGCGCCGGCCTGGAGGAGATCACCGGCCCCCTGGTCCGCGTGATTGACACGATGACGCTCGACCGACACGCCGCCCCGTACCGGCGCCGTATCTCCGACACGCAGGGTCCGTACCAGCTGCGCACAACCGTGGAAACGTACGGGCAGGACAACGTGCTGTCGTGGGACGAGGAACAGGCCCACGGCGCCGAGTACGACGCCCACAAAGCGGCGCAGGCAGCCTGGGTCATGGGCGTCATCGCGCACAAGTTGGCCGCCGAACGCCCCTCCTGGGTGCAGGCACTACGGAACTGGCGGGGCCCGTACGAGCGGTTCGACGACCTCGCCTGCGACATCGACGAGCTGCACCAGCGGCAGGTCGGCTGGGCCGCCGAGGACGCGGCGTCGCTGCAGGCGTGGCTCCGCTCGGACAAGGCCGGCGAGAAGCGGGACCCGGACGCGGTCGTGGACGGGTCGTGGCCGCTGCGCCCTCTGCCGATGGCGGTGGCGCAGTGAGCAGAAAGGTACGCGACCACGACAAGCCCTGTCTGACCCCACTCCAGTCGGCGGTCCTCCTCGGACACGCCCGCGGGGAACAGCCGGTCCGGATCGCCGACCAGCTGGGGATCGGCGTACGCGACGTGCGGCTGCACCTGCGAGCCGTCCTCGTCGCTCTGAAAGCGGTCAACGCCACCCACGCCGTCGGCCTTGCCTGCGCCCTCGGCCTGCTCAATTCCAGCGAAATCCTTCAGGGAGAACCCCATGTTCGGTAGATCCAGACGCCGCATAGCCGAGAAGGACGAGCGAATCGCCTGGTTGGAGAGTCGGGTGGCACAGCTCAACATGGCTCTGGGCGCGAGCCGCAATGAGGAGGCGGTGAGCTTCCGCAGGTCGGAGCGGTTCGCCGACGACATCATCGCCGCCGAGAAGAAGCTCACTGCCGCGAAGATCGAAAACGCCACGCTGATCTTCCGGGCGGACGACTGGGCCGAGACCGCGGTCAACTACGCCGAGCGCCTCGGCCGCGCCCTCCGATCCTGTGCCCGGTACCGGGCCGAAATCCAGGACTTGCGCCGCAAACTGCGCAACCAGCGCCGCGACTTCGCCGAACGGCAGATCGCCCTCGAAGACCGGCTCCACGCACTCCAGGACGCCAACGAGAACCACTACCGCACATCGGCCGCCACCGCAGCACCGGCCGCTCCGATCGCCGCGTGACCTTCGCCGTCTACCTAGCACTGCTGTGGTGCACCCACACCGGCATCAGCACCATACAGGCCTACCACCACCTCACCCAGAAACGGCCCGTGCTCACCCGATACGCGCTCGCCCTGGCCCTCCTGGCCGGCACCGCCCTCGCCCTCATCGCCTTCGCCATCACCGCATGGAGCACCCGTGACTGACACCGCCCTCCTCCCGCCCCCGGGAGGCACCCTCACCCACGGCCCCACCGTCATCGGCCTCGACACCAGCCTCACCGCCACCGGCATCGCCTCATCCCTCGGCTGGTGCGAAACCGTCGGGCACACCGACAAGAAGAACCCGATCACCAAGCTCCCCCACCCCGAGCGCATCACCGCGATGCGAAAGGTCTCCGCCGCCGTCCTGCTGAACGTCGGACGCCCCGACCTCGTCGTCATGGAAACGCCCGCCCTGTCCCGCACGGGCGGAGGCAGCCACGAACGCGGCTGGCTGTGGTGGCGGCTCTACGAGTACCTCACGGACTCCGAAATCCCCGTAGCCCTCATGGACCCCCGGCAGCGCATGCTGTACGCCACCGGCAAGGGCGCGGCAACCAAGTCCGCCGTCGTGGACGCCGTCGCCCGCCGCTGGCCCGCCTGGTCCACCGGCGGCGACGACAACCAGGCCGACGCCGTCGTCCTCATGGCCGCCGGCCGGGACTACCTCGACCACCCGATCACCGTCATGCCCGCCGCGCACCGAGCCGCGCTGACCAAGGCCGTGTGGCCCGACGGGATCAGCGGCACGGGGGCGGTCCGATGAGGTGGGGAGCCCTCGGCGCCTGCTGTGACAAGGAAATCGACGGCGACCTCTTCTACCCCGTCTCCTACACCAGCCCCGAGGGCAGGGACCAGGTCGAGGAGGCTCGCAAGGTCTGCGGGCGCTGCCCCGTCGCCGCCGCCTGCCTGCAGGACGCCCTCGACAGGGAGGGCCAGAAGGACAAGAGCCGGCACGGGATCTGCGGCGGGCTCACCCCCCGTGAGCGCTACCTCCTCAGCAAGACCCGTCGCTTCACGCCCGCAGCATGACCGTCCTGGCCTGGGGCGACCGCTCCCACTGGGCCACCCAGGCCAAACCGTGCAGGTACTGCGGCGACCTCACGCACCTCCGCGATGAGGAACGCCGCCCCTCTCACAAGGTCTGCGCCGAGCAGGCCCTCACCCCTGACTCAAAGGACGGCCATGGCCGGAGAGACCCTGATCACCCTCATCGGCAACCTCGTCGACGACCCTGAGCTCCGATTCACACCGTCCGGTGTCGCAGTCGCCAAGTTCCGCATCGCGTCGACCCCCCGCACCTTCGACCGCCAGGCGAACGAGTGGAAGGACGGCGAGGCGCTCTTCCTCACGTGCAACGTCTGGCGGCAGCCCGCGGAGAACGTCGCCGAGTCCCTGGCCAAGGGCGTGCGCGTCATCGTGCAGGGCCGGCTCCACCAGCGGTCTTACGAGACCAAGGAAGGCGAGAAGCGGACCGTCTACGAGATCGAGGTCGAGGAAGTCGGCCCGTCCTTGCGGAACGCCACCGCGAAGGTGACCCGGGCGAACCGTGGGCAGGGCCAGGCGCAGCAGGCCCGGGGTGGCGACGGCCCGTGGTCCCAGTCCAAGCCGTCGTCACAGGGCGGCAGTTGGGGAGTGCCTCAGGGCCAGGCCGAGGCCCCTTTCTGATCCCGTCCGCCCCACCTTCAAAGGACCCACGACCCCATGGCACGGATTCGCACGATCAAGCCGGACTTTTTCACGTCGCTCACCATCGCCGATCTGCCGCTGTCTGCGCGGCTGACGTTCATCGGCTTGTGGTGCTACGTCGACGACAACGGCGTCGGCATCGACGAGGCCCGACTCATTCGCGCCTCCGTGTGGCCTCTGGATGAGTCTCCGGGCATTCTCCAGAGGACTCGGGACGATCTCCGGAGCCTTCAGGATGCTCTCCTCGTCACTCGGTACACCGTCTCCGGAAGGCCGTACCTGGCCATCCGGAGCTGGTCCGAGCACCAAAAGATCTCCCACCCCGGCAAGCCACGCTATCCGGGCCCCGACGAGGCTGATCACCCCACCGACACCCCTCCTGGTCAGGCAAAACTCGTTCCTCCGGACAGTCTCCAGAGTCTTCCGGAGGGTCCCCTGACGGTTCCCGAGACCTTCGCCCCTGAGCAGGGAACAGGGAACAGGGATAGAGGGAAGCGCGCGAGCGCGTCGAACGAGCGCCAGACACGTGCCAGCACCAGTGCGCCCGACCACCTCGTCGTCACCGACGCCATGCGCGCCTGGGCCACCCAGAAGGGCATCACCGCCGCCCGCCTTGGCACCGAGACCGAGCGCTTCCTCGACCACCACCGCGCCAAGGGATCCACCTTCAAGGACTGGATCGCCGCCTGGCGCACCTGGATGAGCCGCGTCCCCGACTTCACACCGCGCACGGCCACCGGCACCCACGGCAACTCCTGGACCGATCTCACCGAACAGGAGATCTTCTGATGGCCGACGACCCCGAAGGCGATTTCGCCCGCTCCGAGCCGAACGACCTGACCGCCGAACAGGCCTTCCTCGGCACCATCACGCTCAGCCGCGACGCCCGCCGTGCCCTGCGGGACACGACCGTCACCGCCGAGGACTATTACCGGCCCGCCCACGCCTTCATGCACCGGGCCATCACCTCGATCGCCGAAACCAGCGACCCCATCGACCCGATCACCATCGTCGCCACCCTGGAGGCCCGCGGCGAGCTTGCCCGGTGCGGTGGCCGCGACTACATCAACACCTGCATAGACGCCGCCCAGCACGGGCCCAGCCTCGACTGGCTCAATCACCGGATCCGCAGCCTGGCCCTGCGCCGCGCCCTCGTCCACGCCGGCACCGAGATCCGTGAACTCGGCTACGCCGCCGAGGGCGAGCCCAGCGAGCTCGCCGAGCACGCCGTCACCCGGCTGCGAGAGGTCCGTGACGCCGGGCGGGCCGCCGAGGACTCCCCCGTCCAGGACATTCACGACTTCCTCGCCGGCGAGGATCCCGACTACGACTGGACGCTGCCCGGTTATCTGGAGCGCACCGACCGCATCGTGTGGACCGCCGGAGAGGGCGGCGGCAAATCGTTCCTCCAGCGCCAGCTCGGCGTCACCGCGTCCGCCGGGCTGCTGCCGTTCGGCGATGTCAACCCGATGGGCCCGCAGAAGGTGCTGATCTTGGACTGCGAGAACTCGCAGCGTCAGTCCCGCCGGCACTACCGGGGCCTGGTCCAGGTTGCCGAGCGCATGGGCGCTCCGGTCAAGCGCGGGCAGTTGCACATCGACCTGCGGCCCGAAGGCGTGGATCTGACCCGCGGTGATGGCAGGGCGTGGCTGATGCGCCGCGTCGAGGCTGTCATGCCGGACCTGCTGATCGTCGGCCCGATCTACCGGCTGCACAACGGCGATCCGAACTCGGAGGAGCTCGCCCGAAAGATCACCGTCGTGCTCGACGAGGCGCGGGCCACCGCCGGCTGCGCGTTGTCGATGGAGGCGCACTCTCCGCAGGGCGGGCCGATGGGGCCGCGGACACTGCGGCCCGTCGGCAGCTCCCTGTGGCTGCGCTGGCCCGAGTTCGGGCTCGGTCTGCGCCCGGTCGAGGATGCCCGCTCCGCGCAGGACGACCGCGCCCGCCGTGTCCTGCCCTGGCGAGGCGCCCGCGACGAACGCAGCTGGCCCCGCTTCATCTGCCAAGGCCACGAGGGCTCCTGGCCGTGGCGCACCTACAAGCCCATCGACGCAGACCCGTTCACCGGCCACTCCCCCACTGGAGCGCTCTCATGACCCTCACCGAGCACTGCCCCGCCTGCCTGTCCCGCGCCCGAATCGTCGCCCAGTCCGATGACGGCGTCCACACGCTCACGGCGTGGCGCTGTTCCAGCTGCTTCCGGCAGTGGGAGACGGAGTACCTGACCGAGGCGTACGCAGACGACGGGTTCGAGGGTGAGCTTCGTGACTGTTGAGCCGTCGGTCGGACGGTCATGACGTTCCGGTGTCGCGGTGTCCGGTGGCGGATCCGACCGCTCGAACGGCCTCGCGGCGCATCAGAGGCGCCGCGAGGCCCGCTTAAGGCAATGACTCCACCTCCTCCCCGCTGGGCGCTTCTTGCCCACCTGTAGCCCCGATTTGAGGCCATCATGGCGAACAGTGCCACTGCCGTTCCGAAACCGGCGGCCCTTCTGGCCGCTCTCCCACCGTCCGCGGCTCGGCTCGCGGAGATTCTCGACGCCGCTGGGCGCCGCTGCCTGACGCCGGTCGAGGCGGCCGAACTTCGCCGTGGCGTGGAGCACCTGAAGCGCTGCCTGGCGGACGCCGGGGCGCAGCTGCGCCAGTCGATGCGGGATGCGGAGCGGGTGCGGGATGAGCACGCGGCGGAGCTTCTGATGGTGCGCCAGCCGGGTCTTGAGGCTTCGTGTCGGCTGTGCGGGGCGGCGGTGGGTGTGTGGTGCCGGCCGGTGCACGGCGGCGGCGTGATGCCGCGGACGTTGCATGTGGCGCGGCTGGTGGATGCGGGGGTGCTGCTGTGACCCCGAAGTCGCGGATTCTGGTGACTGGTTCGCGGGCCTGGACGGATCGAGCCCGGGTGGAGTGGGCGCTCGGGGTGGCGTTCAAGACGTTCCGGCCGATCGTGGTCGTGCACGGGGGCTGTCCGACGGGTGCGGATGCGGTGGCGGCGGTGTGGGCGCAGCGGGCCGGCGTGGAGGTGGAGGCGTGGCCGGCGGATTGGGAGCGGTTTGGTCGTGCGGCTGGGCCGTTGCGGAATCAGGCGATGGTGGCTGCGGGGGCGCGGCTGGTGCTGGCGTTTGTGTTGCCGGGGTCGCGCGGGACGGTTGATTGCGTTCGGCGTGCGGAGGCGGCGGGGATTCCGGTGCGGCGCTTCCTTGGGGTGGCGCGGTGACTGGGCGCGGGCAGCACGAGGGGCCGCTCGGCGCAGCGGGCCGGCGGCTTGCGGGGTTGGTCCTGCTACTGGGTGGCTTCGGCGACCTTGCGGGCGGCTTCGACTTCGCGGCCGACGGTGGGGGCGCGGCGGCGGTTGTCGACGCCGATTGCCTTGGCGAGCTTGCGGAAGTACTCGGAGGTGAGTCCGGTGAGTTTGGCGAGTTCCTGGTTGCTGGCGCCGGCGCGGATGGCTTCTTCGGCCTTCTCTCGCATCTGTGGCTTGAGTTCCTGCTCGGCTTCGTAAGCGCGCTTGTAGTTGGTGAAAACCTTGGTGGCTGCGGGGTCGGGTTCGTAGCTGGTCATACATGTCATGTTCTCATGCGCGTTGGCCATCGGGAAGGCCATGGTGTTGGCCTATCGAAAGATCTTGAAGCCAAACATGTTGGCCTCTTGCGTGGCCAACATGTTGGTCTCATACTGGAGTCATCAGGGCGGCGCCAAGCGGCCCAACTCCCCAATAAGGAGACTCCGGTGAACGCTGCCACCCGCACCGCCCGCCAGATCATCAAGGCCCGCACCCACAACCAGCGCCAGACCTCCCGGGCCCTCCGCCACGGCCAGCCCCTCACCGCGAAGACTGCCCTCATCGCCCGCGGCCTCGACGCCGCCACCGCCGACCGCTTCGCCTCCGCCTTCTCCAAGGCCGCCGGCCCCGGCGTTGCGACGGTCACCGTGCTGAAGCTGCGCCGCTCGAAGTCCACCGGCCGGCTGGTCGTCCTCGCGGTCCCCGCGAAGACGTTCACCGCCGCCCAGATCACCGCCGCGCTCACCGTGTACCGGCCTAAGACCAACCGGGCCGCCGCCGAGCTGTTCGCCCGCCTCGCCCTCGCCGCCTGAGACCACCAGCTCACCCCCGGAGGAGAGTTCACGATGACCGACGCCCCCAGCAACGACGTTGTCGCCCTGCTCACCGCCGAGCTCGCTGTCATCGGCCGCGTTCCCACCCAGGTCGAGATCAGCACGTCCATGCGCTTCGGCTTCAGCCCGTCGCGATACCTCATTCTTGTTGACGGCGCCCCCTACGACTTCGCGATCAACCGTCTCGTGGCGCGAGTCCGAGCGTGTACCGCTTCCCGGCGGAGTCCCGCGTCGACCATCGAGGTTGAGTACCGCCCGACTGGTGAGCGGGCCGTCGCTGATGCCGACGGCGCCTTCGTTCACGTCGGTGGCTACCGATGGAGGCACCCGGGCCACTGCGAGTGCGGCGCCCCTGACTGCTCTACGACGCGCTGAAAGTAATCAACCTGGCGGCCCTGCCCTCGCCGGCCGCCGAGCCCACCAACCACCCGCCCCGCTTCCCCGGAGCACACCGTGAACCCGAACCCGTCCGATGCTGAGATCGAATTCCTCCTCTCGGCGTGCGGCCTGACACTCCCCCGCGAGTTGAAGCCCTGCGGAACTCAGGCTGCCTATCACCGGCACCTCGACCACGGTGAGAAGCCGTGCGAGGCGTGCACGACGGCGAACCGCGAGTACGGCCGGCAGTTGCGGACCCGACCGCACACCCGGCTGCGCCCCATCAAGCATGGAACGCCTGGCGGCGCCGACGCTCACCGTTACCGCGGTGAGGGAGCCTGCGGGGCCTGCGCGGAGGCGTATCGAGCGGATCGCCGGCGCCGGGCTGCAGCTCGCCGCACGGCTTGAAGCCCTCGCCCGCTGGCTCCCCCGCGCCATTCACCCCTGAGGAGATCTGATGAACACCCAGTCAGTCGCTGACGCCACCCGCACCCGGCACGAGATCTTCCTTCGTCAGGCCGTCGCGCACAGCGTCGGCATCGCCCGCGGCCCGCGCGGCACCACCGGTGCCCATGCCGACGCGGCCGTCAACGCCTGGTGGGCGCATCGCCTTCTCGGAGCGCTCGCCGGCGTGATGCCGGCGGCCGACCTCTCGGTGTTGCTCGACGGCATCAGCGAGGAGCTGGAGATGGGTGACGCGCATGAGGCCGCATACGTCGACGCGGTCGCCATCGGGATTGACGTGGACGGGCTGACCGCGCACGTCGAGGCCAAGTTCACCACCCAACCCGCCGCCTGAGGAGACCACCATGACCAGCCTGTTCCAGCACGAATGCGAGCAGACCCTCCGCGAGAAGTGGGCCAAGGTCTGCGGTGACCAGCCCACCGAGATCACCGTCAGCACCGTGCCCCCGCTCGTCGCCGGCCCCTACACCAAAGACGGCCTGACCTGCCCCCACGGCATCACCTACTGGATCGAGCCGACCGGCGAGCAGATCGCCCAGTGGGCCCGGGACGGTGTCGAGTGAGCCCCGTCCGCCCGGAGAACCGCCGCCGCTACCCCGCTGAATGGCCCGCCATCAGCCTCGACATCCGCACCAACCGCGCCGGCGGCCGATGCGAGTGCCTCGGCGAGTGCGGACGCGGCACCCATGACAGCCGCTGCCCGAACCTCAACGGCGGTCAGGCGTACGGCACCGGCTCGACGGTGGTCCTCACCGTCGCCCACCTCGACCACACGCCGGAGAACTGCGATCCCAGCAACCTCCGCGCGATGTGCCAGGGCTGCCACCTGCACTACGACCGCGACCACCACCGTCACACCGCCGCCACCACCCGACGAGCCGCCATCGAGGCCGCCGGCCAGCTGACCATCACCGAGGAGACCACCCGATGAGCACCCAGCCCCAGCCCGAGGCCGGCAGCTGCGAGTGCGGCGACCCCGACTGCACGTACGTCACCGACCTGGAGCGCTCGATCGCCTGGCTCCGCGCCCAGACCGCCACCAAGGAGACCAACCGATGAACACCCGGCCCCAGCCCGCCGAGCCCCTCGACCTCGACGCCATCCTGGCCCGCTGCGACGCCGCCACTCCTGGGCCGTGGACCCTCCACGACGACCTCGACGGCCACGGATACCCCGGCCACCTGTGGGTCGTGCAGAGCCCCGACGACGGTCCCGGCGAACACCACGCCATGGTCAACATCGGCACCCGCGACGACGGCGAGTTCATCGCCGCCGCCCGTGAGGACCTTCCCGCTCTGCTTGCCCGGGTCCGGGAACTGGAGGCCGCCATCGGTGCCGTCCTCGCGCTGCCCACCGCCACCGACGAGGAGCTGGAGCAGATGGACCCCGCGGCCTACCAGCAGACCACCGGCCGCGACGACGCCATCGCCGACATCCAGCAGATGCTCCGCCAGCCCGCCCCCAGCGGCCCGCAGGCGCCCGCCTGACGGCCCCGCAGCCCCGCACCGGACCACCAGCCCACCCCGCGCCCCAACGGGCGTCAGAGCCCCGAGGAGCACCGTGCCCCAGCCCTACTACCGAGACGACACCGTCACCCTCTACCACGGCGACAACCGGGACATCCTCCCGGCCCTCGGGATCCACGCCGACCTCATCGTCACCGACCCTCCCTACGGGATCATGCAACGCACCGGCAGCTGCACCTGGGACGAATGGCCGGACGACTGGGTCACACTCGCTGCCACCGTCACCCGCTCCATGTGGTGCTTCGGCACCGCCCGCGTGTTCCTCGACCATTACGCCGACTTCACTGCCGCCGGCTGGCGAATGTCCCAGGACATCATCTGGGCCAAGACCACGGGAACCGGCGTGCACGCCGACAGGTTCCGACGCGCACACGAACATGCCTTCCACTGGTACCAGGGGCCCTGGAGCGGCATACACCACGAGACGCCGCGGGTGCCCAGTAGCCGACCGAACGCGGGCACCAGCAAACGACACACCCGAGGCGGCCGCGGTGACACCTACACCCACCGGCCGGCAGGCACATGGACCGACGACGGCTTCCGATACCAGTTGTCCGTCATCACCGCCTCCAGCGTGAAGGCCCGCCGACACCCCACCGAGAAGCCCATCCCAGTGCTCGACCTGCTGATCCGATACGGCAGCCCCGAGGACGGCCTGGTCCTCGACCTGTTCGCTGGCAGCGGCAGCACGCTCGACGCCGCCCGCCAGGCCGGCCGGCGGGCCATCGGCATCGAAGCCGACGAACGCTACTGCGAAGCCGCCGCCTTGCGCCTCTCGCAAGCCACCCTGCCCGCTGCCTGACCCAGCCCCGGGCGGCCGGCACCCACCGGCCGCCCACCACACACACCCACCACGGAGACCCACCATGGCCACCAGCACCGACCAGCAGGACGTCGAGCCCTGGGCCGCCCAGCGCGACGCCTCCTGGTACGACCGCCCCAACACCCGCACCGACAAAGTGGTTCACGTAGGGCGCCCGGACGGCTGGTCGCGTTGTGGCCGGTCCTTCCTGGACGACGGGCTGACCTGGGCACTCGAAGGGGTGGCCGATGTGCTGCGCTGCCGCAGCAACGGCTGCCGCCAGGCGTGGCCGACCGCCGGCGGTGCCCGGTGACCGGCACCCCGCCGCCCGCCGAGCGCATTGCCCTCCTGCGCGCCGCCCTGCCGCCCGCTGGCTGGCGTCTCGACCCGGCCCGCGAGCAGGAGACCCGCGACCTGTACGCCGAACTCGGCGCCAGCACCAGCGCTGCGGCCGTCGGCCCGTACAGCGCGCTCGGCGACCTCCTCGCCGAGGTCACCCGGCTCCGCGCCGAACTCGACGCCGCCCGCGCGGCCGGCATGCGCGACGCCGCCGCGATGCTCCGTCGCTACTGCCCCGACCACGGCGACGCCGACAACGCCGCCCGCACCACGACCAGCTGAGGAACCGCCCGTGACCGCCAACGCACCCGACACCCTGGACCTGTTCGCCGGCCCCGGCGGCTGGTCCGAAGGTCTCCATCGCTGGCACGGCATCCGCGACATCGGCATCGAATGGGACCAAGCCGCCTGCACCACCCGCGCCGCCGCCCGACACCTCACCGTCCGCGCCGACGTTGCCCAACTCGCCACCCAGCCCATGCAGGGACGCATCCGACGCATCATCGACTCCTCCCCCTGCCAGCCCTGGTCCCGCGCCGGCAAGGGCCTCGGCCTCCAAGACCAGCCCCTCGTCCACCAGGCCCTCCACGACCTCGCCCACGGCCGCGACACCCGCGCCCAGATCCTCACCGCTTGCAAGGATCCGCGCAGCCTGCTCGCCGCAGAGCCCATGCGATACCTGCACGACCTGCGGCCCGAGGACATCGTCAAAGAGGAGGTCCCCGACGTCCTGCCGCTGTTCCGGCACTACGCCGAGATCCTCCGCGGCTGGGGCTACAGCGTGTGGTGCGGCATCCTCAACGCCGCCGACTACGGCGTCCCCCAAACCCGCCGCCGCGCCATCCTCATAGCCTCCCGCGCCCGCACCGTATCCGCACCGACACCGACGCATGCCCAGGGCGGCACCGAGCCCGACCTGTTCGGCGAAACCCGTGCTCCGTGGGTGTCCATGGCCCAGGCCCTTGGCTGGGAAACCGGTCTGGTCGTCAACACCCGCGGCGAGCGGACCACGCCCGGTGGCAACGAGTTCTCCGCCGACGACCCCGCCCAGACCCTCGTCAAGTCCACCCGCTCCTGGGCCCTCCGCTCCAACACCCAAGCCAACGCCTCCGTTCGAGACCTCGACGAGCCCGCCGGCACGCTGTTCTTCGGCGCCCGCGGCAATGACGTCTCGTGGGTCCTGCGCAACGGGAACCAGCCCGGCTCCGCCATGCGCGGGGCCGACGAGCCAGCACCGACCATGGCGTTCGGCAACAACGCCGCCCGGGTCGAGTGGGTGCAGGAGCGACCGGCCACCACGGTCTGTGCGACCAACCGCATCGCACCGCCCGGCCACCGTGACCGCTCCCCGGGTGGCGAGTCCCAGTTCGAATCGCCCGACACCGTCCGCATCACCGTGCACGAGGCCGCCGTCCTCCAGTCGTTCCCCGCCGACTACCCGTGGCAGGGCTCCCGCACCAAGCAGTTCGAGCAGGTCGGCAACGCCGTCCCGCCGCTGCTGGCCGCGCACGTCTGTGCCGCCGCGTTCGGCCTGCCCCAGCCCAACCTCGGCGCCGTTCCCGCGGGAGCTGCCGCGTGAGCGTCGCCACCTACGTCGAGATCCGTTGTGACGGCCCCGACGAGTGTGGTGCCGCTACCCACCTGCCGTACTCGTCAACGGCCGCCGAGGTCCGAGCTGTCCGCCGAGAGGCTGGCTGGCACCAGCGCCCCGGCGGCCGGGACATCTGCCCCGACTGCTGGAAAGCCGGCCACCGCTGACCCCCTGACGCCCTGACGCCGCCCGCAACCCGCGGGCGGCCCCAACCCGAGGAGACACCGTGCATCTCGCTATCGCCCTGGCCAGCCTGGCCATCAGCGTCACCAGCCTCATCGTCGTCATCCACGAGACCCGCAAGACCAAGCGCATCTACGCCGAGGCCCGCGCGGTGCTCGGCCAGGACGGCGGCCAGCAGTGACCACGTACCCGCACCGCCTCCGCCTCCACGGCGGCCGCAACACCCACGCCGCCCGGCCCACCGCGATCTGGACCGGAGCCACCGTGCTGGTCACGCCGTGCGGCTACTCCAGCGGGCCGAAGGACGAGCTCAAGCCCGACGACGCTCCGACCACCTGCCGCGCCTGCGCCCGTGCCCTCGCTGCCGAGCCCACCGCGTGACCGTGTCCCCGTGGCTGGTCCTGGCCGGCGCCCTCCTCGGCGCCGGCCTCGGGGCAGCCCTCCTCGGCCACCTCGACAACCGACAACACGCCGAGGAGGACGAGCAGGCCGCCCTCGACGACCAATTCGCCCAGCTCATAGCCCAACTCGACGACCCGCAACAGGAGGACTGGGCATGGTGACCCGAACCGAAGCCCTCGCCAAGGCCCGCGAGTGGGCCGAGTCCGCCCACCGCTGCTACGCCCGCGCCGCTCAGGCCCGCGACGACGCCCAGCGCCTTCTCCACCGCGGTCGCGACCTGCACGGCTCCCAGATCGACCAACTCGCTGTCCGCCAGCGAGCCGACGAGGCCGACTGTGAGGTCGAACTGAAGCTGGCCCGCACCTGGGCTGCCATTGCCGCCGCCACCCCCGACGAGCCCCAGCCGTGACCTCGTGGCAGCCCACCCCCGGCGCCGCGCTCACCGCCCGCGAGCTGGAATACCTGCGGCTCATGGCCAGCGGCCACACACGCGACAGCGCCGCACGGGCCATGGGCATCACCGAGGGCGGCGCCAACCACCACGCACACCACGTGCTGATCAAACTCCGCGCCGCATCCATGGCCCAAGCCGTCTGGAAGGGCCGCCGACTGCTCACCCGGCAGCGGGTCACCGACGCCCCCGCCATCTGCCCCACCGGATGCGACGGCGACCGCGGAGCCTACCGCCAACATCTGCGCCGCGGCGAGACGGCGTGCGCTGCCAGCCGCCGGGCCAATGCCGCCCACACCCAGCAGTACCGCCAGACCGGGAGCGCCGCCGCATGACCAGCGCCTACCAGCAGCAGCTCGCCGAGCGTCTCCGCACGGCCGAGGCCCGCATCGCCGCCGTCCTGGCGCTCGCCGACGAGCTGGACACCGCCGAGGCCTACGGCGGCCTGGCCGACGGCTACCAGGACGCCGCAGACCGAATCCGCGCCGCCCTCGACGGCCGGCCGTGATCGACGACATCGAGGCGTTCGTCGACTGGTGGCTCACGGCCACCGACGAGGAGCGGCGGCAGTTCGTTGAGGACAGCCTGAACCTGCCCGCCTCGTCCGCTCGGCGGCCAGTTGTCACGCTCTCTGACATCGCCGACTTTCAGCCGGACGTCTGAGCGTTCGGAGCGCCTCCCGGTCCTCCCGTGTCCTACCCCGTTCCCTTGCTGCGCCCGGTCTACTGGCCGGGCGCTTTGTCGTGTTCGACGGGTTGGTCGTCGCCGCGGAGGTTGGCGAGGGCGTCGGCGATGAGCCAGGCGAGGGGTTCGGCGTCGCTGATGGGTTGGTGGCCGACGATCTGCCCGTTGATGATCCATTTGAGGAAGACGCCGGCACGTGGCTTCGCGGACTGGGAGAGGCCGGCGTAGACCCAGCCCTGTTCGCCGCGGGCTTCAGTTTCGAGGTTGAGCGGGATGAGTTTGGAGCGGTGGGCGCCGCCGCGGGCTGCGAGGTTGGCTTGCTGGTTGGGGACGTCGCAGTGGGCGGGGTCGCACCAGGTGGGGTGGAGCGGGGGGGTCACATCCCCAATCCTATCGAATACAGGTTCGATTTAAGGCCAGCTATGCGAGGCTCTCGCGCGCGACGTCATCGAGCGCATCGAGCAGCTGGCCTCGCAGCTCACCCCGGCTTCCGTACTCACCCACAAGACCGATCTTCTCCAGCCGATCCCGCAGCTGGTCCACGGCGCCAAGATCCTGTGCGAACTTGCTCGCATCCCGCCGGCTGACCCTTCGCTGGCAGAAGTACGTGAGCACCCGCTTGCCAGCCGTCCGGAACTGTTCCAGCTCGTGGACTGTCCCGGAGTCTCCGTCGACAGAGCCGCCGATCTTCATCCAGAACAGGGCGATGCAGATGTCCGAGGCGCGCACGAGCTTCTCGTCGATCATCTTTTGGCCTGGCTTGCGCAGGTCGGGGAACACGTTGGTTTCCCACCGCACTGGCACGAACACGACGCTTGTCGTCTCGGACGATCTCTTGGCGGACCACTGGGCCAGCACATCTCTCACGAGCTCTCGTTCTTCAACATCGCTGGGGGATCCGATGAAGGCCCGGATGACTTTGGCGTTGTACATAGCCACAGCCTCAGGCTGGAGCTGCCGCAGCCGCGATGTTTGCTAGCCCATCGGAATGTGTCTCTTTGATGCGGCGGGGGACTGCCGGAACCATTGACTCCGCATGATCGCGGGCAGATCCTAGCCACCCCCACCAGGGAGGAGCCCGCATTGACCGACATGGCCGACTTCCAAGTGATCAGAACCGACGACATGCCGCCCTGCCCCCATTGCGGCGAAGCCGCCGCCCTGACCGCCCGTCTCCCTCTCGGTGACGGCATCGAGCTGCTTCTGTGCCGCCGTTGCGACACCGGCAACACTCCCGCTGGCCGGCTCGTCGCCATTTTGGGTCTTCCTGAGGCCGAGCGGCCGATGGATCTGTTCAGTGACTTCGTCGTCGGCTGGCTGTACGCGGGCGCGGCTGCTCACGGTTGGCGGCAGATACCGAATCAGTCGACGGAGCGCTGAGCCCGGAAGAGCCCTGCCGTCGGGGGTGCGGCAGGGCTCCGGTGAGAGGGTACAGCGGCGGCAGCGGACTCGACCTCCACATGCCTGGCAGAGGCTCAGATCGAGGCTGCTCTAGTCCAAGTCGAACAAGGGCTGCAGCAGTTCCTCGATGTCCCGCGCGTTAGAGCCCGGCGGAATCACCCGGACGTTGTCCGGGTTCGATGCGACCATCGCCACTGACCTCGCATCTGCCGGCAGCAATCCTAGGAACCAGCCGATCGTGTCGGACCACACTGATGGATCACCATCACGCAGGATCAGCTGGCCGCCTTCGAAGTAGCTGCACTGCCGTTCCACACCGTCTACCTCGACGTCGAAGTCGATGTAGTCTTTGCCGCTCACTGGAGCACGCTTGAACCAGGACTCCATGCCGGGAAACCGGTCACGGAGGTGCTCTTCGGCTTCTTCGGGAGTCAGCGACCAGGTGGTGCCGGGCGCGGCGCCGACATAGATGGTGTCCAACGGGGGTTCCTTGCCGGGTTAGGGGACTACGCGAACGTTGCTCTTCACGTGGTGCTTGGCGAGCAGGTACTGCCAGTAGCCGACGGTAGCGTTGTCAGGGGTGTCGACTTCGAGGTACTGGGCGTGGTTGGCCGGGTTGTCGATTGCGGCCTGGTAGCGGGAAAGCTCGGATTCGTCGTCGCCCAGTACGAACTGGACGTTGAACTTTCCCTCCTGCAGGCCTTCCAGGGATCGTGGGCTGCAGCCCTTCTTCCGGACGTTCTTGGCGTCGATGAGTGCGCCGTCGGCGGGTCGGAAGCCGTCCGCCCATACCTTCTCGCCGTCCGCCCCCAGGACCCGCCGTTCCGGTTCCCCGGCGACCCGCACCTGATAGGCCCGGTCGTCTGCGGTGCCATAGTTGGCACCCCGCTCGTCCATGCTTTCGATCCATGTCTTGGCTGCGGCCTGCTGTGCCGCGTCATAGAGCGGATACGGCCGCGGTTCGGGCGGCGGAGGGATAGGGCCTACGACGGGTGCGGCGGGCGTGCCCTGACCGCCCCCAGCAGCCGGGTTCTGGGGCGTTGCGGCGTTGGCGGACTCGACAGCTGCCACCGCAGTCGCGGCGGTGGCAGTGCCGGCGAGCACGACCAATCGGGAAGCGAGAGAGGAAACGATCGCTTCGGCTTCGGCGACAGCTGCTGCGGCAGCCATCCCGGCCTCGGCCGTGGCGAGAGCTTCAGCGGCGACCGCCGCGTCCGCGGCCAGGGCTGCGTCCGCAGCGGCTGCAGCGACGTCGGAGCCACCGAACGTGAAGAAAGTCAGCAGTACACCGGCTGTCGTCACGACACCTGCGGTCACGCCTAGCTCGATGAGTTTGTTCTGGCAGTCGTCGATCGCCTTTGCGTAGTCGTTGCAGATGGCCTGTAGTTCTCGGCAGGCGGCCGAGATGTTCTCCATGAGGGAGAGTTTCGACGACGCGGTCGTGCCGCCAGCCGGACAGGCGTTGAACACGGTGGCTGCGTAGGTCTTGAAGCCTTCGACTGCGTCGCCCGAGCACTTGGCGATCACCTCGGCGGAATGAAGGCCGGCGTTGCGTTGCGCTTGGTCGATCAAGGAGGCGCAGTGTTCCCAGACGTGAGCGGCGCTACGCAGCCTCTTGGGGTCACCTTGCGGCCAGAACTTCCCGATGATCGGGATTTCGTGGACCTCTTTGGATCCTGTGACCATCGGCAGGCTGTTGTGTGCTTGGTTCGGGTCGCACTGCTGCGCACCCTTGGCGAGCCCTGACGATGTGTTGATCTTTCCAGTGAAAGCGGCTGCCACACTGTCCTGGACGGCAAGGTAGTTGGAGGCCATGGTCAGCAGTCGGCTAGAGACGGTGGCCATGCCCTGCCCGGCTTTGCCGATGGCCTGGACCACGGTCTTCGCTGCCGGTTCGTACTTGGCCGCGAAGGAGTGGGCGACGGAGTCGTCTCCGGCCATTCCGGCGGTGGAGGCCAGGTCTCCGACGATGCCGTCGGCGATGTTGTAGACGAAATCCTTCGTGTCGAGGAACTGAAGTGACGCCTGGAACACGACGCTCGGGTCAACTTCGAATCCGGTCCCTGTTGCCGTATCTGCCATTGGCTTCGCCTCCCCCAGTCAACCGGAGTTTAGCGTGGAGCCACGACAGCCCAATGCGAAGGGCGCGGGCTGATCTCTGTGTGTCGACACCCTATGAGTTGATCACGATCCAGGCTATCGGCCTGGTACTTCGAGCTCGGATAGTCTCGCCCGACATCTGGACTCTCCCGCTCCGCAGGCGTAGCGTTCCCGGCCACGAGGGGTGGCACCCGGGCACCCAACCCCGCCCGGGCCCTGTCGGCGGTCGCGCCTGGTCGTCGGTGCCGCTGCGCCCTGCCGCTTCCCAAGGGCGGCAGGGCGCAGCGCTCTCAGCCCTTTGCCGGCGGCCCCTCGGGTTCCAAGCGCAGCTTCTTCGCTATCAGGCCGGCATTGCGGGCGCGCATCGACTGCCCCGTGTCGTACGTGAACAGCGTGACCTCCTCCCCCGCCAGTGCCTGCAGCGTGAGCGCCTGATCGACGATCTCGTCGTCGGCGATGGGGAGCCGAATGTGGCCAGGCTGATCAAACAACAGTTCAACGGTCACCTTCGATCGCGGCAGTCCACCCGCGGCCGCCTCGGACAAGTCCAGGTCGCGCAGGACGGAAACGGATGGCCGGCCCGAGGAGAAGAGCCGGTCCAGGATGGCGAGGCTGTATCCGGCTCGCCACCTGACCTGCTGCTTGTTGTGCTGCTTCAGGTTGTCCAGCTCGTCGATGACGACCATCGGGACGACCAGGTTGACGGTGTCATCGAAGACTCCGGTCAGCGACCGGTAGTCGATCTGGTCGAACTTGTCCGGGTGGTTGATGAAGACGCCGGTGTCGAAGACGATGTTCCGGCCGGCCTGTTGGCGCCTGCTGGCAGCTGCTTCGAGGGCCTGGACCGCCGAGTTGAAGTCGTCGGACCGCTGGCGGAGTTCGAGGTTGAGCAGCCCGTTGGCGAAGCGGACGGCGTCCGGGGCTGTCAGCATGGCAACGTTGGCGAGTATCTGGCCATGCCGACTGGTCAGGACGAGTCGGTTGAGGTCGCGGTCGGCGATCTGTCCGGCCAGTCGGCCGACGGCTTCGTTGGCCCACTCCAGGTAGGCGAGGACCGCGTCGATGGCTTCGTGCGGCCGGGCGGTGTAGAGGTTCTGTACGTCGTCGCGGGTCTTGCGGAGGGCTTGGAGGACGTTGTCGCGGTTGGTGCCGGGGCCGGGCGTGATGAGCATTTTCGGATGATGCCAGGAGCCGTCGACAGGGGCCATGGGCTTGCGGAACTGGTTCTTCTATTTCTTGCGTCCGGGGCGTTGATACGGCCGGGACGTTGGGCGTAGCGTCCTGATTTGCAGGGCTCCTGCATGCCTCCCACGGCAGAGCCCCGCTCCGGGTTGGATGGAGCGGGGCTGCTTGCATCTGCTGGCGGTTCAGCTTCGGGTTGCCAGGATCGAGGTGATCGGGCCGGCAGGTGTTCGTCCCTGCTCATCCTTGAGCGTGAAGCCTTGCTCGTCGTCGCCCAGGCTATCGATCAGTTGCTCGTATCACTCGTCGGTGGCGGACACGAGCCTGTAGGCCCCGACCCGGAATGACTTGCGGTGGACCTGGTGCCAGCCGTCGACCAGAAGGACTTCCGTCACTGTGGGGGCGGAGATCCGGATCGTGGCGCTCATCGGGCGAGGACCACATGGAGCTCGGTGTCATCGCAGCCGGCTGCGATCTGGTGCAGGGCGTCGGCTTCGCGTTGGTCGACGCTCAGGCCCCAGCGGGTCTTTACCGCCACCCAGTCTTCGATGTACCGGCACCGGTACCCGACTGCGGGCGGGAGCCAGTCGGCGACGTCCTTGTCGGCCTTCTGCCTGTTGGAGCGGGCGGTGACGGCGATGAGGGTCCGAGGATCCGCCATGTCATTGGCGTATTGCTCGCGCTCCTTTGCGGTCCAGGCGTAGCCGCCGGAGTCCCAATTTTCTGCAAGTGGCACGACGTGGTCGACGTCAAGGCCGGAGGCGTTGGTGACGGTGACGTCGTCGTACGGCGAGTACCAGACCCCGCCGGTGATGGTGCAGCCTGAGCCTACCTCCGGGGCGACGACGGCCTCGCTGATGATGACGTCCTTGCGTGCGTTGCAGCCGTTGTGGTCGTCGTCGGTCCAGTGCTTGTACGCGGTGCGCAGGTAGCCGTCACGGTGTTCTTCGGCGATGGGGAGGTTGTCGATCGCGGCGTGGAGGGTGGTGGTGACGGTGTCGCCGGCGGCGCGATGGTGGGGTGCGGCGTGGGCGGGGGTGGCGATACCGAGCAGAGCGGCCGCGGCAAGGATGGCGGCGGGCTTGAAGCGCACGAGGTCTCCCGGGTAACGGTGTGCGGGCTACCCGGGAGAACGATCAGGATCGGCCGCGAGTCACGATGCGACGAGCCCTGACGACTGCCCGGTCTTCGTCGGCCGGGTAGTAGTGGGCCTGGGAGTGTGCGGGCTGGCCGACGGACGGCGACCGGTACGGCGCGGGCACGCCCGCATGCCTTCAGCGCGGGGCGGAGTTCACCTACAGCGCCCCTTGAAGGCCTCCGGCACCACCGTGAACGGCCTCACGCGGCATCCCCCTCCCCCCTGCGGCAGGGCAGGCTGCTCGGCGCTCACAGGGGCCCCTGCGGCTATCCACTGCCCCCGGTACGCGTCCACCCAGTACGCACTCGCTCCGAGCATGGAACCGCACCGTGCCATCCGCGAGATCCGGACGCCACAAGTTCGGCCCCGGAAACGCCACCGACTTCTGCCGACCGCTGATCGCCTCCCCGCAGCCCATGCACGCGCCCGGGTGGATCGCCATCAACCGCAGCGTCTCCGCCATCTGCCGCTCCGTCACCGCGTCGAGCTCCTCCTCACGGCAGGGCGGAAGTTCACCGCACGACCGGCACACCGCGTAGTGCTCCGGCAAAACGTCCCAAGCCCTCGATGCCGGCGCCTGCAGGTGCATGGCCTTCCCGCCGCCTTCCGGCTCCGCAACGACCACGACAGGCCGCTCTCGCCACGCGGCCGGGTCCGGGGCCGAGTCGGTCGTGTCGCTGCGCAGCCAGAAGTCGAAGTGCGTTGCCCAGTGCTCGTCGTACGGGTGAGGCCAACGGTCGAACGGGACTTCGCGGATCTCGACGACCCGGTAGGGGGCTCGGTCATGGATGACGAGGACACCGGGCTGGAGGTGGACGTTGCGTTCGCGGCGCTGGCGGTCGTATTCGGCTTCGCGGAGGTGATGAGGATTCGCGAAAATGGTTCTGGCCGCCGTTCCGTGAATGATCTTGTCACTGCCGTTACAGGCTCAGCAGCAGGTCCCGGACCGCGGCGGGCTGGGACAGGAACGGGTGGTGGCCGGCGTCGAGCTCGACGACGCTGCTGGCCCGGCGGGCGAACTCGCGTTGCAGCCGCGGCGGGGTGCCCCGGTCCTGGGCGCAGATGAGGTACGTCGAGGGCACCTGCTGCCATGCGGCCGCCGTGACCGGCTGCCCGATCACCTGCACACTCTGCCGGGCAAGGTGGTCCGCCGCCCGCGCCTGGACCTCGGGGTCGCAGTCCTGCAGGAATGTGTCCACGAGCAGCTCGGGGCGAACCCCGAACGTGCCGGCGTCGGGGTCAACGTCGAGGAACGGGGCGGGGCTGCCGTCCCCGAACTCAGACAGGCTCTGCCCGACCTCGGGCAGGTAGCTGGAGACCAGCACCAGGTGGCGTACCGACCCGACGCCCGCGGCAGCTTCCGCCGTGATGATGCCGCCGTAGCTGTGGGCGACCACGACGGTGGGCTCTTCGCTGTCCAGCAGCGCCTGCCGCACCGCCGCGACGTCCTCGGAAAGCCCCGGACCGCCGGCGCCTGGGGGCAGGCTCGCCTCGCCGCAACTCGGCAGCGCCGGGGCCACGCTCAGCACCCCTCGCTCCTGCAGCAGGTCAGCGGTGCGGTGCCACCACCACGACCCGTCCCGCACACACGCCCCGTGCACGAACACGACTCGCATCGCCACCTCCACGTCGGCCTTGGCTGCCTCTCGAATCAACGGTAGACGTGGCCGCGCCATCGCCTGGTCAAGATCATTCACGGAATCGCGGTCAGAGCCGCGAAAATCCCCAGGCCCGCTCTCCCTCCCCAGATCGTTGTCTCTTGGACGTTGTGACGAGGCAGGATCGGGATGCGAGCAATCTGACACCCGGGACAACGGTCGAGCCCAACACCCCGCACCTGCCCGGGCCTGCCCGCCGTCCACCGCGCTGAGCGGCCTGTCGACGGCGGTGAAGAACTCCTCAAGTGACCCAGCGTCGTGGCGCTCAGGCCCAGGCCTCCCTAGATCCACTGCGCGACTCGCGGTTTGCCGCCGAGTGCGTACCGTTTGGAAGTGAGGGTTTGGGTGACTTGTCTCCTCCGAGGATGATCTCCATGGATCTGCTCGCTTTATGGGCTGCACAGGGCGGTATTGCCCCCTCTACCGTCCAGATGCTGTACGCCGCCGACCGCCGCCTCGCCGAGGCGGCCGAACTGCTGGATCAATTCCCCGACGAGCAGCGGCGGGCGGAAGGAGAAGGCGAGACCCCAGCGGTCAGGCAATGGCAAGATGAACCAGGCATCGTCGGCTTTTGGGGCGTCGGCCTATGGCTGCTGGAGCAGAACGGTCCGCAGGTCCCGACCGTGTTCGTCGACTCTGCTCTGGCCCCTTGGGAGGGCGAACCGCTCGCCTTCGCCACTCGCCGGGCACCCCGGCTCGGCGAGATCATCCTCCGCATGGACGCTCTCGGCTTTCCGGAGGAGCTGATCTACACCCCGGGTCAGCTGCGTTACCGGGGCCTGTGGGCGGTCGGACGCGACCGACCCGAGCCTCAGCACTGCGGTCCGGGGGACACTGTGCGAGTCCCAGGGGAGTCGGCCACCCTCGGCTGCCGAGTGCAGCTGAGCAACAGAAAGCACGCCGTCACCACTGCCGGTCACGGCGCACGAAACACCCCCGACATCGCGAAGGTGCAGGGCAACCGGATTGGGCGCGTGACGCAGACCGTCTGTCCTCAGGCACGGGCACCCGGTGACGTATGTGCGGACGTCGCTCTGATCACTCTCGACACCGACCACCCAGAGAAAACCACCGGGACCTTCCAGGGATACACCAGCACTGCCGCTGGTGACGACCTGCTCGTCAACGTTCCGGCCGGGACCCAGCAGGTCTGGGCTCGCGCCGTTATTCCGTCACTCTGGTTTAACCGCAAATGTGGCGCATGGGGAAACGTCTTCGAGACCGACCACAGCGTCAGCACCAAGGGGGACTCAGGTTCAACTGTAGAGGTGGGCACGAGCGCCGGCCGCATCACCGGCCATGTCGTAGCCGGAGACGCCCTGCGGACCGTGGTGCAGGATCTTGACTACCAACTCACTTGGTTCAACGCGCAGCTTCGCCCCTGACCACACCCTCTCCTCACTGGAGGCGGCAAGTGAACGTGTTGCTCTGGATCGTAACTATCGCTGGGGTAGTTGGCGCTGGGGTGATGCTCGGTGTCGGCCTGAACCAGGACATCACCTACGGCTCGGTGGTGCGCGGAGCGGCGAAGGACGTGTTGGAGGCTGGACGGACGACAGTCCAACAGCAAGCGCAGCTGGTGACCAGCACGGCCAAGGAGGAGAACGGCGAAGAAGCAGTGCGGGCGCTGGAGGCGCAGTCCAGCGCCCTCGGCACAATGGGGAGCGCGCTCGAAGGCATGGCGAAGTTTGCCGAGGCGCTCAAGGGACTTGATGCTGCCTCGCGCGACTATCTGATCTCCGTCGTGTTCTTGCTTGTTGCAGTAGCGTCCGCGTCCGTCGGTCGGATTGCCGGTTGACACCGATCAGCTGACGACATTGGCGCGCATCCATCTCTTCCTCCCACGTCAGCATCCAGGCCCCCGAACAGGCCGAACTCGTTGCGGACGCAGGCTTTCGGGATGGCCCCGAACCATCCCGACACGCTGGGAAAGATCACACGATGGGTGGGGAGATCAACCGAGCAGGTTTGGCCTACCCCTGAGCACCGGGTGGGGAGATTCAAAGCGAGAGATCCATGGGTGAAACCTCCTGGTGTATGACGAATTGTTCCAGCCGTGCGGGCGTGCGGGTAGGCGTCTGACGTGACGAAATGCGCTCAAAGGTGCTCGATGCGGCGGCAGTTACCGACGGCCGCCGTAGCCTGTCGGCCATGAACCTGAGCGAAGACGAGAAGACCCTGCTATCCCTGATCGCCGCGGCGCAGCGGCCGGTGTCGGCATCGAGCTACTTCCACGGCATGTACCCGCCGCCCGCGGACATGGGCGAGGAGGGGCCGGTACGCGACGCGTGGACGGAGCAGCAGATCAGCTTGTACGGGGTGTACCTGAGCTTGCACGACAAGGGGCTGATCGAGGTGGCGGTACCGGCTGACGGCAGCAACCCGGACCTGGTCGTGCCCACCGGCGCGGGTCGCGGCCTGGTGGGCTGAGCCACTCGTGCCGGCCGCCGCGGCGCAGCGGCCGGCACCTTCGCTTCGTTACGGGCGGTCAGGCCGAGGATGCCGTGGCAGCCGTCGGCCACGGCATGTCCTTCACGACCGGCTGCTCGTACTCGTCCGCATCGAGTTCGGTCCGAACCCGCACCGTGCCGTCGTCGAGCCGGTGCACGACGAGGACGGTCCGGCAGAAGTCCGTCATCACGTTCGCCGGCGAGTCCAGGCTCGACCAGGCGCCGAGTCGCCTGTCGAAGACCGGTTCTTGATCGACCACCGTCGTGAAGAGCACCGGGACGTCCAACTCGCCGTACTGGCCGTCGACGGCGCGGCCGCACCACATCAGCTCGTCGCCGCGAGAGAGATTCTCGGGCCGGTCCGTGAGACGCATCCGCTCGTACCGCTCGACCACAATCAGCGCCGGCGGGGTGCCGAGCGCGATCAGCTTTCGCGCCTCGGTGTTCACCGTGTCGGGCGTGAGCTTGTCATCGTCGAGGACGTGCAGACGCTCCTGCGGCTGCGGCGGGTAGCCGGTGCACAGAAGGACGTGGCCGACCTCCTGGGCGACGAACTCGGCGATCCGGCGGCCGGCGGTTGCTTCCCGGGTGCGGCGCTGTGCGACGATCCCGACCTTGCGCCGGTATCCGAGGCGGAGGACCTGCTCCATGGCCGGCCACGGCATCGGCAGGTAGCGGCTGCGGCCGGACTGCAGGTCGTCGATGTAAGCGTCCCCCCTGGAGGCGATCGAGTCGGCGGGCGGGTTCTCTGCCATGGTGTTCCTTCCGAAGGGCTGAGGTGCTATCAGGCTGCCCGCAGATCCGCGACCATGTCGACGAAACGGGAGTAATGCCCCTGGAACGCCACCGTGATCACCGAGGTCGGCCCGGACCGGTTCTTCGCCACGATGAAGTCCGCCTCGCCGGCCCGCGGCGACTCCTTGTCGTACGCGTCCTCGCGGTGCAGCAAGAGGATCAGGTCGGCGTCCTGCTCGATCGCCCCGGACTCGCGCAGGTCCGCCGCCATGGGCTTCTTGTCGGTGCGCTGCTCCGGGCCGCGGTTCAGCTGCGACAGCGCGATGACCGGGATCTCAAGTTCCTTCGCGAGGAGCTTGATCGACCTGGAGAGGTCTGAGACTTCCTGCTGCCGGGACTCGTAGCGCTGGCCGCCGCCGGAGCGCAGCAGCTGCATGTAGTCGATGATGATGAGCTTGAGTTCGGTCTCCGCGGCCATCTGCCGGGCCTTGGTCCGGATCGACGTCATCGTGAGGTCCGGCGAGTCGTCGAGGTACAGCGGCGCCTGCGAGATCGACTGCAGGGTCTTGGCGGTGCGGGTCCAGTCGTCGTCGGTCATGCCGCCGCGGGTCTGCATGTGGTGCAGGGGGACGCGGCCTTCCGCAGCGATGACGCGCTTCATGATCTCGGTGCGGGACATCTCCAGGGAGAAGAAAGCCGTGCCGAGGCCATGCTTGATTGCGGCGGACCGGGCGATGTCCATGCCGGCCGTGGACTTGCCCATGCCGGGACGGCCGGCAATGACGATCATCTGGCCGGGGTGCATGCCGCCGGTGAGAGCGTCGAGGTCCCTGAATCCCCACGGCGCGCCAACCGGCACGGTTCCCTCGTTGACGGCCTCGATGGCGTCGAGGGTGGCCTCCAGGCTGTTCGCGATGGGGGCGAGGCCGACGTTGGCGCCGGGCATGTCGCCGGTGCCGGCCGCGGCGATGATCTCGGCCTGGATCGTCTGGATGAGCTCGTCCGGGTCGCCCTCGGCGGCGGCGACCATGTTGGAGCTGCGGTTGAGGGCGACGCCGACGGCCCGCAGGCGGGCCTTCTCGCGGACGATCTGGGCGTAGTACTCGGCGTTCGCCGGCGCGGGAGCGGACTGGATGAGGCCGTGCAGGTAGTCGGGGCCGCCGCAGCGCTGGAGCTCGCCACCGATGGTCAGCTGCCGGGCGACGAGGATCGGGTCGGCGGGGTCGCCGGCCGCGTAGAGGGCGGTGATCGCGTCCTGGATCTTCTCGTGGGCGGGCCGGTAGAACTCGGCGGGGCGCAACCCGGTACCGAGGACATCGGCGATCGCCTGGGCGGAGATCAACTGGGCGCCGAGGGCGGCGCGTTCGGCGTGGAGGTCCTGAGGCGGCTGCCGCTCGAAGCCGGGGTCGAACTCGGGCTCGCGGTCGGTCATGCGGCACTTCCTTGGGCTCGACGGGCGATAGCGCGCCCGGTGGGGTGGCAGACAGCGCAGTAGGCCTGTTCGCCATCGGGGAGGGTGAGCATGTGGGTGATCGGGTCACAGTTCGGGCGGCCGCAGCGTTCCTCATCCGGCACGGTCTGCAGTAGCGGGGGGAGCTTCTGGACCAGGCGCTTCCGGAGGAACCCGGCCGGGCTGGCGACGACGGCGGGCAGGCCGCTGGTGACGGCGAGCTCCATCCGCGTTTCGGTGGTGCGCTCCAGCCAGGGTTCGACGAGAGGGGCGAGTTCGGCGAGTTCGGTCTCGCCGAGAGCGAGTTGGGGGTGCTTGGCGGCGATCCGGGCAAGGGCGTTGTACGCGGCGGGGCTGTCTTGCCGCCGTGAGGCGGTCCTCCCGCCCTCCCGCCCTTCGACGGTTGGGGCCGGTTCGGGTCGGGTCTCGACAGCGGCCGGCGGGGAGGGGGGTTGGTAGGGAGGGGTAAAAGGAGGGGTAGGGGGGGTCAATCCGATGCCCCATTGGGCACTTGCGGCATCTGTTCCATGCCCCATTGGGTCACTTTCGGCATCTACCTCATGCCCCAACGCCGGTGTTTCGGCATCGGATCCATGCCCCAATGCCGGTGTTGGGGCATCCGGCTCATGCCCCAAGTCGGTTTCGGCATCCAATCCATGCCCCAACGGAGCGAAGCGCGGAACCCGATACTTCGCAGCCATCCCCCGACGCCCCGCGACAGCCACCTCCAGCGCACCCTTGCGCACCAAAGCAGCCCGCAGGTTCTTCCACCCCTCCAGCTTCAACCCGACCCGACGCACAATCCGCGGATCAGTCATCGCCGACCACGTCAGCCGAGTCTCGTCATTCGCGTCCTCCAACACCACGATCATGGCCTTCCACTCAGCCGGCGTCAGACCCGCCGGCGTGTGGTCCATGAACTCCACGATCAGCTTGATCCCCATCACGACACCGCCAACGCGGGCACGGGGGTACGCAGGTACACGGCTTCTCCAGCTGGACGTGAAGATGAAAGGGAGGGGCCGCCCGCGGCGGGGCGGCCCAGGGGTGTGTCAGCGGCCGAGGATCCGGTCGATCGTCCGCTGCGCCGTAGTCGCCGGCAGATCACCGGTCACCGTGTGGTAGCCGGTCGGCGGCTCATAGTGCGTCCGCACGTTCTCGAAGCCCAGCTGGCGGGCATCCTCGGCAGTCGCAACGATCTGCGCCGCGGCACCGGGCCGGCTCTCATGCAGGGACTGCAGGTTCACCGCGGCAGCCCCTCGACGAAGCTGATGGCGTCGCCGTGCACCGACCGCAAGACCATCACGACCAAGTCCTCCGTCAGGAACCGCGGGTCGAAGCCAACGACGACCTGGTCCGGCGCGATCCACGTCGCACGCATCGCCGGACCGTCGTCGGGAAGGGTCACGGTGATCAGACCCGCGGTGATACGCGGGCTGGCGGCGCTCAGGGTCGTTTGCACGGCAATCACTCCCCCACCCGGTCGCAGTTCACAGCACGCAGGTACCGGTGCGCGAACAGGCGAGCACCTTCGCGGTCCCCACGACGCAGCGCCCAGTTCATCAAGCGCAGCAGGAAGCCGGGCTCGGAGGAGGAAGTCGGCCGGCGGCTGGCGAGGCCGACCGCGAGGTTCTCGGTAGGACGGGCCACGGTGACGGCGATCATCGGGCCACCGCCGGGGTGACGTCGAACAGCGGACCGAACGCTGCGGTCAAGGCCGCCCAGGCGTCCACGCGGGAGATCCGCCTCGGGTCGAACGCCGCCGCGAGAGCACCCTGGATCCACCGGAAGTCCAGCGGGCACGGGGCGGTACTGGGGAGGATGCCGGCCAGAGCGGCCGGAGCGGGGTTGGGGGCAGCGACAGAAGATGCCATGATGGAGTCTCCGATCTGTGCGCGCTTCGGTTACCAGGCCTAAGGGCGCGCACGGTGAGATTAGCGGCCCCGCTTCTGCGGGGCCGTTTTGTTTAGTTGCTCTACTTCGCGTCCCGCTTCGGGGTCTCGCGCATCTTGACGAGAAGGCGCACGAGTACCGCGAAGCCCTGAGGGCTCATGTGCTTCCGGAGGGCCTCGGCCGTCTCACGCGGGCTACTGAGGGGCAGGAGGAGGTCCGTGGGCCTGGTGTTCAGCACGGCTGCCACCGCCCGCTGGTAGTACACGATGTCCTGCCAGATCTCGGTCGACCTCCGGTGAACCTTCCTGCCCGCCGAGATCTCGCGAGTCTTCCCCACGAACCAAGCGCGTTCGTAGTACTCGCGAAACGAGCGGCTCGGGTTGTGATCCCTCACCGCCGGGAACGGCATCAACCGGTCCAGAACCCCGAGACTCTGGTTGCACCGGTTGCACAGCAGGCCACGCACAGCGGAACGACCGTAGCGGTGGTCGTGGTCAATTACGAGGTTGCCGGGCGTCCCGCAGACCTCGCATGCACCCCCAGAGCGTTCCCAGAGGCTGTTGTAGTCCTCGCATGTCAGGAGGTACTTCCGGTGCACAGTGCAGCTGATGCCGCTCAGGTGGTGAGACATGAGAAGACCGGCGCCGTCAGGCCGCTGCGAGGGGCTGGCCGTCGGAGCACAGCAGCGTCTCCACGGTGAGTCCGTAGCTGGACGCGAGCCGAACGGCGGTGTCGAGGGACGGCGCGTTCTCGCCGCGAGTCACCCGGCTGAGGACAGTGAGGTCGATCCCGGTCCGCTTGTGAATCCGATACAGGCTCGTGTCGCCGTTGCCGGCCGCCGCCGATCGGAGTCGCTCCGTGTGGAGCGTGTAGGTCGCCACTTCAAGGCCCCCAAGGTCGATTGGCTGCACCCGTTGTGCGGCCACAACCACACAGTAGCACCCTCCAAGAGCACTAGACTAGTCTAACTAGGACGCTGGCTGACTTTCCCTCACCGCAGATGGAACGGGCGAGCCGTGGGCATGTAGCGGTAGTTGATGGACCACCAGATTCCCGTCGCACATCACACGCGCGGCGACGAGCCTCAGGAGTGGGCGGCGCAATGGACGAGAACGTGATCATTCCCTGGGCTCAGCACGAGCTCATGGCCAGCTATCTGCGCGAGGGCATTCTGAACGGAGACTTCCCGCCGGGGAGCAAGTTGCCGTCCACCCGAGTGATGCAAGAGAAGTTCGGCGCCGCGCCCCAGACGATCAAGCACGCGAACGACCTGCTCGCCAAGGAGGGGCCTCGCGGTCAGTCATCGGGGCAGCGGCATCATCGTCCGTCCCCACCGGCAGCGAACTCTGGTGCCAGCCGAGACCAAGATGCCGGCAGCTCCAGGGGAGGCATACGCCTGGATTGGTGTGGCGGAACAGAAGGGGATGCGCGGATCCAGCGAGCTGGTCTCAGTGGGGCCAGTAGAGCCTCCGGCTGATGTCCGCGAGGCCATGAGTCTTCCGAAGGGCGGCCAGGCGATCGAGAGGGTTCAGATCCTCTCACTGGACGACGAGCCGACGGAATTGGTGAAGTCGTATTACCCGCTCGATCTGGCAGAGGGAACGGCGCTGGAACAGAAGGGGAAGATCAAGGGCGGTGCACCGCGCCTGCTTGCCGACATGGGGCACAGTCCTGACCGGTGTGTCGACAAGGTCTCTGCTCGGATGCCAACCATGGAGCAGTTTCTGGCTCTTCGGATGCCAACCCGAGAGCCGGTGCTGCGGACGCTTCGCACTGTATTTGACCAGTCGGGGAAGGTGATCGAGGTGACAGCCATGGCCAAGGCTGGCTATCAGAGTGAGCTCCAGTACGAGTTCTGAGGCTCGGACGAAGGCGCCCTGTAGGAGATTGCTGTTGGGTGCTGGGGTTGCCGCCGCGCCTTCAGCACCTACAAGATCCTGTAGGTGCTCCCGAGGCGCAGTCTCTGGGCATCTCTTGGATGCGTCCGCTTTTCGGGGCTGGAGCTGGTCGTCCCGTCGCCTGGCCTCACGCTGATCATCATGAGCATGGACGGCGGAAGCTGTCTCCCCAGGGCCGTCACCCCCGAAATTTCGGGGGTGGTCATGTAAGACTCGCAGGCGCAGTCCCGTGATGTAGCGCTACGGTGGCTGCGCGCCGTTTTGCAACGACGGTGCTGGCGGGTCGTGCCCGCCTACCAGGGACCCGCCGCCACTGGGAGAGATCAGATGACCGCCCACCAGCCGTGGAGCATCGAGCGCATCGCTGCGGCTCTCGGCAACCCGACCCTTGCCCAGCGCTTCCTCAGCGAGATCAACAAGGCCCCCGCATATCAGGTAATGGAGGTCTTCGCCAAGTGGCAGGGCGTTGCCGAACGCCTTGAGGAGACCGCGGTCCGCATCGAGGAGGCCCGCGCCGCGGAGGCAGCCGGCCTGCCCACTCCTGGGGAGTGGGAGGACATCACTGAAGATGTCCAGGCGAAGGCCGCGCAGATCCGGGCGCGCGGCGCGGCGTGATCCGGCTGTTCGGGTGACGGTGGTCAACGGCGCACGCTACGCTCACGCTCGGTAGCCCATCTGCCACTAGATGCCACCCGCGCGACCCTCAGGGCGCCGCTGATCACCTGGACAGCGAATGACCTACTCCCTGCAGTGCAGTCGGACCGTTGAGGCAGTCTGGGACTCGCTTCCGCAGCCTGTGTCCGGCAGGCTTGCCGCCGCTCTTGCTCGTGCCTGCGACGATCCGATGGGCGAGACGCAACCGTGGGGGGTCGATGACGGGGTGACCCGGATGCTCGTCCTCAGTGACGTCTTTGCGGTGCTGTACCTGGAGCACTCGGCGAAGGCGCTGCACATCTACCAGATCGACTACCTGGGCTGACCTGGATCGCGTGCTTGCCCCGCTAGACCTGCCTGGCGGGGCATTTTTGTGCCTGCGTAGGTCCGCAGATCGTCTGCTGGGCGGGTCGGCAGGGCATCGCCGGCGGCGCGACGGGGCGTGCCGAACAAGGCGCCATTCTGGTCTGTACCAATGCCTGCGGGGCGCCCGCGCATCGGGTGTCCGCCTGCACTCGTCAAGCCGGTCGCACAGATCGAATGCCGGGCATTCCCGCAGCTCACCGCACTTGCGGAGTCTTTCTGTCAGCGCTCGGCGCGCGGTCACTCCGGCAGGTGAACCCCAGGTCACAACCTAGTCATGTCGATTGCGATTCTCGCAACGCAACTGTACGGTCACAGCATGGATGCCGGACTGATTGAACGCGTGCGTCAGGTCATCGGCACAGCGGGTGAGACCCAAGCCGCCGTTGCCGAGCGCATTGGAATCTCCCCAGACAAGCTGTCGAAGTCACTTGGCGGGAAACGCCGCTTCTCCTCCCTCGAACTCGCCCTGATCGCGGAATTCGGCGGCAAGACCGTCGACTGGCTGCTGCGCGGCACCGAGCCTCGGACTGCTCTCGGCGCTGCCGCACGCAAGACGACCACGTGCGAGCACACCACCGACGAAGTGCGGGAACTGCTCGGCCTCTACGAGCGAGTCATCGACTCCCTGGCGCGCATCGGAAACGAGCTGCCGCGATACCTGCACAACCGGCCCAAGGTCCCCGGCGGCGCCAACCTTGCCCGAGCTGCCCTCAGCCAGCTGGGGGCGGATCCTTGGACACTCTCCACCCGCAACCTGGCCTCGCGATTCGAACAGACATTCGGCATTGAGGTGGCGGGCGTCAAGCTCCCCAGCAAGCTGGACGGCCTGTCGTGGTCGACCGACAGCTTCGACCTCATCCTCGTAGCCAGGACCAGCGTATGGACCCGCCAGCGGTTCACACTCGCCCATGAGCTCGGACACATCCTCGCCGGCGACGCGCACGACGAGGCAGTCGTCGAAAGAGTGCAGCCAGGCCGGTCAACTGCGGCCATGGAGATCCAGGCAAACGCCTTCGCCGCGGAGTTCCTCATGCCCGGCGACGCGGTTCTCCACGACACGCAAGGCCGAACCCCCGGCGCCGAACTCGTAGCCGAGCTGGCCTGGAAGTACCGGGTCTCACCGAGCGCGATGGCAACCCGGCTCAAGGTGCTAGGCGTCCTGACGGCCGATCAGCGCCGCCAGTGGGGAACGATGTTGACCGCCGACAGCATCCGAATCGCAGGCGCCGCAGGTGGGTTGGAGCAGCATATGATCAACGCCGAGCGCGGCCAGCGGGGTTGGCATCCTCGGAGGCTAACAGAGCTCGCGATCAAGGCATATGCTTCGGGTGATACGACAGTCCGGCCGCTGGCAGCCCTCCTTGGCCTCGACCCGGACGAGCTCCTGGACCTCCTTGAGCCCGCCCCACCCGAGCCTGAGCAGCAGCAGGCGGCGCCGTCCGATCCTGGAACGGAGCTCGCGTTCAGCCCATGATCATCTGCTTTCCCGACAACACGGTCCTGTGCAACTTCGCTTCGGTCTCCAGGCTCGACCTCCTGGAAGACGTACTGAACGGACGGGGCCGCTGGACGGAAGCAGTGGAACACGAGGTCAAACAGTCCTCACGGTTCCTGCCGGCACTCGACCCTCCTGATATCAGCCGCTGGCTCGGCGAACCGATCGAAGTCGACGACCCTGACGCCGTCGAACGCATCCGCCAGGGCGTCTTCTTCGGCGACCCGTCGAAGCCGACCAAGCACCTCGGCGAGTCCGAGACGCTGCACGTCATCAGCACCCACCAGGAGTTCAAGGGCGCCACCTGGATCAGCGACGACAAGGCGTCGCTGGACCTCGCCCGCCTCCGGGGGATCCCAACGATGCGCACCAAAGACGTCATGGCGGAGGCCTGCGTCGGCTTCCTCATCTCCAAGCAGGACGGCTTCGCCCTGCTGCAGACAATGGTGGCAAACGGCAACACCCTCCGCCTGCCGGCCAGCGCCGACGAGCTGATGCGCTGAACACACAGCTGCGCCCCGTCCCAGATGATCTCCGGGGCGGGGCGCAGCTGCGTGTTCGGCAGGTTGGTGAACCCGTGTCAAGTACGCCTCGACGAAGGCTATCTCGCCCCGGGTCGGCAGCCCACGATGCGGAGAGCTACCCGATGGCAGTCCGCGGACTCTGCACGTCGCCGTAGTAGTGGCCATCCACCCAGACCCCAGTGGAGATCACGTAAGTGCCCCTCGGCGCGGTCCAGTCCGACCAGGACGAACCGTAGCCGGGGTCGCGCCCCGCCCACACCCAGTCCCCCCCGGCCGAGGACGACGTGCAGCCGAAATCATGGGCCCAGGGGCCGTAGATGTTGTTCACGTTGAGGGCGTGTGCGCAGTACGTCAGGCCCTGGCCGGTGTAGTTCGAAAACGGGATCTTCGCTTCGATGGTGCGGCGGTCGTCCAGGACGTTGTAGCAGGAGTCCAGGTAGACCGCGTTGCCGAGGACGGCCACATACCGCCCGTGGTCATTCCAGGAGCGGCACGCGTACGCGCTGTCGGCGTGGGCGCTGCCGGTGCCGACGACCATGCCGCTGACGGCAATGGCGCCGGCGACGACGGCCTTGGTGACCCGTCCGGTCATCTTGCGCATCTCTTCCCCTCCAGAGTCGGCCCTGGAGCTGAAACACGGACACCAGGGCGATACGGCAAGCCGACCGTGGGGCCGGCTCGGCACCATCTTCGCCTCGGCGGTAGCCGGCCACCACGACGTTGACCAGACGTTCGGCCGACACTTGCGCCGCGGGACGGACGCAGAGCCGAAGCGCACGTGACCGACCGGTCCGTGGGACAGCTACTTCCCCGCAGCAGGGGAGGCCTGGCGGGCCGACCGACACCCCCGGAGCCACCAGCGGCTGCCCCAACCCTCAAGAACATGATTTGTCGTTAGCTCGTGGAAGAGTGACGAGATGGTGGCTGGCGACGTCTCGTACCTCTCAGCGAGGACTGTGGCGTACGGGAGCACCCGACCCCGCCGATACTCCTCGGCGTCTATGTCAGCAAGCAGAAGAGCTTTAATCTCGGCCCTTCGCGGGTCTTCATAGATGTGATGAACACTGCAGGCGGGAGGGATGGGGTTCAGTCGCGAGGCATCGAACCTCGGACGCTCCGTTGTCAGAGCCTTCGCCTCAGCAGCCTCAGCCAGGGCCCTGTTTTCGAACCACTCGAAGGTCTTCCGGTGGACGAGATGCCACCACGTCTTGTCGAGCCGGTGGGTGTTCCACCGCTTCTCCAGGTCGTGGGTGATACCTGCATACAGCAGGACATCGTCTACGTCGTCGAAGCGGTAGAGGGCAGTACGCCGCTGCGCGAGTGGCTCCTTCATGTTTTCCCCCAAGCGAGATGGCGATCGGCTGTCGGTGGCCGCAACGACAGAACTTCTCTTGACGTGAAGCGAGTCGCGCCAGGCGAACCTGGCGCGACCGTGTCTCAGCTCGTCCTCGGCCAGACGGCGGAGGCGTCCCTCTGCACGCGGTAGGCCAAGGCAAACCGCTCCGACGACATGCTGGTCTCGTTGACCTCGGCGGCAATCAGGTCGCCTTCCCGGCGAATCCGGGCCACTCGGGTCACCACGAGGACAGGGATCGCCTTCGAGATCTTCAACTCTTCCTGCTCGATCTCGGTCGGCTGGCGCGACCAGGCGGTCTCTTCCCACTCAAGAGGGGCCTGGAAGTGCTCCTCCAAGCGGTCGTAGATGCCGCCAGGCCCTGCCTTCTCGGCGCCCAACACGGGGAGCTCCGCCACGAGAGCCATCGGCAGGTAGGTGGTCGCCAACTGGAGTACCTGCTTCGGATCCTTCGAACCCATCTTCCGATCTCGCACGAGAACGTCCTGGCCCCGAGGGACCCCCAGGAGGTCTGCCACGTGGTCCGGGGGGACCGCCAGACCGCGGGTGGGTGGCTCGACGGCATCCCACGTCTTCGCGTTCTGATCGAAGAAGTAGCCGATCGCGTCACGATAGACGGTGCGGTCCCGGACGATGAGCCGGCTTCGCGGGCGCTCCCGCACCCTGGCTGTCTGCCGATGAGCGATTGTCACGTGCCCCTCAGCCGCGAGCAGGCGAATTGCCTTGTACACGGTCTCCCGAGCCACGCCGAAGCGTTCTTGCAGGGCTTTCGTCGTAGGCAGGGCCTGGCCGGGGACCAGCCCGCCCTCCTCAATCTCCGCGCGCAAGGCGTCCGCGATGCGGCGGGATGCATCTCCAGTCATCGACCCTCCTTCTCTCTGTCCAAGAAACTACCTTCTAGACTAGTCCAGCATCCCTAGAGGCTGCTAGAGTCGTACTGCACCAAGCAACGCGGCCCTGGCGGTGATCGCACACCGGCCAGGGCTTGGAACGCCCACCTGCAGTTTCAGGAGAGGCATGCCATGCACGATCGTACGACCGCTAGCCCTGGTAGCACACTCCAGCAGGGCCAAGCCTCCTCCAATGGTTCTCCTCGGCTGCAGCAGCAGACCCGACCGTGGGACGGTCTCGACCCCGTCGAGCCGGGCCCGCAGCCTTCTCGCCCTAACCCTGCTTTCGGCGCGCCCGACATCGGTCAGCGCCACGTCAAGGAGGACTCCATGTTCCGCAACCAGGACGACCCAAAGGGTGACCACTCCGCGAACGGTGGTTACGGCCACCAGCCGCTACCGCCGCTGCCGAACCCGCAGCCCACGAAGTGACCGGCTGGGACAACCGGCCGGTGATCCCGAGGATCCCGCGGCCGCGTAAGCCGATCGACCCGATCGAGAAGGAGAAGTGATGGCTGCCGGTGACATCGTTCCGCGTCCCTCGGACGACCCGGACTGCCGGGATCTCGTCGAGATGCTGTGCCTGATGACGGCTGCGGACGGCACTCCCTACCTGGACCTCCTCCTGGAGGCCGATGAGGAGGACTCCGGATGAGTGACCGGACCGTCTACATCGTCAGGGTGTTCAACCCCGACGGATCCGCCTACCTCGACCCGATCGGCAAGTCCCTTGCCAGCCTGGGCGTTTCCCCGGCGGCGTCTGGGATCAGCGCCTACAGCGAGGCCGAGCGTGACCGGCGCATCGCCACTGCCCAGGCGAACGGCTACACCGCCACCTGGGAGGTCGCTCCCGATTGGAGGAGCGGCTGATGGCCGCCGGCCGGGGACCACCTTGAGGCCCAGGTCCAGACCGCCTACGCAGACGCCTTCGGAGGGTCTCCCGAGGTTCGTCGGGCCTGTGATGCCGAGGTTCGGGCGGCGATTGCCCACCTGCAGAGTACCGATACCCCCGAGGAGCACCGATGAGCGACCAGCAGACCCGCACCCTGGAGGACGAGATCCACCGCATCAGCGAGGCGATCCTCGCCGCGAGCGACCCGGCGGAGGGGCGGCGCCTCTGCACGGAGCTGGAGGCCAAGTGCGTGGAGCTCCGGCAGGCCGAGCTCGCCGACGGCGAGCGGAGCGTCGTCTGATGGCCACTTACCAGGAACGCCTGGACGGCATCGCCAGCGTCGAGGTCGCGCTCGGTCGGCTCCCCGCTGATGCGACCGCCGCCCAGCGTGAGGCCGCCGTCGAGGCGGTCCTCGCCGACAACGAGGCGCTCGTGGAAGCCCGCGCGACCGAGCTCCTCTACCGGCTCGGCGCGGGCCGCCATTACCCGGCCGCTGCCTGAAGGGAAGCCGCATGCCCTTGCGCCACGAGGTGGAGCGTCGGCAGTGGCCGGCCGATCTGCCGGATCGCGGAAGCGTCGTCTCCGTGTTCCAGGCGTACGGCGGTGGCAGTCACATCGCCGTCGTCCGAAGCCGTGCTGCGGCGGACCGAGCGAGCTCCGACCTGTGGGTCGCCTGCAACTGCGGGTTCAACACCATCCCGGCCCGGACGGACCGCAACGGCCTGCGCTCGACCCTCGACACGGTCGAGCAGGCCGCCGATCGGCACATCGAGCAGACCCGATAGATCACTTGCCCGAAAGGAAGCTCTCATGACCGCCATCGACCGGATCACCGGCGAGCCCGTCCACCTGATCCTGCGCCACCCGGACGGCCGCGACCCGATCTACCGGCCCGTCCACACCTATGGCGAGGTGAGCGACGTCTGGGTCCAGGCGTACGCCGAGCAGGTGTTGCACCTGCCCGCTGGCCAGGTCGAGGTCTTCCGCTACGACAACAAGGTCGGGTGATGCGGGCCCTCCGGGTCCTGTGGACCACCCCGTACAAAGCTCTGGCGGCGTTGGCCGGCCTCGGACTCGGCTCGATCACCGAGCCTGGTCACCTCACCCACCAGGCGACGGCGGCCGCCGCGGTTGCGCTGCTTACCGCCGCGGATGGCGCCTATCTGTGGGTCCGGTCTCGGGCCGCGGGGGAGGGGGTGGCCTGATGGGCTGGTCCTGGGATCACAACCAGACCGGCGGCACCCGCTCCTACACGGCGCACGCCGAACTCGGGGAGCACCTGTGCAGGATCGCGCCCCGCCGCGAATGGGAGGCCGTCCAGGCCCTGTTCAACCGCGGCAGCGGCGACCCGCACGACATTCAGCCCGAGCAGGCCCGCCGCATGGGGGAGGCCTTCAAGACCCTGGCGCCGCTCGCTGACCGCCGGTGGCGTCAGGCCTGCTATGAGCTCGGCGCAGCCGCCGCCGAGGCCGGCCGCACGAATTCCGTGTGGCACTGGTCCTAGCCCGCGGCACTCCGCAACCACCAACGAAGGAGCCCCAACTTATGAGCGTCTACAAGTACCCGACCGCCGGGAGCCCGACGAAGAACACCGTGGTCTACCGGGATTGGGGCCACGGCCGCGTGTACGCCTGGTGGAAGTGCGAGAACTGCGGTGAGGAATCGCGGTTCTCCCACAGGGACGACAACGAGACCGTCAACAACCTGCGCCGCGAGGCCAAGGCCCACGCCGCCGCCTGCGACATCTGAACACGCCCCGGGGCGGCCGTCTCGTCGCCAAACTCGCCGGCCGCCCCGGGCCCTCATCCACCCAACTGAGCAGACAGGAGTCCCATTATGGGCCTGCGTGACCTGATCGGCAGCATGTCCGGCAGCGTCGCCGCCTTCGACGACCGCCTCACCGGCGACCGTGCGATGCGGGCGGTCCGCCGGGAGCACGACTTGTGGGCGGCCAAGGCCCGCCCCGGCGTTACCTACTACACGGCGCTGCCGACCCTCGGCCAGGACCTGGTCAACGCCGGCTGGATCAGCCGGGTCGTCCACGGCGCCTATGTCTTCGACCGCCGCTCCAACTTCGGTCCGCTGACGGGGCAGTGGCTCATGCGCGACAGCAGCACCACCAGCTGGGGCCTGTGGCGCCAGCACGGCCCGCTCACCACGCAGCCCGCGTGGACGCAGCGGGACCAGGACGAGCTGGACGCCCGCCGCGACGCCGAGTTCGAGCGCGGCATGGGCGCGGAGGTCCTGCGCCGGGTCTACGACTCCGCCGAGTACGCCCACCTCGTCCGCCGCATGGAGCGCGAGTACCCGGCCACCGTCGCCGCCCTCGCAGCCTGAGCAACCTCTCAGTTCCCGCACCCGCCCGCCTGACCGACCCAAACCCAGAAGGAGACATCCCGATGCCCACGACGATCACGCCGCCGACCGACACCGAGTGGCCGCGCATCTACGACCTCATGGACCGCGCGGTCGACAACGAGGTCGCCGCCGAGGCCGCCGCGCTCGCCGGGGAGAAGACCTCCTCGACCGCCCTGGACCTGGAGGGCGCCGTCGAGATGGTCACCGAGCTGTACGGCATCGACGCGCTGCGTCAGCTGCTGACCGGCCGCTCACCCAGGGCCTGACCACCCGCCAACCGCGAGGGGTGCGAAATCGCGCAGGCGTCAGACTCCTCGCACTCGAAACCCGACACGACACAGCCGGATAGAGGACTCCGATCACGACCACTTACGCGTACGGCCGCTACTACGAGCCCAAGTCCGTCGTCGCCCGCTACCGCACCGCCGGCGGCCACACCATCGAGGTCCGCGAGGGATGGGACTGCGACCACTTGTTCTACGAGTGGACCTGCCCCGGCTGTGGCACCGAGAAGCCATTCACCGCCTAGGACGACCAGGCGGCCAAGCAGGCCGCCGAGAGGCACGCCCGGGCCTGCAAGGCCAATCTGACCGCCCGACAACCCGCGAGGACGAAATGCAGTACACCCTCTACCCCGGCTACTACGACGTCGACTGCTACGGCTGGGAGCTGAAGTCCGACGACCGGAGCGTCACCGAGTGCCACGGCTCGTTCGCTGACGCCCGGGCCGACGACATCCGTGCCGCGCAGTCCTGGGCGGACCAGATCCTCGGCCGCCCCCAGGCCTGGATCCGGGGCGACGAGCGAGGTCACGACGGCATCTACGGCCACCACTACACCGCGGAGGCCTGACCCATGCCCCGGCTCACCAACGGCCACACCCTTACCCGCGCCGACTACGACACCCTGATCTGCTGCGGCAAGCCGATGATCGTCGGCCACGCCACCGCCCAACTGCCCACTGCCGGCGCGACCTGCAAGACGTGCCGGTGTGTCATCACCTCTCAGGACTACGGGCCGATCCACCTGAACGCCTGCTCTGTTCACCGCAGCTGACCAACGCCAAGCCCTACCCCACCGACCAGGAAGGGAGGCCGTACATGGCCGCCACCGCGACACTCCAACTTGACCCGGACCTGTACGGCCCCCTCCTGGTCCGCGAGATCGAGGCCTACCTCGCCGCCGTCGCACCCACGCCGGTGTGGCGCACCCGCCTTCGCAAGGCCATCGTCGACGCCCACCATCCGGCCCCGGCTGAGCCCGCCGTCGGCGATACCGAACCGTGGTGGCACGACGCGCCTACGCCCACCCGCACCCTTGCTGACCGGCTGCTCCGGCGGCGTTCCTTCATCCACACCACAGCCCGCCAGCACCTGCAGCTGATGGACCGCTACATCCGCCAGCATGGCTGGACCCAGCGCCAACTGTGGGACGACGAAGGCCGGGTCTGCATTCTCGGCGCTCACGTCCAGGTCCTCGCCGCCGGTTACGGCAACGCCGCAACCGCGTGGCAGGCCCGCCTCGCCATCGGCAATGCCCTCGGCTACGCGGGCCAGTTCATGCACGTCGACACGTGGAACGACCAGACCAGCACCACACAGAACGACGTCCACCAACTGTTCGCCCGGGCTGCAGCCCGCGCCTGACAACGGGAACAGCCATGACCGTCTGGCCCGAGGGCGTCATCGCCCGCTACCTCAACGTTGGCGGCGCGTACGTCGACATCACCGACGACACCCGCATTGCCCGGGTGTCCGCCCGATGCCACGGCTGCACGTGGTCCGACTACCACTGCACCGGTGGCCTGTACACGGACACGGCTGACCAGGCTGCCGGGCGCCTTGCCGAAGCTCTGCCCGGCGTCCGCGCGCTGGCGCAGCAGCACGCAGAGGTCTGCCGCGCCATGAGCAAGTCCGACAGCTGAACATCCAGCAGGGCGACCGACGCCACGTCGGATGTCCCAGCCCAGCAACTCCTCGAAGGGCCCGACCAGTGAACGACTACCTGCGCTTCCTTGCCGCGCCTCACCCCGACCCCGGCGACAGGGCCCTCCGCTCCGCCCACCTCGCCGCGATCAGCCTCCTCGCCGCACTCATCGCCTCCGCCTACTACCGCCGCACCACCTGACCCCGGAGCCCACCATGACCACCTTCAAGAAGGGCGACCGCGTCCGCATCGCCCGCGACAACTTCGCCAAGCACGAGGCGCCCACCCGCTTCCTCGGCCGCACCGGCACCGTCACCGCCTTCCGCCAGGGCTGGGTCTCAGCCAACGGGCTCCAGGACCCCGGCCAGCCCAACGACCCCACGCCCTACGGCTTCGAGGCCAGCGAAGTCGAACACGCCTAACAGGAGACCCCAGTGGCCCGCACCGCCGCCCCAGCCGAGCAACACGCGCTCACCACCGTCAGCCTCGCCCTCGCCGGCCTGGCCGCCACCCAGACCCCCGGGGCGGCGGTCACCACCATCCTCCTCGCGAGCGTCGCCCACTACGCGATCCTCGCCCTCGCCGCAGCCGTCCTGCGCCTCAACCTCCCGCTCCTCCTCGCCGGCCACCACAAACAGCTCCGCGCCACCGCCGCAGCCCTACTCCTCGGCGCAGCCCACGCCACCCGCATGGCCGCCACCGCCATCCTTTGGGCCCTCACCACCACAGCCCACGCCATCGCACCCAACCAGCCGCCCACCACCTGACCCGAACAGGAGCCCAGCCGTGACCGCCACACCCGAACAGCCGGCCGCCCCGGCCGAGGCACCCCGACGACCCGCGCCCATCACCCTCAATCGCACCCAGAAGGGCCTCCTCGGCACCGTCGCCGCCGGAGCCGTCCTCATCGCCGGCATCGGCTTCGCCGGCTCCTACCAGGCCGTCGTCAAGCTCGCCAAGGACAAGCACTTCGGCGAGTTCGCCAACTGGTTCCCCATCGGCATCGACGCAGGCATCGGCGTCCTCCTCGCCCTCGACCTCGTCCTCACCTGGCTCCGCATCCCCTACCCCATGCTCCGCCAGGCCGCCTGGGGCCTCACCGGCGCCACCATCGCCTTCAACGCCGCAGCCGCCTGGGGCGACAACCTGGCCGTCGGCATGCACGCCGCCATCCCCGCCCTCTTCGTGATCGTCGTCGAAGCCGCCCGCCACGCCATCGGCCGCCTCGCCGACATCGTCGCCGAGCGGCACATCGAATCGCCGCCCTGGCAGCGTTGGTTCCTGTCGCCGTTCGACACGTTCTTCCTCTGGCGGCTGCAGCGGGTCTGGCAGATCCCCTCCTACCTCCGAGTCATCGAGCTCCGGCGAGACCTTCGGGTATACAGGGCCAAGCTTCGGAAGGAGTACGGCTGGCGGTGGCGCTGGCGCGCCGACGCCGACGAACTTCTCCCGTTCACCATGGCCCGCTTCGGGATTTCGGTTTTGGACGCCCTCGCCCTTCCCGAAACCGAAGCCGAAGCGCAGCGGCAAGCCGAAGTGGCGCGCGCAGCTGAAGCCCGCCGAAACGCCGCAGCCGAAGCCGAAGCGCTTCGGGTTGAGGAAGCGAAGCGCGCAGCCGAAGCCGAAGCCCGCCGCGTTTCCGAAGCCGAAACCGAAGCGAAGCTCGCGGAGATCGCGAACGCCCGGCGCCTCTCCGAAGCCGAAACCGAAGACGAACTGTCCGCCCGGGAGCAGCAGCGCCTCACCGCCGAAGCCGAAGCCGAAGTGAAGCGTATGCAGCTTCTCGCCGCCCAACGGCAGGCCGAAACCGAAGCCGAACTGAAGCGATTGGCCCTCACCGCAGACGCGGCTCGCCGGGCAGCAGAAGCCGAAACCGAAGCGCTTCAGGCGGCGCGGGAGCGGGCGAGGCTCGAAGCCGAAACCGAAGCGCTTCGGGATCAGGCGTACAGCGCGAAGCCGGAGCAGCTCGAAACGGCGGGCCGGTCGAACCGGAAACCGAAGCAGGCGGCGGAACTCCCCGGCCGCCAGGCTCGGATCAAAACCGAAGTCGACAAGCTCCTCGACCTCATGACCGCCGAGGGCTACGAAGCCGTCGACCTGAAGCGTGCGATGGCCGAACTGAATCTGAAGCAGACCACGGCCTACGACCGTCTCCTGAAGGCTCAGGAGAAGTGGCTGCAGAAGAGCACCGGCCTGACGGTCTGATGGCGGCGCCCAGTCCGACTGGGCGCACGCCACCTGCCCTCAGCTCAACCCGACCCACTCCCCCGCCCCACCGAACCCCCTGAGGAGGCCTCCGTGGCCCAGCAATACACGCCCGCCGAGACCGACAACGTCCTCCCGTTCATCCCCCGCCCCCAGCGCTCCGAGCCCGCGACGACCACGACGACGATGCCGACGACGACGACCGTTTTGGAGCCGCGACCTGCGGAAACGTTGCCGGAAGCGGGCCCGGCGGCGGCATCGTCATCGGCCTCTGGGTCCGTGCAGGACTCTGTCTACCTGCCCGTCCAGGCCAAGCCGTCCCTCTCCCACCGCTTCTTCGAGGGCTGCGTCGCCGTCGCCAACCGGGTCGGCGCCCTGGTCGTCAGATACCGAGTCGAACTCGTTCCCACCGCGGTCGTCGGAACGGTCACTGGCCTCGGCTGGTGGCAGAACCTGGCCGGCGTCGGCGGGTGGGGGACCGCCGCCTACGCGGGCCTCGCCGTCCTCGGTGCGGGCATCGCAGCGTGGGGGGTTGAGCAGAAGAACGACATGCTGATCCGCACCGGCGCGGGCATGACGATGACGTTCGCCGACGTCGCCACCGCGGTCGGTGCCGGCCCCGGCGGGATCTCCCTCACCGCGGCTGCGGTCACCACCGGAGCCGCGTACGTGGTGTACGTGCCGTGGCTGCTTGGTCACCGCAAGGGGCAGAAGAAGCTGCCCTCGAACCCGACCGCCACGGCGAACGCCAACGCAACCGTTGACGTACAGGTCCAAATGGACAAGGGCCAGGCCGCGCTCAAGGCTGCTGCGTCCAGCACCGGCACCGGAGCCGACATCCTCGCCGAGGAGGAGCAGCCCACCGCGCGCGTTCCCGGCGGCCCGTTCCACGGCGACGTCATCCCCTACGCCGACGAAGACTCCACGGACGTCGCCGACCCCATCCGCCTCGGCTGGGACGAGTTCGGGCAGCCCGTCTACCTGACGATGCTGTACCGCCACACGCTCATCGCCGGCGCCAGCGACTGGGGCAAGTCCGGCGTCGCCAACCTCATCATCAAGAAGCTCCTCAAGAAGCAGCACGTCGAGATCTACGGCATCGACCTCAAGCCCGGCGCCCCCGAGCTCGGTCCCTGGGCGCCGCTCCTGAAACGACTCGCACGAACCCCGGAAGAGGCCCGCGAACTTCTCAAGGACCTGCTGGCCGAGGGCGAGCGCCGCGGGGCCCACCTGGAGAACCTGTCAAGGCAGTCCCTCGCACGCGGCGGGCCCGCCGTACGCAAGTGGATCCCCGGGGACTCGAACCACCCCGACCCACGGAAGCGCGGCCACGGCACCGCGGTCTTCCTGATCTGTGACGAGCTCGGGGAGCTGGTCCGGCAGGACGAGGAACTCCGCAAGGAAGAGGCCGAGGCGCGAAAGCTCGAACCGGACGGTCTCCCCGCCGAGCCCGCCATTACGAAGCTGTACGAGTCGGCTCTCGCACTACTCCGGTTCCTGGGGATGCAGTTCGTTTCGGCAACCCAGCAGCCGTCGTCGACGGTCTTCGGCGGCCGGACCGACGCCCGTGGGAATTACGTCAACCGGATCTCCACCAGGGTCGCTGACCCAGACCACGCCCAGTTCGTGTTCGGCAAGCGCTACCAGGCGCTCGGCCTGGACCCGGCAAAGCTCCGGCGCCCTGGCGAGATCTTCCTGGCGTGCCCGGAGATGCCGGAAGCCGCGCCGCCCCCACGGATCCGCGTCGAGTACGTGTCGGACCAGGACATCTCCGACGACGTAGCGCACCTGCACGCCAGCCTTCCGGCGCGGGAGCCGATCGGCCGGTTCGCCCCCCAAGGCCAGCCGCGGGCGGACCTGACGAAGCCGGAGCAGCCTGCCCGGCCGCAACTGCTCTACCCCGACGGGCAACCTGTCGACGGCGAGTGGCCCGGTCTGTACAAGGTGTTCCTGCAGTTGTGCTCGGAGCAGGGCTACGCCACCAAGAAGGACCTTGGCGAGCGTGGCCCGTTCAGCAGCCTGGACACCGTCCGACGCGCCCTGGAGGTGTGGGTGCAGCACGGTGTCCTGGTAGAGAAAGTCGGGCCCGTCAAGCAGTTCTCGCTGCCGACCGACTGACCCGTGCCGCTGTCCCCGCCCTGGTGCTACCAGGGCGGGCCTTCGCGCGAGAGGATGAGCCCATGAGCCACGCAACCGCCATCAATCCCGACGCCCCAGCCACAGATCGGCGCCGGCAAGTCCTCGACGCCATCCGCCGCGCCGGAGGGACCTGGAACCGGCAGCGCGCCTGGCAGCTCTACCAGCCCCGGCCCGACAACAAGTTCGTCCGCCGAGACCTCCAGGCTCTCTACGCCCGCGGTCACCTGATGCGGCCAAGGCTTGGCGAGTACGAACTGACGGCCACCCCTCAGTCGAGCTAACAGAGCGCGTGGCCGGCGTCGATCACGGACCCGATGTCGACCTTCAGCCCGTTCCCGAGCTGCACGTCATCAGCCCAGATCGGCTGCGGCTTCGGATACTTCGCCTGCGCGAGGCCGTTCACCCCGTACTCGACCCCGTTCGCCTCGAAGGTGATCTGCTGGCCAGGCCGACACCGGAGAGTTCCGGAGGGCACGGTGAACGGCCATGGCGTGACAGACGCCTGCGTCACCTCCCGGCTGTGCCCTCCGTCAGGCGAAAGCGGGACACCCGACGCCACGTTCGCGCTGCGGCCTGCCGGCATCACCGGGCTCGGTGTGCCAGCTGCTCCGGATGGGTTCCCACCGCCGCCGGAGCCGACCAACCACCACATCAGTGCGAGAGCGGCGATCCCTCCGAACACGTACAGGCCCTGTTTGGCTTGCCGGCGTTCGCGCTCCCGTTGGAGCCGTTGCCTTTCGCTCAACTCCCACTGCACCTGCGGTGTCATGTCGTCCACGAGTACACCTCCCTGGTCGACCGATCAGCGTAGTAGGCGCCCGGCACCGGGGTGACAGATTCCGGATCGGTGCCACACTGGACTGATCACCCCGCCGCCCGGGAGGACCAGCATGCCCACCCTCACCGACGACACCCTCGACACCCGGTGCGCCCACTGCCCCCGCCTCCTGCGCGGCGACGAACTCCACCGCCACGCCTGCTACGTCTGCGAAGACCGCGCCACCACCCAACTCGGCGCCATGCCCAGCCTCTACCGCCAACTCGGCGACAAACTCATCCCCGGCTCCCGCACCGACAACGCAGGCCAAGTCACCGGCTCCCCCGGCTCCACCCGCCTCGGAGCCGCCCTCACCCCGCTCGACCTCCGCGGCCCCGGAGGCATCGTCTCCCTCCTCCTCGGCATCGAGCAGCGCTGGCGAATCCACCTCGACTGGGCGCAGCTCCCCGAACGGGGAGGCTACGAGTCCAGCCTCGCCGGGTGCGTCACTATGCTGGTCAACAACCTGCCGTGGGCGTGCGAGCGGTACGCGGACATCGGCGCGGACCTGCGGCTGATCGGCAGCCTCCACGCCCAGGCGGAGTCGACGGTCACCGGCCAGTGGGAGGTGAGGGTGCCGGTCGGCTGCTGCCCGGCCGTGCCGGTGGACGGCGGGCCGGCGTGCGGTGAGCGCCTGAAGGTGTCGCCTTGGGCCATGGAGATCAAGTGCCAAGGTTGCGGGGCACGGTGGGGTCGGTCTGAGTGGCTGCGGCTCGGCGCGACACTCCGGGGGATCGTTTTGCCGGTCGCGGCTTGACAACCCGTCGGACCGAAGCGACTATCTGATCAACTAGAACATCTGTCGAAAGGGCCGCCCCGCGCCGGGTGGCCCTTTCGCGTTCCGTAAGGCGGTGCCAGGTGGATCCCATACTCGTCACCGCCACGGAAGCGCGCCTGTGGACCGGCCGCCCCGTCGGCACGATCTGGCGCTGGGCGAGCGAGGGCCGTATCACCCGGCACGAAACGCCGACGGGTACCCGGTACGACCTGCGTGAACTGCCGCCGGCGTCCGAGACCGGCCCCGGTTCGGTGCCCGTCCTGCCTGAAGGCCGCCGAGCGGCTTGAACCCCGAAGCTCCCCGCCGCGTGCCGCCCGCGCGAGCCGGCCGGCGGGGACGGCCCGCCCTGAGGGCGGCGGGCCCCAGCTCGCGGCCTGGCACCACCGCTTCCTGCCAGGCCGCGGGCGCCCATCCCCCGGGAGGTGCGCATTGCCACGGAAGAGACCCCCACGCCCGTGCCAGCCGCCGCGCGCCGCACGGCTGCCTCTCCACGCCGAGCTGGAAACGAACTTTCCGCTGATGGAGCGCCTCGAACGCCTCGCGGACTCCTGGATCGCAATCGCCCGCACCCTCACACAGGCCGATTCGTGACGGCCGGCCCGCAGCGTGCCCTCGACGCCCCGTTCACCCACCCCACAGCCTGGACACCAATCCCCGGCACCTGCTCACGCTGCGGCGCGCGCGCCTGGCTCGGCGAGCGACGCTGGTGGCACCAAGGCCCCACCTGCAGGGCCCGGCCCACCAACCGCGTCACGGCCCCCCTCGCAGCGGAGTTCATCCCAGACAGACGGCCGCGCTGACGCCCGCCCACGCACCTGCCCTCACCTGAAGGAGCGCTACGGTGACCGCCCCCATCGGCTACAGCCCCGCCACAGCCACCTCCATAGCCGAAGGCGCCACCGACGCCGGCTTCGTCGAGTCGAACGGCCAGGTCGGCTGGGACATCTGCGCGTCCCGGTTCAACCTGCTGGAGGTCATGCAGCAGAGCTCCAGGCTCGCCATCGACACGCGCGACAACCTGAACTTGCTCCGCAACCAGCTCCTGCCCGCTCCCGCCACCCAGGTCCGGGTCATGGCGTGCGGCGACTCCATCACCGTCGGATTCGGCTCGACTGACGGTCAGGGCTGGCGGGGTTGGCTCGCCGACCTCATCGCCCGGCAGCGCGTCCAGCCGGTCATGTCGATGTGTGCTCACGGCGGCTGGTACCTCGCCGACCTCAAGGCCAGCATCGGCGCCGCGCTGGCCGCGAACAGCCCCGACGTCGTGCTGATCAACATCGGCACGAACGACGGCGACTTCGCCAGCACGTTCACCGCCACCACCTACGGTGCGCTGATCGACCAGATCCTTGCGTCCAGCCCCACTGTCAAGGTCGCCTGCGCCCTCGTCGCCCTCAGCCAGCAGGCCACCGGCATCCTCAGCAATGAGCAGCACGCCAACGCCGTCATCACGCAGGCCGTGAACGCCCGCATCTCAACCGGCCGGGTCGTCCTTTCCGACCACACCCACACCACCACGGCCCGCTGGGAAGTCGACGCCACCCAACCCAACAGCGCGCCGCCGCCCGGCCGGTGGACGATCGACGGCGTCCACCCGACCGATGCCGGCTACCTCCAGATGGCCCGTGTCTGGCTCAACACCATCCAGCCGCTGGTGCCCGGCCTTACCGCCATCTGACCGCCCGAAGGAGCCCTCATGTCCATCGCCGATGCCGCCAAGGCCATCGCAGCGAAGCTGCCCGCCCCGCAGGCCTGACCGTGGCCGCCGGCAACAAGCCCATCTGCGGAGCCAAGACCCGGCAGGAGGAATCCGCCGACTTCTGCGGCCTGCGCGCCGGCTGGGGCACCGACCATCCCGGGACCGGCAGATGCCGCCTCCACGGCGGCAGCACCCCCGGCCAAAAGGTCAAGGCCGCCCAGGAGATCGCCGAGAGGGAGGTCCGAGCCTTGCTCGCCGAACTCGACGTCCAGCCCGTCGACGACCCGCTCACGGCCCTCATGCAGCTGGCGGGCCAGGTCGTCGCATGGCAGACCGCCACCGCCACCCTGGTCAACCGCATCGGCAACGAGATCCGCTACGAGGGCCACGCCGGCGCCGAACAGCTCCGTGCCGAAGTGCAGCTGTACGAGCGGGCTATGGACCGGGCGAACACCGTCCTGTCCTCCATAGCCCGTCTCGACATCGAGGCACGGCTCGCCGCGATCTCCGAGGCGCAGGCCGACCGGGTCCTCAGCGCGATCGACGCCGTCCTCGCCCACCTCGGCGTCAGCGGCGTCCAGGCCGCCGAGGCCAAGACCGTCGCGGCCCGCCACCTGCGCTCCGTGTAGGCCGCGAGGGGGTGGCAGGTGCGGGCCGACCCTCTCGCTCTCGCCGCCCGGCGACTCGAAGAAGACAGCGCAGCCCGTGCGCGGGTCGACGAGTACGCCGCCGACCCGGCACTGTGGGCGCGGGAGAAACTCGGCGAGCACCTGTGGTCGAAGCAGGTGGAAATCGCCGCGTCCGTCCGGGACCACCGCATGACCGCAGTCCAGTCGTGCCACGGCGTCGGCAAGTCGTTCGTTGCCTCCCGGCTCACCGCCTGGTGGCTCGACACCCACCCCGCCGGTGAGGCCCGCGTCGTCACCACCGCCCCAACCGGCGACCAAGTCAAGGCCATCCTGTGGTCCGAGATCAACGCGGCGTTCTCCACCGCCGCCGCCCGCGGCACCCCACTGCCCGGCCGGATCAACGAGACCGACTGGAAACTCGGAAAGCGGCTCATCGCCTTCGGCCGCAAGCCGAGCGACTACAACCCGCACGCCTTCCAAGGCATCCACGCCAAATACGTCCTCGTCATCCTCGACGAGGCCTGCGGCATCAACAAGCAGTTCTGGACCGCCGCGAACGCCATCGCCACCGGCGAGCACTGCCGCATCCTCGCGATCGGCAACCCAGACGACCCCGGCTCCCAGTTCGCCCGGGTCTGCGCCAACACCGGCCGTTGGAACGTCATCCGCATCTCGGCGTTCGACACCCCGAACTTCACGGGCGAGACGGTGCCGGCCGAGCTGCAGCCGATGCTCGTCTCACACGCCTACGAAGCCGACATGCGGGCCGAGTTCGGTGCGCAGTCCCCGACCTACATCTCCAAGGTTCTCGGCGAGTTCCCGTCGGACGCCGAGGACGGCATCGTGCGGCTCTCCGCGATCCGCGCCTGCGGCCTTCCGCCAGAACAGCCGCTCAGGTACACCGACCTCACCCCCGTCGAGCTCGGCGTCGACCTCGGCGCCGGCGGAGACGAGACCGTCATCCGCGAACGCCGCGGCACCCGCGTCGGCCGCGAGTGGCGCAGCCGCGAGAAGGACCCCACAAAGGTCGTGCACACGATCGTCGCGGCGATCCGCGAGTCGAAGGCCACCAGGGTCAAGGTCGACTCGATCGGCATCGGCTGGGGCATCGTCGGCACTCTCAGGGAGCGCCGCGCCCAGGGCGAGCACGACGCGGAGATCATCGGCGTCAACGTCTCCGAAGCCAGCAGTGAGCCCACGAAGTTCGCCCGGCTGCGGTCGCAGATCTGGTGGCAGATCGGCCGGCAGCTGTCCGAGGACTGCGGCTGGGACCTGTCCGAACTCGATCCGGACGACAGGGAGCGGCTCGTCTCCCAGTTGACCGCACCCAAGTACTCCACGGACGCGTCCGGCCGGATCGTGGTGGAGCCGAAAGCCGAGACGAAGAAGCGGATCGGCCGCTCCCCCGACAACGCGGACGCCCTGCTCCTGGCGTTCTACACCGGCTGCGGCCTCGACGCGCACGCCTGGCTCTCCTACGGCCGCCGTAAGGCAGCCGAAGCTGCCCCGGCGGACTCGCCGGACGACCCCGTCCCCGCCGCCGTGCCCGACGACCCGGCCCTCGCCCGCAAGCGGGCCCGCGACGCAGCTCTCCGCCGACAACGCCAACCCTGAGATGGGAGGCAGCGTGGGCATCTGGGACCGCATCACCAAGGTCTTCGGCCCCGGCACCCGGGTACCCACGGAGATCGTCGCCGCCGAACAGGCCGCCCAGATGACCATGCAGACGCCGTTCGCGCCGGGCACCCCCCAGATGCCGTTCGACGGCTACTCGCGGCAGCCCCGCAGCCGTGATTTCCCGGCCGGCGTCAACATCGCGGCCCGGCCCCGCATCAACGAGCGCGTCGCCTTCCACACGCTGCGCGGCCTCATCGAGGCGTACGACGTCGCCCAGGCCTGCATATGGCACCGCATCGACTCCATCAGGGCGTTGGACTGGTCGCTCACCCCGGCGCCTGGATTCCACGGCGACGCCGCCGCGGCGATTGCGCAGGGCATGGCCGTCCTCACCAAGCCCGACCGGCAGACCCCGTTCGCGAACTGGTTGGCCACATGGCTGTACGACGTGCTGGCGTACGACGCGGGCACCCTCTATCGGCTGCGGAACCGTCGCGGTGACGCCATCGGCCTGCGGGTCGTGGACGGCACCACCATCGCGCCGCTGCTCGACTACTGGGGCAACATCCCCGAGCCGCCGGCCGAGGGATACGTCCAGTACGTGCAGGGCCTCCCCTGGAACTGGCTGACCAGGGACGACCTCATCTACCAGCCGTTCCGGCCACGCCCCAACAGCCCGTACGGCACCGCCCCATTGGAGACGGTGCTCCTCAACGCCAACACTGACCTGCGGTTCCAGTCCCACTTCCTGCAGCGCTTCACCGAGGGCAACGTGCCGGAAGCGTTCGCGTCCGCACCCGAGACCTGGAGCCCCGACCAGATCGAGGAATGGCAGACCGTCTGGGACGCCATGATGCTCGGCGACCAGGCCGCCAAACACCAGATCAAGTGGATGCCCGGCGGGTCCGGCATCACCTGGAGCAACGAGAAGGACTTCAGCGACACCTTCTCCCTGTTCCTGATGCGAAAGACCTGCGCCGCCTACCACGTCGTCCCGTCGGACCTCGGGTTCACCGAGACCGTCAACCTGTCCTCGTCCGAGTCGCAGGGCGACGTGCAGCACCGCGTCGGCGACCTGCCGCTGATCGCCCACATCACCTCCGTCCTGACCGACTTCCTCCAGAACGACCTCGGCCTGCCGATCGCGTTCAGCTTCGACACCGGCCAGGAAAAGGAAGACAGGCTGCAGCTCGCGCAGGCGTGGCAGGTCTACATCGAGACCGGCATGGCCTCCGTCGACGAAGGCCGCGAGGCCCTCCTCGGCCTGCCCGGCGACCCCACCCGGCCCACCCCGCGCTTCTACTCCACCCCGCGCGTCGGGCCGATCCCCCTCCTCGCCATCGACGGCGTCGCAGGCAGGGTCGACCCGGAAACGTTCGGCCCCGCCAAGGACCAGCCGGTCCTCGACCAGCCGTACGTTCCCCCGCCCGGCGCCGTGCCGGCCGCGGGCACCACCGACCAGGCGGCGGCGGCCGCCGCCGAGAACGCGTACCAGACCCGGTACAACGCGATGGTGCACGACACCGAGGTCGCCAAGGACGGCGGCGCCCAGACCGGGCCCACCGCGGGCATCACCTCGGCGACGGGCATCACCGGATACGACCTCGTCGGCACCGAGGACGAGGAGGACGACGACCGGGCGGAACTGGTCAAGCGGGAGCTGGGCTCGTTCAACCGGTTCTCCCGGGCGCGGCGGCGCGACGGCCGTTGGCGCGACTTCACCTTCCAGCACGTCGCCGCCCGCCAGGCCCGGCGCCTCAACCAGACAGGCCGTCTTGCCGTCCGAAAGGCAGCGGGCGAGGTCGCAGTCGCCGGACTCGCCGTCCGCGCGGCCGACACCGGCCGGGTCCTGATGATCCAGCGGGCCCTCGACCCCGAAGACCCCGCGGCCGGCATGTGGGAGTTCCCCGGAGGCCACTTGGAGGGCGCCGAGACGCCGCTCCAGGGCGCCTGGCGGGAATGGGCTGAGGAAACCGGGTGTATCCCCCCGCCGGGAACACTCACCGGCACGTGGACCAGCGCGAACGGCATCTACCGGGGCACGGTCTGGGAAGTCGAATCCGAGACTGCCGTACCGGTCAGCACCGGCCGCAACCAGGTCACCAACCCCGACGACCCCGACGGTGACCAGGTCGAAGCCATCGCCTGGTGGGACCCCGCCCTGCTCGACGCGAACCCCGCCGTACGGGCGGAGCTGCTGGCCAGCCTGCCCGACGTCCTCGCCGCGCTCGGCGTCGACAACCCTGCGGCCGTAGAGAAGGCAGGCGGCGGTGACGCGGACCCAAAAGCCCCGACGCCTGGCCCGGATGGGACCACGATGAGCGCACCGCCCGCTACTGGGCTCCGCTGATCGCCGCCGCGCTCGGCACCGCACTCACCGTTACGGCCGCAACCCGACTGGCCCACGCCTTCGCCTCCAACAACGGCGGCAACGGCACGGACCGGCAGACGCTGACCGCGGCCGCCACCACCTACCTCACCAGCCAGGACATCACGCCCGGGCCCGCACTCGCCGACGCGCTTGCCGGCCTCTACGCCGACGCCTACCTCGTCGGCGCGGTATCCGCCGCGACCGTGACCAGTGGCACCACCTACAACCTGAACAGCTGGCAGCCCGGCGGCGAACCCGCAGCACAGGCAGGCATCGAGGACCACGGCACCGGCCCGGCCCTCACCATGCTCTCGCTCGGAACCGGCGCCACCGCAGCGGCCCTGACCGCTTCCCGCATCAAGGACGCGGCCAAGGCCCTCGCGGACGGCACCGCAGCCGGCGACACCCCGCGCACCATCGGCGCCGCGATGCATGCCGCTATGGCCGACTCCGACCGCGCCTACGCCGCAGCCGTCACCGAAACGACCCGGGCAATCGCGGCAGGCGCAGCCGACGGCTACCGGCGCAGCGGGGTCGCACACGGCCGCTGGCAGACCGAGCCCGACGGCCATGTCTGCCCGGCCTGCGAAGCCAATGCCGCCGCCGGCACGCTCCCACTCGGCAGCACCTACCCCAGCGGCGACACCGCACCGCCCGCCCACCCCCGGTGCCGATGCGCCGTACTCCCCGCCTAGGAGGTCCCCGTGCCTGAGCAGCGCTATGTTCTCGGCATCGCTTACCAGGCCGGCCCCGACCCGCGGATCCAGAAGGGCGCCGACGGAGGCCGCGACTTCTTCACTCCGGAGGAGCTGGAGAAGGCTGCCTGGTCCTTCCTTCAGGACGGTGGCTCCCAGGTCGGCCTCAACCACGTCGACGGCACCACCGGTGCGGCCACCGTCGTGGAGTCCTACGTGTGGCGCGGCCCCGACTGGGACCTCGGCGACGGCGTCGTGGTCAAGGCCGGCGACTGGCTCGTAGGCGCCGTCCTCGACGAAACCGCCTGGCAGCTCTACAAGTCCGGCCGGATCACCGGCTTCTCGCCGCAGGGCACGGCGCGGCGTATCCCCACCAGGAGCAGCTGATGACCACACCCGACGACGAGTTCACCGAGCTGCGTGACGCGACCATCCCGCGCGTGGATCTGGTCGACAAGGCCGCCAACGGCACGCGGTTCCTCATCGCCAAGAACGCCGCCGACAGCCGGGGCCTCATGGCGCCTGGCTTCGTGCGGGACCTGATCGGCAAGACCGCCGAGCCCACGCCCCAGGAGGAGACCGTGACGATGACCGGCAGCCCCGGGGCCATTGCCAAGCTGATGCACGAAGCGGCGCAGCGCGCACGCCACCGCGACGACGTCACCAAGGACGCTGGAATCGGCGCCGACCTCGACGACTCCGAGGACGGCCTCGACCCCACGATGGTCCTCGCCGCCCCCGACGACGACGTTCCCGGCGACCCCAATGACCCCGGCTCCCCCGCCTGGGAAGCGATCGATGCGGCCACCGCCCAGAAGTGGACGTCGATCGCGGTCCGCCTCAAGAACGCCCTCGGCGTGCTGGCCGAACGCGAGATGCTCGAAGCCGCCGGTGCCGACCCCGACGACGCCTACGACGCGTGGGACCTGCAGGACGCGCAGTGTGCCCTCGACTACGTGATCGACACCCTCGCGTCGTTCGCCGTCGGCGAGCAGGCCGCGGCCGACCTGACCGGCGAGGCCATGGCCACCGTCGGCAAGGCCCTCGGCGGGTTGGAGCCCGCGGCGCTGGACACCGTCGAAGCCCTCGGCCAGGTCGCCAAGGCAGGCCGCGTCCTGTCCGCGGCGAACGAGGCCGCGATCCGCACCGCGACCGAGCACCTGCAAAAGGTGCTGGCGTCGCTGCCCGAAGCCCCGGTCGCCAAGACCGCCCACGAGGAGCCCAGCATGCCCACGCCCACCCCGTCCGAGGACCGCACCGCAGCGGCCGGCGAGGAGCCCGCGATGGGCACCGCCGAGGTCGAGAAGACCACCGAGCCCACTGCCGCCCCGGTGGCCAAGGCCGAGGCCGAGAAGCCGCCCGTGGTCGTCGTCTACGACCAGGCCGGGCGCCTCATCGGCATCGTCGACCCCGCCGACGTCACCCCGGTCGCCAACTCCGAAGCCGAGCCGGATGACATGGACGACGCCGCCGCCGAAGCGGCGGACAGCGCCCCAGCCGACGACACCCCCGACCTCGCACCGCAGCCCGCCGCCGAAGCCGGCACCCCCGCCGACGCGGCGCCGGACGATGACGTCACCAAGACCACCGACACCTTCTCCGAGATGTTCAAGAGCAGCCTCCTGGCAGCGGTCGAGGACGTCCTGACGAAGAGCAGCGCCGACCAGGCCGAAAAGATCGCCAAGACCGGCGATGCCGTCCTGGAGCTGGCGGAGCTCGTCGAGACGCTCAAGAGCCGTATCGGGGCGCTGGAGGAACAGCCCGCCATGCCGCGGGTTTTCACCAACGGAGCAACTCCGCCGCGCGAGCAGATGCGCGGCCAGGACCACGGCGCACCCGCGGCCGTCGACGTCGCCAAGGCCGCCCAGCTCAAGCGGACCCTCTACCGGGGTACCGCCGCCGAGCAGAACCAGGCCGCCACCGACATGCAGGCCGCCGCCATCGCCGCGCTCCAGGCGATCCACCAGCCGCGGTAACCACCCGCACCCAGACAGCCCCCAAGCCTCCGGACGAGCGCCCAGCGCCCCGGGGGCTTTCGCATGCCCAGGAGGCACCCCTTGAACGCACCGCTCGGCAGCATGACCGAGGACACGCTGGCCGCCATCAGCAAGGCGCAGACCAGCGGCATCCTCAACAACACCGGCATCTACTCGTACGACCTGAGCCAGCTCGTCTCCCTCATCCCGGTCGTCACCCCGTTCCGCGACATCGTCGCCCGCGTGCAGAGCCCCAACGGCAACCCGTACGCCGTGTGGCGGGCCATCATGAACCTCACCAACAGCCAGCCGTCCCCGGCCATGGGGTTCGACTACGCCGCCAACGAAGTGGTGTTCCAGGAGCAGGACTTCCAGGCCCGCTACAAGCCCACCGGGTTCGCCGGCCTCGTCACCCAGGACGCCTACGACCTGGCCCAGGGCTACGGCGACCCGTTCGCCATCAGCACCTTCCAGGTCCTCAATCAGGTCCTGATCGGTGACGACCGGCAGCTCATGTGCGGCCAGTCGTTCCCGCTCGCCCGTCCCGCCGCGCCGACCCTGGCCACGTCGACCAGCGGCGGCACCATGGCCGCGACCACCACCGTGTACGTCGGCGTCGCCGCGCGCACCGGCACCGGCTACTACTACGGCAACGGCAACAGCCAGGGCAACAGCGCCAGCATCGCGACCGGCTCCGGGTCCACCAACTCGATCTCGGCGACCGTCGGTTCGGTGCGCGGCGCGGTCTGCTACGACTGGTTCCAGAGCGCGAACGGCACGACCTGGTACTACTACACGACCACCACGGTCAACGCGGTCACCATGACCAAGATCATCAACGCGAACCAGGCGCTCCCCTCCCTCAACGCCGCCCCGGACCTCTCCACCTCCTGGCAGGGCACCGCCAACGCGACGCCGACCTACAGCGCCGCCGCCGACAACGGCTCCGCCGCCCCCGCCGAGTACGGCGGCTTCCTCGCCAGCCTCGCCGGCGACTACAACGGCTCCGGCCAGTGGGCGCAGCCCGGCACCGGAACCGCGAACCCCTCCATCAACAACTCGCTCAACGGCGCCGCCCTCACTCTCACCGGCGGCAGCATCACCGAGATCGAGAACCTGCTGTTCCTCCCCCTGTGGCAGCAGGTGAAGTGCTCCCCCACTGCCATCATGGTCAACGCCGTCCAGGCCCAGTCGATCGCCAACCTCATCCTCGGCTCGTCCTCGGCGACGACCTACCTCAACACCGACTCCTCCGGCCGCGTCTCCGTCACCGCGGGCGGCCGCGTCGGCGAGATCGTCAACGCCCCCGCCGGCGGCGTCACCGTGCCGATCGAGGTCCACACCTCGCTACCGCCCGGCACGATCATCGCCCGCACCGACCGCGTCCCGTTCCCGCAGGCCAACATCCAGTCCGTCCTGGAATACCGCGCCCTGCGCGACACCGCCCAGTTCGACTACGGCGTCTCCCGCATCGCCAACACCGCAGGCGGGGGCCCGAGGCGCGAGTACGAAATCCGCAGTGTCGGAGCCTTCCTGAACCGCGCGCCCGTGGCGATGGCGACCCTGCAGAACGTCGCCTGACACCGGCGACGACCTGCAGTTCACCCGGCCGGCAGCAGTGTCGACAGCGAGTCTCCTGCCCAACCGGACAAACAAGATCGGCGCGCAAGGCCGGCAACCCCGGCCTTGCGCCACCGCCGACAAACAGGAGGCGGCCCGGATGCCGCCGGCCCGCGCGGGTGTACCGATGCCCAACTTCACCGCTACACAGGAGCTGTTCCGCGCCGACGGGCTCACGCTGAACAGCAACTCGGACACCGTTATCGCGAACATCACCAACCAGGTCAACGGGGCCACCGGTGGCTTGATCGATGTCTCGTCGGTGTCGAACGGGCTTCTGATCGTGCGCGTCGCGAACGCCCCGACCGGAACGAGCCCCGGGCTCGCGGTGTTTTTTGACACCTGCGACGCGTTCGGGAACTGGGTCCTGACCTCGAACGCGACCGCCATCTCGGGCGCCGTCCTCGGCTTTGCCGCGACGGTCGCAGGCAACATCTCGACCGGCTACGGCCTCACCTACAACGGCCGGATCCGCTGGACGGTCACGGGGACCGGCAGCCCGACCTTCACCGGGGTCAGCTTCAGCCTGTTCGGCCGCTGACCCGCCCTCATCCGCTCCATCACCCTTCGAGGAGAGCAGGCATGCGCCTCTACTCGCGTACGGGCGCGACCGCGCTCGAACACCCCGTACACGGCCGTATCGAGGCCGACCCGGTTCACGGCGGGTTCGACCTGCCGGAGGAACTCGCCGAGGAGCTGCAGACTTTCCCCGCGTGGGAGACGGACGTGGCCCGGCAGCACCGTCTGGTCGCGGAGGAGATGGAGCGCCGCAAGGACCCGGCGACACTCCTCGACGCGGTACAGCAGCTGGTGCAGGCGGCTCAGGCCGTGAGCGCGGCACGGCAGGAGTCCGGTGCTGCCGGGCAGGCCGAGGAGTCCGCTCCCGCGAAGGCCACCCGCGGCCGGAAGGCCGCCGCAAGCCGCCCGGACCTGTCCTCCGAATAGCCACCTCATCAGGGCAACTGCGCGCAGCAGCACACCTATCCGAGCAGGAGGTGACCGACTGTGGCCACGCCGTACATCACAGCAGGGATGCTGCTGGCACAGCCGGCCGGGATCAGCTGGAAGGTCATGCCGACCCTCACCGCTGACGCCTCGTCACAGTTCGCACAGCTCCAGCAGGTGTGCTGGAGCGCCACCGCGGCGATCGACACCTACTGTCGGCAGCCTCTGCGGGCGACAGTCGTGACCGAGACGCAGGCCGGACCGGGCGGGTCGAGCGTCTCGGTGGACCGGCACACCCGGATGGGCATGGTCGTCGCCCGGCACCGGCATCTGTCTGACGTGTGGGCGGTGCTCGTGTCGCCGGCCCGCACTTTCCCCGCGGTCTGGTCACCGGTGCCTGCCGGCCAGTTCCGACTCCGCACTCCAGTGGCCTTCGCCGGGCCGGTACCAGCGACAGGCCCGTCCGGCGGAAGTGCCATCGACGTGGCGGCGGGCTGGATCGACTGGCGGCAGGGGCGGGGCGGCTGGCAGGTGCAGACGTCCTACACGTCGGGGTGGCCGCACGCGGCTCTCACTGCTCCTGCTGTCGCGGGCGCGACTTCGATCAGGGTGGACGATGTGACGGGCTGGGGCGGTGCGCATGGCACGGCGGGGTTCTGCTACGACGGACCCGGCACGGAAGGCATCGCCGTGAGCAGCGCCGCTGCCACCACCCCGACGGTGCTGCCCGGCACCACGATCACAGTCCAGACCGGGCCCGGAACCGTTCAGCTCGCCCAGCCTCTCACCCAGGCCCATCCTGCCGGGGCGGTGGTGTCGGCGCTCCCAGCGAACGTCCTCCACGCCGCAGTCCTCGCCGCCGCGGTGGAGGCTCTGGAGGGCATCGACGCCATCGCGACCCAGTCGCTGTCCGGCCAGCTGGCGGGCGGGACCGGTGCTCTGGCAACCGAGGTCGAGATGCTCCTCGACGACTACCGGCGGATCGCCTGATGGCCCGCCGACGCCCCAACTTCGGTAGTGGTGGAGCGAGCGGCACACCCGGTGTGCTGCGCTTCTGGAACCGCACGATCACCATCATGCGCGGCACCGCCATCAACGCCTACGGCGACGCGACGGACGTGGGGGTGCCCCTCTACACGGGGGTCCCGGCTGCGCTGGCGGAGACCGAGCAGGTGGCGTTCGATTCGGCGAGTCAGCGCCAGCAGATCATCCGCAGCATCACGTGCACGGTGCCGAACTGGGCCGACGTCCGAACCACCGACACGATCCGGGACGAGACGACGGGCCGCTACTTCATGATCGAGAACATCTCTGAGCAGCCCGGCATCGGCTACTACCCGCCACCGAAGACCCTGACGTTGCGCGCACGGTCCGGGGTCACCGCAGCATCCGACTGAGGAGGCACCCCATGGCCCACGCAGAGATCGACGGCGCCTGGGAAGAAGCGGTGACCACCGCGCTCGGGCGCCTGTTCACCGAGAAGCTAGGGCCGGCCATCGCCGCCGACGCCACCCGTTACTGCCCCCAGCACACCGGGGCGCTCGCCGCCTCCATTGAGCACCACATGGAGGGCCGGGACCTGATCGTGTCCGCGACCGGCGGAGCAGAAGGTCGCACCTACGCCGCGTACGTCGAGCTCGGCACCGGCCCGCACATCATCCGCCCCAACGGCAAGCAGGCTCTCTACTGGAAAGGCGCAGCCCACCCGGTGCGAGAGGTCCACCACCCGGGTACGCGACCCAGGCCGTTCCTGCGGCCCGCGCTGTACCAGCAACGCGGCGACTGACCGGGGGCCAGGTGACCACTCCCCTTCCGCTGGAGGCCACCCACGAGCTCGTCTGCGCGCAGTGGATCGCCACCATCCCAGGTTTCAACCCGGGGATGGTCGGAACGACTCTGCCTCCGGACGTCAACGCCGACGGCACCCTCGCCGCGTGGGTCTCCACCGGGTTCGTCACCGTCGCCGTCGTCGGCGGGTACCCCGACCCGGAACTCCTGATCAACTGGCCCGTCCTGCAGGTCGACTGCTGGGCCACCGTGCCCGGCAGCAACAAGCCGCCCTGGCACCAGGCAGTTTCCCTGGCCGGCGCGATCCGCCGGGCCACCTTGGACCGGCGCGCTATCTCCCGGCCGCTGCAGATCAGTGCGAACGGGGTCATCTATCCCACCGCAGCCGTCAAATCGGCGTACCTGACGACGGCGTTCCGCCGCCTGTACGACGACCAGGGCGACTACGCCCACTACCAGGCCGACATGTCGCTGTCGTGGGTGACCGTCAACGACCGCCTTTACTGAGTGAGGAACCCATGCCTCTGGTCCGCACCACTTTCTTCTCCGACCCGGTCGAGGTCCCCGACGACGAGATCCCGGTGCTCCGCGCCCAGGGCCTCCTCGTGGAGGAGTCCGAGCCACGGCCCACCGAGCCCGCACCGGCGCCCGCCAAGCAGGCCGCCTCCAAGCCGAAGGACGCGTGATGGCCCGCCTTGCTCTGACCGCGACCAGCCAGCCGAAGACCGGCTCCGCGTCCCCCCTCAACCTCACTGCCCTCCTCACCGCAGGCACACTCGGCGCCAACACCGGCGTCTCCTTCGTCAACACCGGCCGCGAGGTCCTGCACATCGCGATGGGCGCGGGCGCTAGCACGGTCATCGTCAACATCGGGATGACCGTCGAGGGGCAGCCCGTCACCGCGATCACGGCGTCGCTCACCTCGAACGCCACCAACATCGTGGGCCCCTTTCCGTCGGACGAGAACCAGCCCAACGGGCAGATCTACGTGGACTTCGGCACCCCGGCGAGCATCACCGGCGTCGCCCTGCTCCAGAACGCCGGCGTCTTCTAGTCCCGGTCCCGCAGTACCGCTCCCGGCCCGCTGTGCGGGCTTTTTTCATGCCCGCGCCCGGCAGTGGCGCCCGACCCTAGGGGATGATCCCTGTGGCTGTGAATGCCGCCAACCTGGTACTCGGCCCGGCGCGTCTCTACGTCGCCCCGTTCGGCTCCACCGAACCTCTCGACAGCGCTGTCACGCCGAACGGCCCCACGACCCCGCCGTCCTCCCCGTGGACCGACGTCGGTGGCACCGACGGCGGCGTCACCTGGGAGGTCGACAACACCTACACGGGTCTTCAGGTTGACCAGATCACGATGGAGGTCGGCGCCCGCCTGACCGCCATGAAGATGACGGTCACCGCGAAGCTCGCCGAGATGACGCTCGGCAACCTGCAGACAGCGCTCAACAACATCGGCACCCTGGCGACGAACTCGGGCTACTCGACGCTGGATATCCCGGTGACCTCGGCGTCCACGCAGCCGAGCTACGCCGCCCTGATCATCGACGGCTGGGCGCCGATGCTGTCCAGCGGCCAGCCGGCACTGCGCCGCGTCATCGTCCGCAAGGTCCTCAGCCAGGTCAAGGCGCAGCTGTCGTACGACAAGAAGACACAGCAGGCCTACGACTGCACGTTCTCGGCGTACTACGTGAGCAGCAGCATCCCGCCTGTTCACATCATCGACCAGACAATGTGATTCGGCAGGTGAGAGCGACTATGCGGGATGCGTTCTAAGTGCAATGGTCCTAAGCTCGGGGCGTGGCAAGACCCAGGGACCCCGAGCACGAGTACCTGCCTGACAAGAACGGAAACTTCCGACCGCACACCCGGATCACCTGCGAAACATGTGGTCGGGAAGCCCTTGCCCGCACGGATGGCTCTAAGCGGTTCTGTTCCAAGAGCTGTTCCACCACCAAGCAGCATGCGGAGGGGCGCAGTCGCCAGGCCAGTGGCGCAGAGCACTACCGGTGGAAGGGCGCAGACGCGAAGTACCAGGCCCTTCATATGCGGGTTATCCGCCTGCGCGGCAAGGCCAATCACTGCGAGTGGCGCGCCACCCTAGGCTGCCGCAGCCGGAAGTACGAGTGGTCTCATATCCACGACAGTGACCCAAGCGATCCACAGAACTACCGGTCGCTATGCAAGTCCTGCCATCACCGGTATGACGAACAGACCGGATCCGACCACACCAACGCCAAGCTGGCGCCAGAGCAGATCGCTCTGATCCGCAAGCGGTACGTCCCAGGCGTCGTCAGCCAGCAGGTGCTCGCCGACGAATACGGCGTTCATCAGACCAACATCAGCAGGGTGGTCCGGAGACGTACGTACCGTTAACCACGCACCGCGTCCGAAGCCCGGCACGTCCGACCGTGCCGGGCTTCTGCGTGTCCAGTTCCGCGATCGCGGATCCTCCATCACCCAGCAAAGGAAGCCTTGATGGCCGCGAAGGTCACCGCCAGTAAGAAGTCCCCTGCTCGCCGGTCCGCGCCGTCCCCCGCGGCGCGGACAGCCGAGCCCGACTTCGAGGTGCTACGCCTCACGACGAGCCCGCAGGTGGACGAGGAGCGGGTGCCGCTCTTCTACATCGACGACGTCGAGTACTGCATCCCGAAGCGCCCGCGGATGAACGTAGCGCTGCAGTACATGCACCTCGCCAAGGACCAGGGCGACGCGATCGCCACGGACTTCCTCCTCGGCAGCCTCCTGGGCGAGGACGGCTACCGGGCGCTGCGCGAGTACGACCAGCTCACCCCGGAGCAGTTCCAGCAGATCACCGCCATCGCCACCCGGCAGACCCTGGGCGCTCTGGAGCTCCCAAAAGCGTAGTCGACCGGGTGGTACAGGTCGCCTGGGTGCTGGACCACCTCGACGACCTGGCCTCGGATTTCAGCGTCTTCCACCGGATCCCTGACGTCAGCGTCCTGGACGGCCCGACATTCCTGCGTCTCGCGTGGCGGATGTCCGCCTATCAGGGCGTGATGCAGGCCAGGGCCGCCGCCCACCAGGAAGCGGACGCCAGCGCTGGGGCTACACCTCGGATGGCTCCGGGTCGGCGCGAGGAGATCAATCCCGGCACGCACACCTCCCTTATGGCCGATCCGGCGTTCGCCGGTCTGTTCAGCTACGGATCGTCTCGGGGGTGAGCTGTGCCCGAGGGCTTCCGCATCGCAAGTGCGTGGGTGAGGGTCTCGCCGGACCTGGAGGGGTTCCGGGAGGAGCTCCAGGCCAAGCTCGATGAGGCTACGGCGGGTGCCGTGGGCCGGGTGCGGGTGGTCCTGGAGACCGGCGAGTTCGATGCCAAGGCCGGCGAGGTCAAAGCCAAGCTGGACGAGCTCGGCGGCGAACGGGCCGATCCGTCGGTGCATCTGGAAGTGGCCGCGTTCGAGGCCAAAGCCGAGGACGCGCGCGCCCAGCTGGAGGAACTGGGCGGCCGGCGCGCAGGGCCGGAACTGCAGTTGGACGACGCTGAGTTCGAGGCCAAAGCCGACGATGCCCGGGTGCGGATCGATCGCCTGGCGCACGACCGGGCGCGGCCTGAGATCAGCCTCGACACGGCGGCATTCGATGCCCGGCTCGACCGGGCCGAGGCGCGCTTGCACGCTTTCGGGGCCAGGGAGGCTTCCGCCCGTCTCGGCGTCAACGTCAGCCGCTCGGGCGGCCACGGAGGCGGGGGAGTCGGCAGCGAGGCTGGCAGCCTGCTCGGTGGCCTGGCCCCGTCTCCGATGCTCGCCGGTGTCACCGCGGGCATCACGAGTCTGCTCCCGGCCGTCGGCGGGGCCGTGATGGGCGGCGGCCTCCTCGCGGGCGCGGGCGCCCTATCCCTGGGGCCGGTCGCGAAGGCGCTGAGCGACGCCCACCAGGCCTCCCTCAACATCGGCATGACCCCGCAGCAGGCCGCGGCCATCCAGTTCTCGAACTCGGTACAGCGGCAGGGCGCACAGGAGCAGGTCACCACCGCGCGCATGCAGCAGGCGCAGGACGCCATCACCGCAGCCCGCACGATCGAGACCGCGCAGATGACCCTGGCCTCGGTCGAGCGGTCCACTGCGGCGCAGCAGGTTCAGGCCCTGCAGTCGGTGGTGCAGGCCGAGCAGGGCGTCCAGCAGGCCGACTACGCCCTGTCCGAGGCGCAGTACAACCTGAACCAGGCGTGGGAGCGGGCACGGGAGAATCTGCGGGAGCTCAACGACCAGCTGGCGGACAGCAAACTGAACGTCGAGCAGGCGGAGCTCGGCATCAAGCAGGCGATGTACCAGCAGAAGCTGATCAACGAGAACGCCTACTCGACTCAGCTGGACCGGCAGCAGGCCGCCCTGTCGGTCGCGCAGGCGCAGCAGCGCCTTGTGGACGCGCAGGACCAGCTGGCCGCCTCACAGTACGCCGCGAACCGGGCGAACCAGGAGGGCATCGAAGGCTCGCAGGAGATCATCAAAGCCAAGCAGGCCGTGGTCTCCGCGCAGTACGGGCAGATCGACGCGCAGGCCCAGTACCGGATCGCACAGCAGGATCTGACGAACACGCAGCTCAACAACATCACCCAGCTGCGAGAGGCGCAGATCCAGCTGCAAGCGGCGGAGCAGGACGCCTCCTACCGCCGGCAGATGGACGCGCGCAGTGTCGAGCTCGCCGAGCGCAACGTCTCGAACATGGTCCGGGAGCAGGAGCTCCAGTGGGCGTCGATGAAGTCGACGGAGAACGAGGCGGCGAACGCTCTCGCCAAGGACCTGGCGCGCATGACCCCGGCGATGCGGTCCGTGATGGAGCAGATTTTCGGGATGACGGGCGCGTTCCGGGGGATGCGGGATGCCGCGCAGAACGCCGTCGCCCCGGGCCTGTCGCAGTTCATCAGCGGCCTGTCCGATTCCATGCCTGCGCTGACTTCTGGCGTGACGGGCATGGGCAGGATCATCGGGGATGCTTTCGGCTCGATCGGTAAGGCGCTGGAGTCGAACCACGGGAAAGAGGTTCTGCAGGGGCTTATCGACAACGGGCTGAAATTGGCGCAGACCGTTGTTCCTGCGATCGGCGGTCTCGCCGGCGCTCTGGCGACGCTGGGGTCGCAGAAGGGCGCGGCCGACGGCCTGGGCGGGGCGTTCACCGGGATCCTCAACGCCGTGACCGAAGTGGTGAAAGCGGTGTCGCCGTTCGTGGGATCGCTGTCGTCGGTTCTCGGCACCCTCGGGCAGGCCTTGGCACCGATCGGCACGCTCCTGGGCACGGTCGTCGGGCAGGCCGCGCAGGCGCTCGCCCCAGCGCTGTCGGCTCTGCTGCCTGCGGTGACGACCCTTGCCGGGGCGCTCGGGCAGAGTCTGAGCCCGATCTTCGCCGCACTGGGTCCGCTGCTGCTGCCGGTGGCTCAGGCAATCACCGGGGTGGTCGAGGCGTTCGCGCCCATGCTGCCGGTCGTGGGCCAGATCATCGGCCAGATCGGCTTGAGTCTGGCGCCGCTCTTTCAGGCGCTGGTGCCGATTGTGCTCCAGATCGCCCAGCTCCTGGTGAAGGATCTGCAGGTCGGTCTGTTCCAGACGCTGCAGGCGCTGCTGCCGCTGATTCCGGTCGGTGTCCGGCTGATCGAGTCGCTGTTGCCGCTCGTCAGCCTGATCCTGAAGCTCGGTAGCATTTTCATCGAGTTCGCAGCGAAACTGATAGGACCGGTGATCAGCGGAATCGTTGCCGTTGTCGCGGCTGTTGGCAATTTCGTGTCGAATTGGCGCGAGGCGGTCGACTGGGTCGAGGCCAAGGCTTCGTGGCTGTGGCACAACGTCTTCGAGCCGCTATGGAAGGGAATTCGCCAGGGCGCCGAGGATTTCGTCGCCGGTTTCAAGACGGTCTGGGACACGCTGAAGGACATCTTCAAGACGCCCGTGGCCTTCTTGATCAACACGGTGTATGACGGCGGTATCGCCAAACTGTGGAACTCGGTCACGGGCGCGATCGGCATGCACAACCTGGACTTGCCGATCATCACCGGTTTCGCCACCGGCGGTGTCGTTCCCGGGTACGCCCCGGGTCAGGACACGGTTCCGGCGATGCTGTCGCCTGGCGAGGGTGTGCTGGTGCCAGAGGCGGTGCAGGCGATCGGCGCCGATACGGTGCATAGCCTGAACGCGGCTTACGGCGGCGGCCGGCAGTCCGTTGGTGGCCATTTCTCCGGTGGTGGCATCATCGGCGGCATTAGCGACTTCGTTGGCGGCCTGATCGACAAGGCTGTCGACATCGGGAAGATCACCGCAGCGATTGCCACGGGCAACGGCGACGCCCTGACCAACGCGCTGACCAAGTTGGTCGGGACCCAGGGCGACGTCGGGAACTACAGCAAACTCATGCTGGGCATTCCGGGCTCGCTGATCCACAGCATGGTGCAGGCGATCCTCGGCTCGCACCCGGCCGCCCCGGCCAGTGGCGGCGGGGTGATTCCGTCCGGTGACCACCTGGCCATCATCGACCAGGCGCTCCAGGCAGCCGGCGTGCCCCCTCCGGGCACGCAGGACGAGTGGCGGGCCGGGCTGAACACGTTGATCACCCGCGAGTCCGGCTGGAACCCGCGGGCCATCAACAACACCGACATCAACGCCCAGAACGGCGACCCGTCCCGCGGCCTGGCGCAGACCATCATGTCAACGTTTTTGGCGAACCACGTGGCGGGGACCAGCACCGACATCTACGACCCGGTCGCGAACGTCGCCGCAGCGATTCACTACATCGTGGGCCGCTACGGGAGCATCAGCCGGGTGCAGCAGGCCAACCCGAACCTGCCGCCGAAGGGGTACGACCAGGGCGGTTGGCTGATGCCGGGCAGCACGATGACGGTGAACGGGCTGGGCAAGCCCGAGGCTGTGCTCACACCCGACCAGTGGGACATCGTACGGCAGCTCATCCAGCGGGCGGCTGAAGGCGCCGTCGGAAGCGGCCCGGGGCGTCAGGTGGTCGTCCAGCAGCACTACCACGGCACCCAGCTGCCGACGGTGGAGCAGCAGGCGGACATGCAGCGGCGCCTGGCGCTCGCGCTGAGCGGCGCCTGACCGCCCGCTGAGGGCACTGCGGCAACCTGCGGTGCTCTCCGGTGGGCGGGCCGCCTACACCTTGCCGATCCGGGTCACGCCCACCCACAACTGCTTGAGCTGGGAGGGGGTAAGTGACGGGTCGGGGTTGAGGTTGACCTTCAACGAAATCGACTTCCCCGGCCCGATGGGCCCCGTCGTCGCGTCGACACCGGGTCCGCCGGATCGCCCGGTCGCACTGCCGATGGCCTGGGTCACGTGAAAGGAGTACTGGAGTGGCGCAGCGCAGGGGTTGGTGAACTCGAATGTCACGATCACCACTCCCGCGTCGGCCTGGGCATTGAGGAGCTGGGCCTCGTTGCCGGAGTCGTCAGCCGGGACGATGCACGGGTCGGCGCCGGTCTTCATGACCTGCACGTCGTCGAGGTCGGGCGCGCCCTGGACCGGCTTGTACGGGAGGCGTGCGGCCGGGATGGCCACCTCCAGGCGCCCCGGCGTCTGCGATGCGGTGCCTGGCGCCGGGGCCGGGCCGGAGGCTGTCGTCGGAGCCGGTGCGGGCGCCGAAGTCGTCGCTGCCGCAGGCGACGCTGGAGGGCTCTCCGTCTGGGCCGGCGCCCGGCTCGGCGGTGCAGCGGCCGGATGCGTGGTGGTACTGGCGCAGGCGGCAGTCAGCAGGACAACACCGGCGAGGGCTGGGATGACACGGCGCACTGATTCCCCAGGGGCTGTGACGGGTTGGTGCGGCCAGTGTGGCAGTGCCGCAGGCAAGGCCTTGTGGCCCTTTGCCGGACTGTGACCGATTTTCAGCGTGACGTGCCGGAGGTGGTGACGGGTGGTGCAAGCCGTCGCGGGCCAGCCCTGGACGCTGTATCTGAACTTCTACAACCAGACCGGCGGCGCCCTCACTGATCCGTCCGCGGTGCAGCTCGACATCACCTACGGGCAGCAGGTCGGTTTCGTTGCGGACGTCGCCGGCCCGTACACCTACCAGGGCGCCAGTCAGCCCGTCTCGGGCCAGGTGTGGCGGATCGGCGTCGGCCAGTACGCCTGCACCTGGAACGTTCCCCCCACTGCTACGCAGGGCGTGTACGTCGCGAACTGGGCCTGCCAGTACGGTGCCAACACGTTCCTCGGCGTCGAGGACTTCGCGGTCACCGGCGGGTTCACACCGCCGGTCCCGGCGAGGGACACCGGGTTCTGGACCGGCGGCCTCATCTTCGGAAGCCTGGACATCGAGTTCGGGCAGGTGGACAGCAACGGCATCGCCTGGCTGTGGCAGAAGCTGGAGGGCTGGGACGGCCCCGACGTCCAAGGCGCGGGCGTCATCCCCCGATCCGGCGACCACGGAGGGTGGGCGTCACCGCAGTTCTACGCGCCGCGGACCATGACCTGGACAGTCACGGCATCCGCTCCGACGCAGGCCCTGCGCGACCAGGCCCGCGCCCTGCTGCAGCAGGCGGTGCCGATCAGTGGGTTGGCTCAGCTGCGCTTCGACGAGCCGGTGCCCAAATACGCGTGGGTACGGCGCAGCGGGAAACTGCCCGAGTCCTATCCCACCCTGACGGACGTCACGTTCACCGTCGGCCTGGTGGCCCCGGACCCGCGCAAGTACGGGACCACGCAGCGCTCGCTGGTGATCGGCGTGGTGCCCGCCACCGCGGGCGGCAGCATGGTGACCCCGTTCACGGTGCCGTTCACCGTCAAGGCGTCGCCGCCCCCGGGTGTATCCGTCGCGAACAACGCCGGCGGCTTCGCATCCCCGCCGGTCGTGGTCATCACCGGGCCGGTCACCGGTCCCACCCTGACCAACCTGACCACCCGGCAGACGGTCTCGTGGTCGACCCTGACGCTCAACACCGGCGACACCCTCACAGTCGACTTCCTGAACCGCCAGGGCTTCGTGAACGCCTCCACGATCTCCACCACCCCGGGCGTGCCGTCCGCCGGCGGCACGTTCTGGCCGGCCGACCTCAACTCCGGCTGGTGGCAGCTGTCAGCGGGCTCCAACCAGGTGCAGTACGGCGGCGGAACAGGCACCGGATCCACCGCGACCATCTACTGGCGGGACGCGTGGGTGTGACACCGCTCCGCAGGGAGGGACTCCAATGGCAACACAGGTGACCACCAGCCTGCCCATGTGGCTCACGGGCGCCACTTATGACGCCAACAGCGGCAACGACCTGCGCAACAGCGGCGTCACCGCCTACTTCTACGACCAGGGCATCGCCACCGGCACCACGATCGGAGTCCTCGGCGGGGTGGTCGGCGGCACCGGCCTCGCGGTGAGCCCCGGGACCGGCATGACGGTGACGGTGCAGCCCGGCTCGTACGTGGTTCCGAACTCGTCGACGCCGACCGCGGGCGGCTACGCGTCGACCCTGTCGACGCAGGCGACGCTGACCGTGCAGACCGCGGACCCGTCGAACTCCCGGATCGACATCATCGTCGCGTATGTGTCCGACGTCGGCAGCTCATCCTCGTTCGGGGCGATCCAGATCATCACCGGCGTGGCCGGGCCCTCGCCGTCGGTCCCCACGGCCCCGGCGAACTCAATCACCCTGGCACGACTGACGGTCACCGCCGCAGCAACGTCCATCACGGCCGGGATGCTCACGGACGTACGGCCGTTCACCGTCGCTACGGGCGGCGTCCTCGTCGCGCCGCGGGGCACGGTGAACGGCTACAAGGGGCAGATCGCCTACGACCCCGGGTCGAACGCGTTCTACCACAACAACGGCACCACCAACGCCACCCAGCTGCACGTGCTGCCGTGGGTGCCGATCATCCAGACCCAGACCGCGAACTTCGTGTTCGACGGCAGCGAGCAGACCGTACTGTCGGCCACGATCACCACCGACGGCAACACCGACATCGAGATCTACTTCAAGTACGCGGGAATCGGCTGCAGCCGGGGAGCCGGCACCTCGTTCATCGCCACCTTCCGCATGTACATCGACTCGTCTGCGGTCGACGGCACGTGGACACCGAGCCTGCCCGGCGACGGCACGATCTACAACGGCTCCGCATGGTCGTACTTCACGAGCTCCGGTGCGGGTGACACCCCGAGCGCGGGAACGCACACGGTGAAGGTCACGGCGCAGAACGGCAGCGGCCTGTACTCGACTACGATCGCCGCTTCGGGCACCGCCAAGACGCTCCTGCGTGTGGGGCCGGGCGGAATGTGAGCACCTACACCTATGCGTCCACCGACCTGATATCCGGACGGGTCCTCGCCGACAATCTCCCCCTGACCGTGCAGAGCTTCGGCGCGCAGCTCAACGGCTCGGGCACCCTGACCGGGTCCCTCGCTCTCAACGCGGAGCCAGCGGTCAACGCACCGGCCGTCGCCGCGCTGGAGCCCCGCCGCTCTGTCCTATGGGTCCTGCAGGACGGCTACCCGGTGTGGGCCGGCATCGTGTGGGACTGGCCCGACCAGGGCCGTGGGCCCGGCACCCTGCCGATCTCCGCGCAGACCATCGACACCCTGTGGTCGCACCGGCTGATCACCGACACCATCATCTACCAGCAGGTCGACCTGTTCACCGCCTTCATGGACCTGTGCCGCTACGGCACGTCCAAGCAGTCGTCGTACATCTCGTCCGTCTCCCCGGCCGCGACCCGAACCCCCGCCTACCTAGCGATGGTCGCGCAAAACGGCGGCGTGGCACGGCTTGTGATGCCCCAAGGCTCAGCGGGCACAGCCGGCGTGCCGTGGACCGCCTCCTACACGTACTCAGACCTGACCCAGATCAGCGGCGCCTGGCAGGACATGTGCGCAAGCGGCAACCTCGAATACGCCTTCGTCCCCGGCCTCGACTCCTCCGGCAACCTCGCGATCTTCCTGCGACTCGCCTACCTGCGGATGGGCCGCTCCGCCGCCTCCTCCGGCTACAACCTGATCTACCCGGGCAACGCCATCGACTACGGCTACCAGCGCACCGGAAGCCAGAGCAGCAACATGGTGTGGGCCACCGCTCCACCGAACGGCGCCGCCCTGCAATGGCAGTCCGCATACCCCCACGGATCCGACGCGGCCGACCTCGCCGGCGGCGTGTACCCGCTGATGGAGTCCAACGTGTCCTGGCAGGGCTCCTGGGTTGTGACCCAAGCCCAAATCGACGGATTCGCCGACGGCGAGGTCGCGATGAAAACCCGCGCGATGACCAACCCGGTCGTGACCGTAGGACCCGGATACCCCCGCGTGCGGGACATCATCCTGGGCGACGCCACCACCCTGGTCGCCACCTCACCACTGCACCCGCCCGGCCCGAACGGACAGCCCGGCCTGCAGCAACGCGTGCGTGTCGTGGGGTGGACGGCGTACCCGCCGGGCCCGCAGCAGGCCGAGAAGATCCAGCTCCAGACATCGGCCGTGGGCGCCTGACAGAGCAGAGAGAGGAGGCCGCTGGTGACCCGCTACCCCGACCCGCTGGAATCCCGGTTCGCCGCAACGATGCAGAACATCCAGCAGCGCATCAGCCGGCTCGAAAACCGCACGACCAGCATCGACTCCGGGTTCCCGCTCGCCGCGCTGGCCGCAGTCATCGACCCCGCCTATAGCAGCGGCCAGCCCAAGGCCTACATCAACGGGGCCACCGCGCTCACAGGGCCCTACCGGCGCCTGTCGTCCTACACCCCAGCGGCGAACGATTCCGTGCTTGCCATGCCCGTACGCATAGGCCAGGTCGGCACCTACGTGATCCTCGGGAAGCTCATATGACGGCCTCCATGTACGGCGCGGCGGACCGCGTCGCCAAGGCCGGCGACACCATGACCGGCACCCTCGTGCTTACCGGAAGCCCGCCAGCGCAGGTACCGTCCGGTGCCGCCACCGGCAGCGTGCTCACCTCCGACGCCTCCGGCAACCTCACCCTGCAGGCACCCGGCGCGGTGTCCGGCACCGACTACCTCAACGTCAAGACCTACGGCGCCAAGGGCGACGGAACCACCAACGACACCAGCGCGATCCAGTCCGCGCTGACCGCAGCCGCCACCAAGGGCGGCACCCTGTACTTCCCCGCCGGTACGTATGTGCTGTCGTCCGCGCTCGCCCCGGCCAACCAGGTCAGCCTCCTCGGCGCGGGCCCCGGCGCCACCATCCTCAAACAGACCTCCACCAGCGCCCACGGCGTCGCCTACAACCCGACCACCCTCAACTACGTCTCCATCCAGAACCTGACCCTGCAAGGCCCCGGGTCCGGCACCGGCGTCGGCCTGTACATGCAGGCCAACAGCGGCGCGAACCCGGTCACCTCGTGCCAGGTCAACAACGTCGCCGTCACCGGGTTCGGCAGCCACGGCGTCCAACTGGTCACGCCCACCGGATGCAGCCTCGCTTCGGTCAGCGTCTCCAGCGTGGCCGGGCACGCCTTCTACCTTTCGGGCGGCACCGGTAACGCCCTCGACGCCTGCGCGGCCGTCGGCAGCGCCAGCACCCAGCAGGGCTTCAACCTGTCGTCGGTGTCGTACACCACCCTCACCGGGTGCAAGGCGTCCGCCTGCGGCGGCGGCTACCTGATCAGCAGCGGGTCCGGAAACGTCCTGAACGCCTGCGGTGCCGACACGATCGTCGCCCAGGTCAGCCAGGACGGATCCGGGTTCAAGGTCTCCGGCGGGTCCGTCCACACCTTGATCGGCTGCTACAGCACCGTCAACAAGGCCGCGGCGTTCTGGGTCACCGGCAGCGCCACAGGTGTGTCCCTGATTGGCGTTCAGGAGGCCTCGCCGGGCGCCGGGGCGACATCTTCCATCAAGGTCGACACGGGGTCCAGTGCCACCGTCATCGACAGCGCCACCGTCACCGCGACGAGCTATGCCTCGTCCACGACGAACAGTGTGACCGCCGCCGCCGTCACCCTTCCGGGCGCCCTCACAGCGGGCAGCGCAAGCGTCACCGGGAGCCTGAGTGCAGGCAGCGGATCCGTCTCCGGCAACCTGTCCGTCACCGGGAACCTGACGGTGTCGGGCATCGGACAGCGGGTAGCCGCCTACAAGGCCTCCAACCAGTCGGTGACCAGCTCGACAACCCTGGTCAATGACTCCGCGCTCGTCGTCGCGCTGGCGGCCAACGCGACGTACCGGATCGACGGCTACATCTCCTACACCGGCGACAACTCGCCCGCCGGCGACCTCCAGTGCACCCTCACGGTCCCCAGTGGAGCCACCGGCTCCTGGTCGTCCTTCGGGGTGCCCACCGGCGCTCTGACCGCATACGACGCTGTGTCGATTGGCTTCGCGACGACCCGGCGGCTCGGCACGAACGGCACCTCGACGCCGATGGCTCTCAGGCCTGGCGGTGTGGTGGTCACCAGCGCAACGTCCGGCAACCTGCAGTTCCAGTTCGCCCAAGGGGCGTCCAGTACCACTGCCACGACCGTCAAGTCCGGGTCCGTCCTCGTCGCCACCCGCATCGCCTGACCTGCCCGGCTCCCGCTCACCGTGCCCCCGCTCTCGGGGGCTTCGTCACTTCTCCGGAGGACCCGTGCCGATCGCCAGCATCGACCTGCACCAGACCAGGCGGGGCGGCACGTGAGCCGCCCGGACGCCGCCCCCTCTTCGGGGCACCAGCATCCCGCGAACCAGGTCCGTCACGACGACCGGGCGCTCGGCGACCGCATTGCCGACGGCCTGGCGGGCGGAATGGGCAGTTGGCGGTTCATCATCGCCCAGGCGATGTTCACCGGCACCTGGATCGGGGCGAACACCATCCACGGCTGGTCCCGCTGGGACGAGTACCCATTCGTCCTGCTCAACTTGGTCTACAGCTTTCAGGCCGGCTTCACCGGGCCGATCCTCCTGCTCAGCCAGAACCGGCAGGCGGAACACGACCGCCTGCGGGCAGAGCACGACTACGAGGTCGACAGGGAAGCCCTGGCCTGGACGAAGGCCATCGCCGCGCGCCTCGGCGTCGCCGATCCGGAAACCGACACCGCTGCCATCGACGGCACTCCCACCCCCGAGGAGGCTCGATGACCCCCGCCCTCGGACGGATCGTCGACCACGACCCGCGGTCCCTCGCCTACGCGCACGGCGTCCTGCCGCGGTCAGCACTGGCCACGACGTCGTGGACTCGCCGCATACCCGTGCTCGACCAGGGCCAGCTCGGGTCGTGCACCGGAAACGCCGCGACCGGCCTGCTCGGCACGGACAGTACCGGCCGCACGGGAGCCACCACCGTCACCATCAGCCCTGCCGGAGCCGCATCGTCCCACGGTGTCTTCCAGGCCGGCGAGCACTCGCTCAACGAGGCCTTCGCCGTCAGTCTCTACTCGCTGGCCACCGTCCTGGACGACGTGTCTGGCCAGTACCCACCCGCCGATACCGGCAGTAGCGGCCTCGGCGTCGCCAAGGCGCTCAAGGCGCTGGGCCTGGCCACCAGTTACAGCCACGCGTTCGCCCTCTCTGCGGTGCGCTCCGCACTGCAGTCCGGGCCCGCGCTGCTCGGCATTCCGTGGCTGAAGAGCATGTTCACCCCGGGCACCGACGGGCGGATCCCGGTCGACCCGACATCCGGCGTCGCGGGTGGCCACGAGATCGAGATCACCGGCTGGGATGCCAGCACCGACAGGTTCTGGCTCACCAACTCGTGGGGCAACGGTTGGGGGCAGGACGGGCGCGGCTACCTCGCGGCGCCGGACCTGCAGTGGCTGCTGTCCCAGCAGGGCGACGTCACGGTGCCCGTGCTCTCCGCCCCGCCCACGCCGCAACCGACTCCGGCGAACCCGGACGCGGCGTTCGCGGCCGCGGCCCGCACCTGGCTGACCGCCAAAGGCCTGTGAGAGGAGGGACCGTGGTGCTCGCGCGGGGCTATGACGTCTCCGACTACCAGTCCACGATTCCATTCGACGCTGAGTTCGTGTTCGTCAAGGCAAGCGAGGGCGCGCGGAGTGAGCAGACCGGCTACGCGGCCAAGGTGGCCGAGGCCCGGCGCCGCGGCATCGCCGTTGGCCACTACCACTTCCTGCACGCCGAGAACCCGGTCCAGGGGGAGATCGATCACTTCTGCCGAGTGGTGGGCGATGTCCCGCCAGGCGAGCTGCTGGTGCTCGACTTCGAGCCCTACGGGCAGCCAGTGAGCGATGTGCAGGCAACGGCGGCGAAGAACACCTGGCTGTCGGCCGTGGCGGCGCGCTACCCGAACAACCGGGTCGGTTTGTACACCAACACGGACTGGTGGCACCGGGGCGACGACAACGCTGGGGCCTTCCTGTGGATCGCCGACTACGGGGTCTCGGCTGGCTCCCCGCGTGTCCAGGCCCAGTGGCGGTTCCACCAGTGGACGGACAGCCCTGTCGACGCCAACGTGTACGTCGGCAGCATCGACGACCTTCGGGCCTGGGCCGGCGGGGCACCTGCCTCCCCCGCGGCACCGCCTCCAGCCGCATGGCCGGGACTGCGGCTGGTCACCCGCGACCAGTGGGGCGCGCGGCCGTGGCGGGAGCCGAACGGCTCGATCCCGTATGCCAGCCCCCGTGCCGGCGTGAAGGTCCACTACCTGGGCGAGCCGTACACCTTCGGCGACCACTCCACCTGCCCTGCATACGTTCGGAAACTGCAGGCAACCCACATGGACGGCAACGGCTGGTCCGACATCGGCTACTCGTTCGTCGTATGCGAGCACGGTTACGTGTTCGAGGGGCGCGGGCTGAACCGGCGCAACAGCGCCAACGGCGACGTCCCGCTCAACGAGGCGCACTACGCGGTGTGCGGACTGGTCGGCTCCTCCGGCTCGACCGTGCCGACCCCGGAACAGCTCAACGGGCTGCGGGACGCCATCGAGTACTGCCAGCAGCACGGCCCCGCGGGCCCCGAGATAAAGGGCCACAGGGACGGCTACCAGACCGACTGCCCCGGCGGACCGCTCTACACCTGGGTCCAGGCCGGCGCCCCACGACCCAACGAGGAGGAAGACGACATGGCCGCTCGCACCGACGACGAGATCATCGCACTGGTCGCCAAGGGGGTGTTCGCCGCCCGCGACGACGTGACCTGGTCCGGCCGGCACTACACCGGCGACGGCTCCCCGAGCCTCCTCGACCTGATCTCCGGGATCCCCGCGGCCGTGTGGGAGCACGGCCTGCCGAACGTGGATGCCAGCTGGCAGCAGCGGACCGGTGACGACGCCCTCGTGCCGGCGAAGTGGCTTGCAGCTGCGGCCAACCCCGTGCAGCTCCAACTCGCGGCAGCCCGAGCCCAGATCGCTGCCCAGGACGCCGTCGTCCAGACCCTCCTCGACCGCACCGCCGGCGTCGACACCGCCACTGTCACCGCCGCCATCGAAAGCGCCGTCACCAAGGCCCTCGCGGCCGGCGTCGACATGCACGTCACCACCACCCCGAAGGAGAACAACTGATGCCTCGCATCCTGGGCCGTGAGCCCGCCCTGTGGCTCGCCCTGGTCGCAGTGCTGGTCAAGGCCGGCGCCGCGTTCGGCCTAAACGTCAGCCCGGACCAGCAGGCCCTCATCAACGCGGCTGCCGCCGCAGGGGTCGGCCTGATCGTGGCGCTCATCGTCCACGACGGCGCGGGCGCCGCGATACTCGGGCTGGTGCAGGCGTGCATCGCGCTGGCGGTCGGGTACGGCCTGGACTGGTCGTCGGATCAGCAGGCGGTGGCCATGTCGGTGGTCGCGGCGGCGGTGGCGATGTGGACCCGGACCCAGGTGACCGCGCCGGTCGCGTCCCGGCTGGCGTTGCCCGACCCGCTCGTTCCGCCGGCCGGGAGCCGCGGGTGACTGCCCCGCCCCCTACCCCTACGACGGTGGACCTGCTGGTGGTGTTGACCCGACTCGAGACCAAGTTGGACTCGGCCACGACTGGGATCGCCGACCACGAGACACGGATCCGCGCCCAGGAGCAGTCAGCCGTCCACGAGGCCGACATCGCCCAGCTGCGGGCCGATGTCGAGGCCCTGAAGCGTGCCCGCTGGCCGCTGCCGACGATCGGCGCCCTCGGCGGCATCGCCGGGGCGGCCGCAGCTGTGTACGCCGCGCTCCACCCCTGAACGACCACGCCCCCGCTCTCCTTCGGGCCCGCCTCGCCGCGTGAACGGCGAGGCGGAGTCCTTCGGGAGGGCGGGGGCGCTTCGTCGTGTCAGGGCCGAGCAGCGGCGACAGCGTCGGTGTAGAGCTCCGTTGTCAGGTCGTCCTCGCCGATCCCAAGATCAGCGAGGACGATTCGGACCGCGGCGAGCGCCGGTGCGAGGTCGGCCTCGGTGGCCGCGGCAGTCTCTACCTCGATGAACGTGGCGTCCAGCTCCGGAACCCGGACGAGCGTCGCCAGGAGGCGACGGCCGTCCCGCGCGAAGCTGTAGTTGCGGCACCGCTTCTCGAACTGGATGCGCGGCGCAAACCCGAGCCCTTGGACGATCTGATGCGCGGCATCCTCGTCCTCGACGCGGGTCTCGTGCTCCGGCTTCGACCCGGAGGCCTCGTCGATCCGAGCCCCCTTGTAGGTGAGCACGGTACGGGTGTCGTCGGGGCTGTGGACGGTACGGATCCGCAGCTCGCGATCACCGCTCATCAGACTGCCGTCAGGCGCGTCGTAATAGGTGTCGCGGTAGACCTCGGCCCGGCCGGCGCCGTACCGGTCCTCCAACTGCTTGAGAACCGCCTCAGGGTCGCGCACAACCGCCTTGAGTTCCGCCTCGATCGCCATCGTGGTCCCTCCGTCAGATCACGCGCTCAGCGCCGTCCAGCAACACCTCGAACTGCCTTCGCCAGCCCCGATACAAGGGCCCGCTGGGGGTGGGCAGCACCTTATACGTTGCCGACTCGTGCCCCTCCCAACCCGTATCGAACGCCCCGACGTAGAGAGTGCGATCCAGCCTGATCAGGCGCCACACTGGAACCGTGGCGTACCGGTAGACCTCGACCTGGCCGATCTGGGCCAGCTCCCGGAGTCGGGCCTCCGCGAGCAGGATGCCGCTCGCGAGGGACTCAGCCGACTCACCGATCTCCGCCGCCCGCCGGGCGACCGCCGGCGATTCGGGGTCGAGGAGGAGCACCCGCAGCCTTGGCCCGGGGTCTCCGTCGCGGTCGAGGTGCTGCCGCAGCAACGAGTCCCGGAGGGCGAGCAGACCAAGCCCGCGTACGGCCAATACGTCCAGCTCCGCCGCCGCCCGGGCCGCGCGCTGGATCTCAGAGGTTGCCGAGGCCTGGTCGTTGTAGACCCGCACGATTTCCGGAAACGCGGCCAGATCGAAAGCCGCGCCGACGGCGCGCTGGCCCTCGGCGCGTGGGGCGAGGCCGAGTAGACGGCGAGCCGGGTCGGGCATCTGAAGACCGTCGGCGATGCGCTCGAAGACGTCCAGCTGCGTAACTGCTCGTCTACCGTTGATGATCTCGTTCACGCGGCTCTGGGTCATACCAGTCTGGGCCGCGATACGGGCCTGGCTGGCGCCGCTGTGGTGCTGAACGTAGCGGAACAGCGTGGCAACATCTCGGCGGCGGAGCGCGTCGCGAACCTCGCCGTTCTGCCATGCGAGATCCGGAAGGGCAATCGGTTCCAGGGCGATGCCCATGGTGTTCCTCCGCAATCTCGAGGATGCATCTCACGGTGAGATTACCGCCTGGGTATCGGGATTGATGTCACATCGGACGAACCTGAGAGCGTGACACCTGTCCGATACACCCGGGCTCAACTCCACGAGTTGGCGTGCATCCACTGCGGTGGCGAGAGCGGCGAGTTAGAGCCCGCTGGCCACGTTCCCACCGTTACCCAGCAGGGGAAAGCACCGCTCAGCTGGCCTGTAGTTGCCCACCCCGATTGCATCCGCGAGGAGCGTGCCGAGTGAGCATCGAGGGCCCCCTCACAGTGTCAGTGGATGGCCACCTCGACCCCGTTACCGCGCCACCCCTGGAGGCACTGGACGCGGTGTGGTCGGCGGTACGCGCGCTGCCGATAGACCGCTGCCAGTGGCGCGGAATGGAACGGATGTTGGGCAGCGGCTCCACCGCCGACCTCGAGCGCTGGATGGGTGGCGATGCCACCACCACCATCACGATCGGCCTCGCTGGCGGTGAGCGCGCCATCGTGCGCGTGTCGCACTCCGACGGGCTGACCGTCGCCCAGCGGATTGCCGGACGGTACACCGTCGAACAGCTTCTGGACGACCGGCGAGGCCGACGTCCGTGGGCGATCCGGGACGCGCTGACCGGCGACCTGCTCCCGGCCGGCACCGGCGGCCAGCGCCCGCTGGAGTTCCCGCTCCGAGACAGCGCCGAGGCGTGGGTCCGTGGCCGAGTGAATCTCGCCGGATACCCCGCCGGGTACCGCTCCGACCCGGGTGGGGCGGTGGGCCGGTGACCGCCGACGGCGGGACGCCGGTCGACGTCGTAATGACCACCGGTACCTGCATCGGATGTGGCGCCGAGGTCTACGGCCGCCTCGTGACCACGGTGGATGAGCGCCTCGAGCTCGTCGACGGTCACGAGGGCTGCCCGGGGCGCACGCGCGGACCGCGTCCGCGCCGCCATTCCCGCTGAACCTCGGTGCCGACGGAGTAACAGGACTCCCTGGCCGACCGCACGGCGGTGCGGCCGGCCAGGGCTCTACCCGTAGAACAGTCGCCAGGTCGCAACGCCGAGCACACGCGCCATGGCCACGAGATCGTCCAGGTTGGGCGGCGTGCGGCCGTTCTCCCAGTTGGAGATGGACTGCCGGTCGCGGTCGATCATCTCGGCGAGGCGCTCCTGGCTGACGCCCTGCTGGCGCCGGAGGTACCTGATCCGGTCGCCGACCTCGCGGCGTTCCTGCAGCTGGCGGTCGTCTGGTGGTCGTCGGGGCGGGGTCGGCACCCCTTGACGTTGGCGCGATCATGAACAAATGTCTGCATGCCAAGGTGAGCATCTTGTCGGTCGCATGTTCGATAGGGTCTGCCCACACCCCGGGGCATACACGCAGAGGAGTAGCCGCGGAGAGTAATCAAAATGTTGATCATTCGTTCGATGTATCGCTAGGCGCACGCCCCAGCCGCATGGAACCCTGAGCGCCCGCCACACGCCCGAACGCCTACTGACCCCACCAGGAGGCCCCATGCCCACAGGCTGCAGACTCCCTCACCCCGCAGCCACCACGCCCAGACCGAACAACCGATCCGCCACCTGGCTGCCCGAATCCTCCTTAACCCCACCGCGACAGGAGACGCCGATCCAAGGACAGACAGGACGACACCGCCATGCACCACCCAGACCCACACGCACTTCTCGACCAGGTCCGAGTCGCCGGACTCCAGCTCCTCATGACCGGACACCCCGACCACTTCCAACGCGTCATCGGGCCACTCCTCAACCCGGGCACGCTTGAAACCGACTCCTGCCGTGTCTACATCGCACAAGGCCTCCCTCGTGAACGCAACGACGTCATCGCCGCCTGCCAGGAATCCGTCGGCACGAGCGCACTCGTCACCCGCTGTCCCGCCTACGAATCCGACATCATCGTCGTCGCACCCCTACCTAGCCGCGCCGTCACCAACGGCTGGGACCTGACCGGCCTGCGACTCAGAGCCATCACCGACCTGCACCCGAACTGGCATCTCGGCGGCAGCGGCATCTCCAACCTGGCCCACACCGCCCAGGCCTACGGAGACGCCTCCAACGCCCTCCTCAGTGCCCGCTACACCGCCGGACGTGCCGCCCTATACAGCTCAGACATCCGCCTGGCCCATGTCCTCGACCGCCGCGCCGCCGCCTGGGCTACGGCCTTCCTCGCTCCCCTTCTCCGGCAGCCGGCGAACCGGCGCGAGCAGCTCAGGGAGACTGTCCGACTGGGGCTCGTGTTCAACAACTCGGCGTCCGCCCGGATCCTCTTCACCAGCCGGAACATCGTCGCCCAGCGGGTGCAGAAAGTGGGCCGACTCCTCGACCTGGACCTTGACGGCTTCCGTGACCGCGCCGTCCTCGATGTCACGCTCGAAGTCCACGCCAGCACTGAGGAACTGCCGCCGCCGTCCCCAGAGGTGACGTTCGCCGACCTTATCGGCACGCCCGAGGTTCACACCTGGGCAGCATCCCTCCTGGGGCGCCTGGACGCTGACAATCGGCCGCTCCGCCGCACGGTGATTGCCTGGCTCGCTCACGACGGTCGAGTCGCCGACACGGCAGACGCGCTCTCTCTGCGGCCAGCGGCAGTGCGGGAGCACCTGAAGGCGGCTGAGGCGCTGCTTCACCGGCGGCTTGCCGGGTCGCTGCTCCATGACCCAAGCGAGGCCGATCTCGGGGTTGTGGGCAGTGGTGAGGTCTACCTTGCAGCCGCGGCTCTTGGCGAGATTCCACCGCAGGCCTGGCCGACCCCGGGACTCACAATGTGACGATGGTTCGACAAATGGTGCAGATGTTGTGGGTTCGCAGAAAAACAGGTGCACTTTTTCCGTTTCGTGCGCCGGGCGTGCGCCTCTACCGTGGTCCTCCCACGCTAGGAGATCGATCAGTCTCAGCCAGTCCGGAGGCCTTGGTGACCACCCTCACGATCCTCGGCAACACCGCACACGCCAGAACCATCACCAACCGCCTCATCAGGGCAGGGCACGACACGAGAACCTGCGGCCTCCCGGCCTGCGGTGGCACACCTGCCGCCACAGCACGGGAGGCTGCGCAGGGCGCCTCATTCGTCCTCACCTCATTCGACTCAGCCGAGGAGACCGCGTCCGCCATCGCCTCCGCACTGCCGACCATGCCCGCGGGGGCATACTGGGTCGACTTCCGTGCCACCGCCCGGGCAGACAGCTCCGCCGGCCAGGCCGAACAGCACCGCGTCGCCTACGTGGCTGCGCCGACCAACGAGGTACGCGGAATGCTGATGGCGACAGTGTCAGCTGACCTCGACCTGCACACCCGGTTCCACTGCGACCCGATCCTGGCCGCCGCCGTACACCTGGTCATCCGCAGCCACCAGCCCGCGCTCAGCATCGTCGACCTAGACCTGGACGCACACCTCGGCATCCCCGCGGAGATGTAGCCCGGCTACGTCTCCAACGCCCCGGCCTCCAGCTGACCAAGGACGATCAGAACATGCGCTCGGCACGTGCAGCAGTCCTCGCCTTTCCCGTCACCCCGGCCAAACGGCCCGAACCCGCAGGCATCGCGATCGCACCCCCGCCGTCGCCCACAGTACTCGCCCGCCTCGACCTAGCCCAGGAAATCCTCTCCCGCGCCCAGGAAGCCCGACTTGGGAGCATGACCCCCGGCGAACTGGTGCTGCTGATAGAACAGCTGCGAGGGGCCCTCTTTGACGCCCTCATCGCCCTGCAGCGCCCTCAGCGGCAGTGGGCCAGTCTGCGACGGGCCGAGCTGGTCAACCTCGCGACCATGCGCACCGCCGACCTAGGGGCGATCGCCCGCGAGCTTCGAGACGACCTCGCCGTGACAGTGTCCTAGCCCCTCCGACCAGGGAGGATCTGATGCCGGGCCGAATGGGGCTCATACCCCCTTTCACAAAACCCGCGCACACCGTGTTCCCGTGCAATGACCACCCGAGCGACAAGGCGCAGTTCACCATCGCGGTGACCACGCCGGACGGCCTCCTGGGCATCGCCAACGGCGAGTTGACGCGGACCGAGCGGCACGGCGACGGCCGCACCACCCGGCGCTACGTCTCCCGCGAGCCGATGGCCACCGAGCTGGTCCAGGTCTCGGTCGGCGACTACACCGTGCGCGAGCGCACCGGCCCGCACGGCCTGCCGCTGCGCGACGTCGTCCCGGTCGCCCGCGCCGCCGAGCTGGAGCCCGCGCTGGCCCTCACCGCCGACCAACTCGCCTGGGCCGAGGCGCACCTGGGGCGCTTCCCGTTCGAGGCCTACGGCATCCTTCCCGCCAACACCGACGACCCGGAGGCGTTCGCCTTCACCGGTCTGGAGACCCAGACCCTGACCCTCTACAAGCCGAACTTCCTGCGCCAGCCGGAGGAGAAGATCGGTTCGCACATGATGCACGAGCTGGTGCACTCCTGGTTCGGCGACAGCGTCTCCCCGGCCCGGTGGTCCGACCTCTGGCTCAACGAGGGCCACGCCGACTTCTACAGCCTGCTGTACCGCTACGAGCGCGGCTGGCCGGACGCCTGGGGCTACACCAGCCTGGTCGACCGGATGCGCCACCTGTACGGCCTCGGCGACCGGTGGCGGCGCGACGCCGGGCCGGTCGCCTCCCCCACCGCCGCCCACCTCTTCGACAGCCAGCGGTACGCGGGCGGCGCACTGGTGCTGTTCGCGCTGCGCGAGAAGGTCGGCGCGGACGCCTTCGACCGGATCGAGCGCGCCTTCCTGGCCGCGTACCGGTACGGGAGCGCGACCACCGAGGACTACGTGCGGACGGCCTCCGAGGTGTCCGGGCAGGACCTGGGCGGGTTCCTGGACGACTGGCTGTACGGGCTGCGCACGCCGCCGATGCCGGGGCTTCCGGACTGGACGGTGGGGTCGGACTCCCCGGCGGGGGCGGTCGGCACAGCTCCGGTCGGCACAGCTCCGGTCGGGGCGGCCCCGGGCGGGGCGGCCCGGGTGGCGGGCGGAGCGGACGGGGCGGGGGTGGCGCGGGGCTCCGGGACGCTCTGACGGCGCCGCTGGGGCCGCTGTTGCACGCCCCGGCGCGTCGGTTTGCGTCCGGTCGCCGGGTGCGCGCTCCTGACCGGCAGGGGCGGGTGGGGCCATGGTGGTTCCCACGGCCCGCCCGCCGCCCGGCCTGAGTCCCGGTCGGCTCGCGGGCCGTCCAACTTCCCGCATATCCCCGCTCCGGGTTCCCCGTAGCCCCGCTCCGGCCGGATTGTCAGTGGCCGGTGCTAGCGTCCTGAGCACGATCGAGGAACGGTCGGCGAAACGGAACCGGGGGCTTTCTCATGGGTGTTGAGCTGCGGGAGTTCGGGGTCGAGGTCTACGACCGCTGGACGGCGCTGTGGAACGGCGAGCTGGGGCTGGCCGAGAAGATCATGGCGCCCGACTTCACCCTGCGGTACACGCAGGCGGGGTCGGAGGTGTTCGACGAGGTGCGGACGCCGGCGGGGCTGGCCGAGGTGATCCGGCAGTGGCACGCCAAGCGGTCGGAACTGCGGTTCGAGGCCGAGGGCGTCGCGGTGGTGGACTTGGAGTCGGTCGACGGGGTGGTGTCCGGCCTCGTGGCGCGGCCCTACCTGGCGAGCTTCTCGGACGGCGAGGGCGGCGTCGTGGCGCGCAGCGGGACGGACACCCTGCGGATCACCGACGGGCTGATAACCGAGGTGTGGTCGGTCTCCTCCGGTTCCGCCGGGCGGACGTTCTACCGCGCCTGACGCACCGTCGGCGGCGAGGGGCGGGGCGGTTCACGACGGCCGCCTCCCGTAACCCTTCCGGCGCAGTGTCGTTGGACGGGCCATGAAGAAGCGCAGCATGCTCGCCGTTGCCTCGCTCGCCGTGGGTGTCGTGGCCTCCCTCACCGCGCCGAGTGCGCACGCCAGTGCCGTGGGCGGCCAGGAGGGACTGCCCGGGCCGCTCAACAGCGCGCCCGACGTGGTGCCCGGCCAGGTGGGCGACGCGGGCGGTGTCGTCGGGCACGCCACGGGCTTCGTGACCGGCTCGGCGGACGGGCTGGTCGGGATCACCCCCGCCTAGTCCCGCCCGCCGTACCGTCCGGCGTACCGCCTGCTCGACCCGCCTGCCTGCTCCGCACGCTCGACCGGGTCAGGACATCGGTGCTCCGAGGTCCTGGGTCCAGTAGGCGGTGCCGGACGGGCTGGTCGCCAGGCCGACGCCGATGTCCTTGAAGCCGCAGTCGAGCATGTTCGACTGGTGGATGCCCCCGTCCATCCAGCGGGCGAAGACGGCGGCCGGGGTGGTCGGGCCCCGGTCGAGGTTCTCGCCCCACTGGGACCAGCGGTACCCGGTGGCGGTGATCCGGGCGTCGGCGCGGACACCGTCCGGGTTGACGTGGTCGAAGAAGCCGCGGGTGGCCATGTCGTCCGCGTGCTTCTGGGCGGCGGTGTGCAGTCGGGGGTCGATCCGCAGCGGGGCACAACCGGCCTTGGCGCGTTCGGCGTTGACCAGGTCCACCATCTGGCGTTCCGGGCTGGGCACCGGCGCGGCGGTGACCGTCCGGGTCGGGGTCGACGTCGGAGTCGGAGTCGGAGTCGGTGTGGGCGTGGGCGTCGGGGTGGGGGTCTCCGTGGGCGTCGGAGTCGGCACGGGCGTGGGGACGACGGCCACGGGTGCGGCGGCGACCGGCGGGGTGTCCTGGGCGGCGGCCGGTACGGTCGGCTCCGGCGCGGCGACGTGCGGGGGCTCGCTGTGCTGCGGCCAGACCAGCGCAAGGGTGGTCACGGCCACCGCGGCGGCCGCGCCGCTCACCAGGACGGCCTTGCGGGCGGCGGTGCCGGCCCAGCCGCCATGACCGCCGCCCGCACCGGCGTGCGCGCCCTGGCCCGTGCCGGCGTGCGCGCCCTGGCCCGTGCCGGAGCCGGCTCCCGTACCGGATCCAGCCCCTGTACCTGCACCGGCGCCCGAGCCCGTACCCAGCCCGGCACCGGAGCCGGCGGCCGTGCCGGTGGCGGCACTCTGGGCGGCGACGGTGGCCGCGGTGTGCTGGAAGTGGAGGAGCATCGGCGAGCCGTGCGGGATCGGCACCAGGGCAAGGCCGGCCAGCAGTCCCTCGGCGGGGAAGAGGTCGCGGCCGAGGCCGTCGCAGCCGGCGCAGCTGCGGATGTGGCGGGCTATGCGCTTGCGCCAGACCGAGTTCGGGGTGCCGTCGAAGCCGGTGGTGAGTTCGGTCAGTTCGGGGCAGCGGGGGTAGGCGCTGAGCGCGCGGACGACGACACGGCCGACTTCCAGCTGCTTCTTCATCCGCTGGACGCGGACGGCGGTGTGCGCCGGGCTCAGGTCGAGGGCCTCGGCGAGCTCGGCACGGGTGAGGTCGCCCGTGGCCTCCAGCCACCACAAGGAGAGCAGTTCGCGGTCGTCCGGGTCGAGCCAGCGGGTCGCTTCAGCGACCTCGCGGCGCTGGCCGGAGAGGCCGAGCCGCAGGATGGTCAGGTCGGTGAAGTCGGCCCTGGGGTCGGCGACCTCCCAGGTCTCGTCCAGCCCGCCGACGGCCTGCTGCTGGCCGACGGCGTAGCGGTGACGGACCTGGTTCATGGTGATGGCGACCAGCCAGGAGCGGAAGGACTCCGGGTCGCGGAGCCCGTCCAGACCGTCCAGGGCGCGGATCATGGTCTCCTGCGCGACGTCGTCCACGTCGGCATGGCCGCCGAGGGCGCGGCCCGCGACGTTGTAGACGAGCGGCAGCCAGGTGGCGACCAGCGCCTCCTGGGCCTGCCGGTCGCCGGCCTGCGCCGCGAGCACCAGGGTGCTCCCGGTCCTGTTCTGCACATCAGCGTTCATGGTCCGCACTCCGTCTTGCCGTGTTTCCGTCCGCCGCTGCCTCCTCGGAGACGTGTGGGGAGTGATCAGATAACAACAATGTGCGCGGAATCGGAAAATCGGCCCGGCCCGGACACCGGATCGAGGCGGACCGGGCCGGGGGCGGAAAGGGGCGGAAGCGGGCGGGGCCGAGGGTGGGTCGAGGGCGGGACGAGGGTCGGGTCAGGCCGAGGCGGCGAACACCTGGGTCCACCACGGACCGCCGGAACCGGTCCGCACACCCACGCCGAGCTGCTTGAACGCGCAGTTCAGTATGTTGGCGCGGTGGCCGGGGCTGTTCATCCAGGCGTCCATCACGGCGGCCGGGTCCTTCTGGCCGCGGGCGATGTTCTCTCCCCAGGTGCTCCAGCGGTAGCCGGTGGCCTCGATCCGGTGGTCGGCGTGGTAGCCCTCGGGGCTGGCGTGGTCGAAGTAGTTCCGGTCGGCCATGTCGTCGCTGTGCGACTGGGCGGCGGTGGCCAGCCGGGGCTCGGCGGTGACCGGTCCGCAACCGGCCTTGGCACGCTCGGCGTTGACCAGGTCCACGACCGCCTGGGCGTCCGACGGGGCCGCGCCGCCGCCCACCGGGGTGGCCGGCGAGGTGGCGGTCCGCCGGGCGGAGGTCGCCACGGCGGCGGTGGTCCGGGTCGCGTCGGTGGTCGCCTTCGCGGCGGAGGCGGTGGGGGTCGGGGTCGGGGTGGCGGGCGCCGTGGCCGAGGGCGTCGGGGTGGCCGGGGCGGTGGCGGTCGGCGTGGCGGAGGCGCTCGGGGTGGCCGCCGGGCCGGTCGTGGGCGCACCGGCCGGTGCCGCCGGTGCGCCGCCCGGGTTCGCTCCCCCGGCACCGGGCACCTGGATACCCTCGTGCGTGCCGAGCTCGGCGGCGATCAGCGCGTCGGCTGCCATCGCCTGGCCCATCGTGTCCCGATCGGTCTGCTTGCCGCCGTACGCCGCGTACCCGGCACCGGCCAGCGCGGCGATCAGCCCCGTCCCGGCCACGGCGGCGACGACCGCGGTGACCGGCACGAACCCGCCGCGCCGGCGCCCCCGACGGCCCCGGCCGGCGTGCCGGTCGGCGGCCCGCCGCGCGGCCCGGCCACCCGGGCGGCCGCCCGTGCCACCGTCGCCACCGGTCGCCGGGAGGATGGTCGTCCTGTCGTCGCTGTTCACGTGGTCACGCTCTCTGTTCCGGGTCGGCTCGTCGGGTGTCGACACCTGGGAGAGCTTTCGGCGGCGCGCCGATAACAGAAAGTCCGAACGAATGTCCTGGCGGCCCGGTCACGGCCTCAGCGGGCCGGGGTGTCCGGGGCCATGTCGTAGGTGAGGAACTGGGTCCGGGTGGCGACCTGGTCGTACTTGCCGCGGGCCCGGTAGTTGGTCTCGGAGGTGATCCAGCGGACGGTGTTCCAGCCGTGCTCGGCGGCGATCTCCCGCAGGCGGGCCAGCAGCAGGTCGACCGCCCCGCCGCCGCGCACCTCGGGCGCGACGAACAGGTCGTCCAGGAAGCAGGCGACGGCCCCGTGCAGCGGTCGCACGAACGGCCGGTAGTGGGCGAACCCGACCGGCGTCCCGTCACCGTCCCGGACCAGCAGCCCGTCCAGCTCGTGGTCCGCGTCGGTCAGCCAGGACCAGACCAGCTCGGCTTTCTCCTCCGGGCACGGCACCCGGTAGAACTCGCAGTACCCGCGAAAGAGTTCACGCCAGGCGGCGAAGTCGCCGGCCTCGGGCGCGCCCACGGTCCAGCGGGCGGTGGGGGTGTCGCTCATCTCGGTCTCCTCGGGGGTCACGGCGCAGTGCGGGCTCCCAGCATGACGCCCCGTCGCCCCGCCACCCGACCTCCACCCCGGCCAAGATCGGCAGCCCCGCACTCCACTGCGGCACTTGGAAGGCGGCCGGCACCGGGCCGACCCGTGGGGCGCGCCGACCCGTGGGGCGTGCGCTACTTCTCCACGGTGTAGCGCAGCTGCGCGAAGCCGCCGCCCGCGTCGGCGGCCGACTCCAGGCGCAGCGGGACGTCCTCGAGCAGCTCGCCGAAGAGCCGGTGGCCGGCGCCGATGAGGACCGGGGCGACGCTGATGATGAACCTGTCGACGCGTCCGGCGCGGATGAAGCCCTGGATCAGCCGTCCGCCGTCGGGGTAGACGTGCTCGATGCCGCGCTCGTCGAGGTCGGCGAGGAGTCCGTCCAGGTCGCGGTAGACGGTGACGCGCGGGTCGGCGTCCTCGGGGAGGATGGTGCTCAGGACGCCGACGTGCCGGTCGCCGTAGTGCCAGTTCTCCTCGCCGAAGCCGACGACCTTGTCGTAGGTGTTGCGACCCATGACCACGGCGTCGACCGTGTCGAGGAACTCGAGGAAGCCCAGGTCGCCGGCCTGTTCGCCGCGCGAGGTCAGCCATGCGATGTCGTCGTCGGGCCGGGCGATGTAGCCGTCGAGGCTGGTGCCGATGAAGACGGTGGCGGTGAAGGTCACGGTGTCCTCCGGAGCAGGTGGTCGAGGTCGTCGTGGAGCAGGGCTGCGGGGTCGCCGTCGCCGGTGAGGGCCCAGCGCAGCAGCGAGCCGTCCGTGGTGATCCTGACGGCGCGCGCCAGGCGCGGCACGTCCGTACCGGGCGGGAGTTCGCCGCACGTGACCGCGTCGGTGAGCAGCTTCCGCAGTGCCGCGTCTGCCGCGTGGGTGTGCGCGGCGGCGTGGACGCGGAATTCGGGATCGGCGAGGTCGAGCTGGAGCATGCCGAGGTGGTTGGCCATCTCCTCGGGCGTGGACATGTGACCGGCGAACTCCTCGGCGACGGCGTGCAGCGCCGCCAGCGGGGAGTCGTGCGCGGCCCGCGCCCTCCGGTAGGGCTCGGCGGCGTTCGCGGCGACGTCCGCGGCGAACGCCAGCAGCAGGCCCCGCTTCGACCCGAAGCGCTGCGACAGCGTCGCCGGGGAGACTCCGGCCTCGGCACCGACGTGCGCCAGGGTGAGCCGGCCGGGGCCGTGCGCGCCGATGGCACGCGCGGTGGCGGCGAGGATCTCGGCGTCGCTGGTGGTGCGTGGTCGTGGCATGGCTCCTCCGTTCGCGACCGACCATAGCACGTTAGTAAATGGCTATTCATTTATTAATGGGAGCCTCCCGGGGGCGCGCACCAGGGGCCGCGGGCTCCGCCAGGCCCGACCCGCCCCTCGTGCAGCGCGTGGAGCGGGCGCGGATGCTGGGGAGGAGGAGGTGGCGGCGTGGCCGGATTGCGGCGGTTGGCGGAGGTGTCGCGGGCGGTGGCGGCGGACCCCGGGCGGCGGGCGAAGACGGGGCTGCTGGCCGGGTGCCTGCGGGAGTTGGGGGCGCAGGAGGCGCCGGCGGCGGTGGCGCTGCTGTCCGGGGAGTCACAGCGCTTGCGGACGGGCGTCGGACCGGCGGCGCTGCGGGGGTTGCCGGGGCCGGCCGCGGAGGCCTCGCTCGGGGTGCGGGAGGTCGAGCGGGAGCTGGAGCGGATCGCGGGGGTGCACGGGGCCGGGGCGCAGGCGGAGCGGCGACGGTTGCTGCACGGGCTGTTCGCCCGGGCGACCGGGGTGGAGCAGGGGTTCCTGCGGGCGGTGCTGGTCGGGGACCTGCGACAGGGGGCGCTGGACGCGGTGGTCGGGGACGCCGTGGCGCAGGCGGCGGGGGTGTCGGCGGTGGCGGTGCGGCGGGCGCTGATGTTCCGAGGCTCGGCCCGCGCGGTGGCGCAGGCGGCGCTGACCGGCGGGGAGGATGCCCTGGCCGCGTTCCGGCTGGAGGTCGGGCGGCCGGTGCGCCCGATGCTGGCCGCCTCCGCGCCGGACGTGGCCTCGGCGCTGGAACGCACCGGACCGGCCGCGCTGGAGTGGAAGCTGGACGGGATCCGGGTGCAGGTGCACCGGGCCGGCGACGAGGTCGCGGTCTTCACCCGCAGCCTGGACGACATCACCGCGCGCGTCCCCGAGGTGGCGGAGGCCGCGCTCGCGCTGCCGCTGCGCTCGGCGGTGCTGGACGGCGAGGCGATCGCGCTGGGCGCGGACGGGCGCCCGCGCCCGTTCCAGGAGACCGCCGCGCGCACCGCCGCCCGGCGGGATCCGGAGCGGCTGCGCACCGAAGTCCCGCTCAGCGTCTGCTTCTTCGACCTGCTGCACCGGGACGGCGAGGACCTGGTGGACCGTCCGGGCCGGGAGCGCTGGACGGCGCTGGCCGAGGCGGTGCCGTCGGACCTGCGGGTGGCGCACACCGAGACCGGGGACCACGAGCGGGCACTGGCCTTCTTCCGCGACACCCTGGCCCTCGGCCACGAGGGCGTGCTGGTCAAGGACCCGGCAGCCCCGTACGCGGCCGGGCGGCGCGGCATCGGCTGGATCAAGGTGAAGCCTCGGCACACCCTCGACCTGGTCGTGCTGGCCGCCGAGTGGGGTAGCGGTCGGCGGCACGGCTTCCTCAGCAACCTGCACCTGGGCGCCCGGGCGGCGGGCGAGCCGGGGCTCGGCCCGTGGGTGATGCTCGGCAAGACCTTCAAGGGCCTCACCGACGAGACGCTCGCCTGGCAGACCGCCGAACTGCTGGCCCGGGAGACCGAGCGGGACGCCTGGACGGTGCGGGTCCGCCCGGAGCTGGTGGTCGAGATCGCCTTCGACGGGCTGCAGCGCAGCCCCCGCTACCCGGCCGGCCTCGCCCTGCGGTTCGCCCGGGTGGTGCGCTACCGGCCGGACAAGAGCGCCGCCGAGGCGGACACCGTCGCGACGGTTCAGGAGATCGCCGCCGCCGAGGGGCTGTCGCCCTGAACCGGCCCCGAGCCGGCGGCAGCCGCGCTTGACCGGGCGACGCCGATTCAAACCTGCCGCGCCGCCCGCATCCTCCGACAGGGGCCGAATCGGCCATTCTCGACCATCCCGTCACGGCACCATCCGTGGACGGAGCAGCGGCGGTTAGGTTGGCAATGACAACGAGAGGCCGCCGCCGGGCAGCCGGCGGCGCACTGGCGAGAGGTGCCCGACCATGCAGGTGAGCGTCGACCGGGACCGCTGCTGCAGCTCCGGGATGTGCGTCACGAACGTCCCCGACGTCTTCGACCAGGACGACCAGGACAGTCTGGTGAGACTCCGTCAAACCACCTTCGAGCCCGAGCAGTTCGCCGACCTGCGGTTGGCCGCCCAGCTCTGCCCCGGCGGCGCGATCACCGTCACCGAGGACGAGCCCGCCCAGGACGAGCCCACCGGCGTCGGGCCCGCCGAGGTCGACGGCTGAGGACCGCGGCCGCGCCCGAGGACGCCGACGGAACGCCGGTCACCACCCACCCCCCACCGGAGAACACCGCCACGCGAGGAGACCCCGCCTTGACGAGCACACCCACCGCCCCCGCCGTCCCGATGCCGGCCCCGCACTCCGCCGTCTGCCCGTTCAGCCCGCCGCCCGCGTACACCGAGGCCGCCGCCACCGGTGTCCTCGCCCGCGCCGTCCTGCCCGGGGGCGAGCCCTGCTGGCTGGCCACCGGCTACGCCGAGGTCCGCACCGTCCTGTCCGACCGCCGCTTCAGCGCCGACGTGCGCCACCCGAACTTCCCGCTCCTGCTCCCCGGCCGCCGGGAGATCCTCGCCCAGAACCCGAGCTTCCTGCGGCTGGACGACCCCGAGCACGCCCGGCTGCGCCGGATGGTCACCGGGGACTTCCTGGTCAAGCGGGTCGAGGCGATGCGCCCGGCCGTCCAGCGGATCGTCGACGAGGCACTGGACCGGATGACCGCAGGCCGTACGGAGGCCGACCTGGTCACCGACTTCGCGCTGCCCGTCCCCTCGCTGGTGATCTGCCTGCTGCTGGGCGTCCCGTACGAGGACCGCGAGTTCTTCCAGAGCATCAGCCGGACGCTGCTCAGCAACAACAGCACCCTGGAGAAGCTCTCCGACGCCCAGAACGAGCTGCTGGACTACCTGAGCGGGCTGGCGGCCCGCAAGCGGGAGCAGCCGGAGGACGACATCCTCAGCCGCCTCGCCGCACGCGACGACCTGACCGCGCGCGACGTCGCCGGCACCGGCATCCTGCTGCTGATCGCCGGGCACGAGACCACCGCGAACATGATCTCGCTCTCCACCGCCCTGCTCCTGGACCGGCCCGAGCAGACCGCCCGGTTCGCCGACCCGGCCGCGGTGCCCGGCGCGGTGGAGGAGCTGCTGCGCCACCTCACCATCGTGCACAGCGGGCTGCCCCGGGTGGCCCTGGAGGACGTGGAGCTCGGCGGCACCGTGGTCAGGGCCGGGGAGGGCGTGATCGCGATGCTCTCCACCGCCAACCGGGACGAGTCGGTGTTCGGCGGCGCCGACCGGCAGTCCGTCGACGAGCTGGACGTGGACCGGGACGCCCGGCGGCACATGGCCTTCGGCTTCGGCGTGCACCAGTGCCTCGGCCAGCCGCTGGCCCGCGCCGAGCTGCAGATCGCCCTGGCCACCCTGTTCCGGCGGCTGCCCGGGCTGCGACTGGCGGTCCCCCGCGAGGACCTGGCGTTCCGCACGGACTCGTTCATCTACGGCATGAGGTCGCTGCCCGTGACCTGGTGACCCCGCCCGGTCGGGACCCGGGTGCGGGAGTACCGGGCGCCGGTCACCCGGCTGGCCCCGGCGCCGGGGCGGGGGCAGGCTGGAAGGGCGAAGAGAGACACCCGGCCCAGCCGCGCCGCCGGCCCGGCGTGCCCGGACCGGCCGAGGAGACGGAGCCCGCGATGACCGACATGAGCGAACGGGCCGAAGTGAGCACCGACCGCGACGAGGACATCCGCGCCGCAGACCCCGAAGAGGGCATCACCTCGATGCAGAACCTGCACGCGCAGGACACCTCCCAGGCTGAGGGCGACCCCATCCTGGACGAATCCGGCCGACTCGACTGACCATCCGCCGTACGCACTGACCGACCGCCCGGTGGGACCGGGCGGTCGCCGCGACCGCAGGTGTCGCTGCCCGGTTGGCGACCGACCAGCGGGAGAGGATAGGCGCATGACCGAACACGACCAAGGCAATCAGCAGGCCCGGCCGCCCGCGGACCCGCGCGCGTCGTGGGCGACCTGGACCACCCAGTCGATCATCAGCGGCCCCGGCGGGGTCACCACCGCCGAGGTCGGCCCGATCTCCGGCGACCTCACCATCCACACCACCTGGGTGGACGGCGAGGTACGGCTGACCGTCCAGTACACCGGTGCGCTGGACTGGTACACGGTGGCCGGCAGTCCGGTGCCGGCCGCCGACGAGATCACGGCGCGGGCGCTCCACCAGGCGATGGTGAACGGCGTCAAGGCGGGCCGCGGCGCGGGTGCGCCGTCGCCGCCGACGCTCTAGCCGGGGGCGCGGAGCTCTACTCCGGCCCACCCTCCACCGCGGGCGGCTCGCCTTTCACCACGGGCGTGTCGCCCTTCGCCACGGGCGTGTCGCCTTTCGCCACGGGCGCGGCCGCGGCCCAGTAGGCGCGGTCCGCCGACGGGCGGGAGCGCAGGTCCGCCCGGACCTCGTCGGCCAGCCGGCCGGTGTCGCGCCGGTTCATGGTGGCGCCGATGCCCGCGCCGACCAGCAGCGGGATCAGCACGGGCAGGTGGCGCAGCGAGCTGCGGGTGAGTCGGCGGCGCACCTGCCGGCGCACCTCCGCGCTGACCGCCAGCGCGGCGAAGCCCGCCGGGCGGACCAGCAGGGACGCGTCGATCCCGCGGCGGTTGGCCCAGGCGCCGAGGTAGGCCCCGGCGCGCTGCGCGGGTCGGCCCTGGGCCGGGGCACCGTAGACCTCGTGCAGCTCGGCGATCAGCTTGATCTCCACGGCCGCGACCGCGAGCGTCTCGGCGGCGATCTGCGCCGGCATCGCGAGTGGCACCGGCATCATCGCGGCCGCGCCGACACCCGCGCCGAGCGCGCCGGAGGCCCGGACGGCGCCGGTGACCAGCAGGTCGGCGAGCCGCTCCGGCGAGTCCGCGCCCGGGTGCTGAGCCCGCAGCGTGGCGAGGTTGCGTACCGGGATCCGCGGGGCGGCCCGCACCAGCTGTTCGGTCAGGGCCCTGCTGCCGGACGTGGCGCCCCGGGTGGCGGCCCGCCCGCGACTGCCGAGCCGCCGCGCGGTGTGCAGCACCAGGGCCCGGCCGCGGCCGCGCTCCTTCTCGGCGTAATCGGCGTACTCGGCGACCGGGACGTGGTCGACGGGCCGCTCGGACTCCTCGACCAGCTCGGCGAGCTGCTCGGCCAGGTTCGGCTCGGGGGACGGCGGCCCGGGGTTCGGCCGGGAGCGCCCCGGTCTACGGAAGACTGCCATGGGGATCTCCTACCCCCTCGGTCGGAGCGCTACGCGGTGCCCCCCGCCGACCCGGTGGCCTCCACCGACTCCGTGACCTCCACCCCGCGCCAGAACGCGACCCGCCCGCGCACGTGCTCGGCCTCGGGCTTCGGGTCGGTGTAGAACCAGGCGGCGTCGGGGTTGGTCCGCCCGTCCACCTCCAGGGTGTGGTACTCGGCGGTGCCCTTCCAGCCGCACACCGTGGTGGTCTCGGAGGGCCGCAGGTACTCGGTGCGGACCGATTCTGCCGGGAAGTAGTGGTTTCCCTCGACGACGACCGTGTCCTCGCTCTCGGCGATGACGACGCCCTGCCAACTCGCTGTGATCATGCGGTGATTGTGCCCGAGGAGTGGTCTCCGCGACCAGTGCTCCGCGACCGGTGCACCGGGGCCCCGCGGTCAGGGCAGCGGGTGGGCGTGGACCGGCAGGTGCGGGGTCTGGTGGCCGCCGCTGGCCAGCATCCGGACCTCGCCGGAGTCGCTGATCTCGGCCCGGACGATGCCGCTCTCGTCCTCGTACACCGGGTGGCCGCCCGGGCCGGTCGCGCTGGTGCGGGTGACCACGACGACGTCCTGCGGGGCCTGGGTACCGGGGGTGCCGGGGAAGGTGAGGGCGTAACGCTTGGCTGGGTTCATCACCGGCTCCTGCTCCCTGTCGGCGGACGTCCGCGGACGTCCGCTTCGGTCCACGGACGTCCGTTCCGGGTCCGCGTCGGTCCTGTCACCCGGCGGCGGCCTCGGCGGTCCGGGCGTGCGAGCCGCGGACCTCCAGCTCGCCGAGCAGCCGGGCGGTGGCCTCGGCAACCGCGTCCACGGCCCGGTCGAAGGCCTCCCGGTTGTGCGCCGCCGGGGCGCGGAAGCCGGAGACCTTGCGGACGTACTGCAGCGCGGCGGCGCGGAAGTCGTCCTCGTCGGCGTCGGGTGTGACGGGCGGTCGCAGCGTCTTGATGTTGCGGCACATGCACCCAGTCTCGCGCGCGGAGGCCGGACTGGCGACCCCCTCCCGTCGCACGCACCTCACGGAGGCGTCATCCGACCGGATTAGGATTCCGGACGAACGAATTCGTCCGCCGTCATCCCCCTTCATCCGCCGCGCGCTCCCCCGGTCCTCGGCATCACCCCGGAGTCGTCCCCTTGCCTCTCGCGCTGCTCGCGCTGGCCGTCACCGCGTTCGCGATCGGCACCACCGAATTCGCCGCCATGGGTCTGCTCCCCCAGGTCGCCGGCAGCCTCCACGTCTCCATCCCGCAGGCCGGCTGGCTGATCTCGGCGTACGCGCTGGGGGTGGTGATCGGCGCGCCGTTGCTCACCGCGCTGGCCGCCGGACGGCCGCGCAAGGCGGTGCTGGTGGCGCTCGCCGGGCTGTTCGCGACTGGCAACCTGCTCTGCGCGCTGGCGCCGGACTTCTGGACGCTGGCCGCTGCGCGGCTGGTCACCGGGCTGCCGCACGGGGCCTTCTTCGGGGCGGGCGCGGTGGCCGCGGCCGAGCTGGTCGCTCCGGACCGGCGGGCCCGGGCGGTGGCCGTGATGTTCTCCGGGCTGACCGTGGCCAACATCGTCGGCGTCCCGGCCGCCACCCTGCTCGGCCAGCACCTGGGCTGGCGGGCGACCATGCTGGTGGTCGTGCTGATCGCGGCCGCCGGCACGCTCGCCATCGCCAGGCTGGTGCCCGCGCTGCCCTCCCCCGCCCAGTCCGGGCTCGGGCACGAGCTGCGGGCCTTCCGCAGCGGGCAGCTGTGGCTGGCGCTCGCCACCGTGGTGTTGGGCTGCGGCGGCTTCTTCGCCTGCTACTCCTACATCGCGCCGCTGCTCACGGGCCTGGCCGCCTCGGGCGCGCTGCTCGCGGTGCTCGCCTGGGCCGCCGACCGGCGGCGGCCCGCACCCGCGGTCACGGAGCCGGCCACCCTCCTCCCGACCCCCGCCTCTAGTGAACCTCGATCTCCCGGTGGGCCCCGGCGAGCAGCTGGTAGCCCTCGCCGTTGGCCTTGATGCCCGTCCGCTCCTCCTCGCTCAGCTCCCGGCGGACCTTCGCCGGGACGCCCGCGACCAGCGAGCCGGGCGGGACGACCATGCCCTGCGGGACGACCGCCCCGGCCGCGACCAGCGAGCCGGCGCCGATCCGGGCGCCGTTCAGCACGGTGGCGTTCATCCCCACCAGCACGTCGTCCTCGACGGTACAGCCGTGCAGCACCGCGTTGTGGCCGACCGAGATCCGCTCGCCGACCACCAGCGGGAAGCCGGGGTCCGCGTGCAGGGTGCAGTTGTCCTGGATGTTGCTGCCGGCGCCGACGCTGATGGACTCGGCGTCGCCGCGCAGCACCGCGCCGTACCAGACGCTCGCGCCCGCTCCGACGGTCACGTCCCCGACCACGACGGCGTTCGGTGCGAGGAAGGCGCTCGGGTCGACCGCGGGCACCTTGCCCCCGACTGCGGCGATCAGCGGTTCTGCCATGGCTCGTCCTCCTGTTGACGCTCAGCCGTACCGGCGTACGACCCGCCGGTCAGCGTAGAAGGTCGGCCTCCGGCGCCGGGACGGGAGGGGACGGCGGTGGCGGTTGGGGTCCCGCAGGGACGGTGACCGGACAGCCCCGGAGCCGTACCCCGAGGCGGTTCAGGGTACGGCTCCGGGCCCGGGCAGGCGGGCCGGTCAGGCGACCGGGGCGTGCTTGCGCAGGACCTCGATGAAGGCGCGCAGCCACGCCGGGTGGTCGGGCCAGGCGCGGGCCGAGACGACCACGCCGTCCACCACGGCCTCGCCGTCGACGAACTCGGCGCCCGCGGCCTTGATGTCCGGGGCCAGCGCCGGGTAGGCGGAGGTGCGGCGGCCGTCCAGGACCCCGGCGGCGGCGGTGATCAGCGGGCCGTGGCAGATCTGCGCGACGGGCTTGTCCCCGGCGAGGAAGTGCTGCACGATCCGCTGCACGTCCGGGTCGTTGCGCAGGTACTCGGGGGCGCGGCCGCCGGGGATGACCAGGGCCACGTAGTCGGCCGGGTCGACGTCGGCGAAGGCGATGTCGGCGGGCCAGGTGTAGCCGGGCTTCTCGGTGTACGTGTCGTAGCCCTCGACGAAGTCGTGCACCACGAACTGCAGGCGCTTCTTGGTCGGTGCCGCGATGTCGACCTGGTAGCCCTCCTCGCGCAGTCGCTGGTACGGGTAGAACACCTCCAGCGACTCGGCGGCGTCCCCGGTGACGAGCAGGATCCTCGATGCCATCGCCGACATCCCTCCATGTGATCGAGCGTCAGGTCCGTTGCGGGCCGGGGGTGGTGACGACCGCCCGGGGCCCGGTCCAACCTCCCGTACCCGTCGCACCGTTGGCAACAGGGCGCACCGGGCGTACGGCGGCGCATACGGAAGTGCGCACGCCGGTTGCGGGGAGTGCGCGCCGGGTGAACCGCCCGGCTGCTGCGTCCGGCGGCCCGCGCCCTAGACTCCTGCTGCCCACGATCGACCTTCACCCGGAGGAGCCCGATGCCGGACCGCACCACCTACCTCGTCCTCCCCGGCTACCAGAATTCGGGTCCCGAGCACTGGCAGACCCACTGGGAGGCCGCCGAGCCGGAGACCTTCCGCCGGGTCGAGCAGGCGGACTGGGACCACCCGGAGCGCGAGGACTGGGTGGCCCGGGTGGACGCGGCGGTGGCGGCGGCCGCCGCCGAGGGCCCGGTGGTGCTGGTCGCCCACAGCCTGGGCTGCGTCACGGCCGCCCGCTGGGTGGCCTCCGCGACCGCCGAGCAGCTCGCCGCCGTGCGCGGCGCGCTGCTGGTCGCCCCGGCCGACATCGACACCGCGGAGGTGCCGGAGCTGGTGGACTTCCGCCCGGTGGCGCTGGAGCCCTTCCCGTTCCCGACCGTGGTGGTCGCCTCGACCGACGACCCGTGGGTCTCCCCCGAGCGGGCCCGCGCCTTCGCCGCGGCCTGGGGCGCCCGGTACGTCGAGCAGGGCGCGCACGGGCACCTCAACTCCGACTCCGGACTGGGCGACTGGCCGGAGGGCCGCAAACTGCTCGCCGAGCTGTGACACCGTGATCGGGGGGACGATGGACAAGCGCACGTCCCGGACCAGGCGCGTCCTGGTCCGGATGCTGGCGGCCGGCGGGCTGGCCGCCGTCCTGCTGTACACCGAGGGGCAGTGGGAGAGCCGCTCGGGCGGCCGGATGCTGGTCGCCGACCTGCTCAACCGGCCCGAACTGCTGCTCGGCGCGGCGCTGGCGGCGCTGATCGCCGCCGCCTGGCTGGGGGACCTGCGCGTCGCCGCGCTGCGCACCGCCACCCGGACGGTCACGGTGACCGCGGGGGTGGTGTTCCTGCTCGGCTCGCTGGCCGCGCACAAGGTGTCGGCGGCCGAGACCCGCAGCCGGGAGACCGCCCCGGCCGGGGCGGAACGGGCGCTGGTGGTGGTGCACCGCTCGTATGCCACCGGGCCGGCCCCGGGCGAGCACTGGCAGGTGTTCCTGGAGTCCGGCGAGGGCTGGGAGGCGCGGCGCTGGTCGCTGGCCGACATCGGCGGGGGCCCGGACGACGCCCGGCTGGTGGAGGCGAGCTGGACCGGGCGGGAGCAGATCACCGTGGTGACCGACTCCTACCGGCGGGTGTTCAACCTCGACCAGGACAGCGGCGAGCCGCTCGAGGCCCGGTAGCGCGGCTCATGCAGCCCGGTTCATGCGAGCCCCAAGGCGTGGGCGGCGAGTGCCAGCAGTACGGCGTTGCCTGCCGTGCCCAGGGCGGTGGCGGACAGGAAGCGGGCCGCGGTGCCGTCCGGGAACGGGTTGAGGGTCATCGCGGACAGGAAGCCCGGCATCGTCCAGACCACCGCCGTCCACTGCCACGCCGTGCCCTCGACGCGGGACGGGCCCCGGTCGGCGCGCAGCTCGTGTGCGGCGGCGAGGCCGATCGCCAGCGAGCCGGCCAGGTAGCCGATCGAGGGGCAGAGGACGGCGGGGACGCCGAGGATGCTGTGCGGCATGGCGCCATCGTCCGTCGACGCGCCGCGGCCCCGCATGAGTACGGGTACTCAGACGGGGCCGGGCTTCGCGGGGCGTCGGCTACTGGTCCTCGGCGTCCGAGGGGGCGGACGGCGGTGTCGGGGTGGTCGGGGCGGAGCGGCCGGTGGGGTTGGTGCCGCGCGGCTTGCCCGGGCTGCCGGTGGCGGGGGCGCCGGTGCAGGTGACCGAGCTCGGCGAGCCGCTGGAGGTGGTGCAGCCGGGGTCGCGCTTGGGCGGGTCCGGGATGTAGACGGTGGTGAAGTCCTTCTCCGGCATGGCCCGGACCGCGTCGCTCATCGCCTTCTGCCAGATCGGCCCCGGGCCGGTCGCACCGAACACCTCGGCCTGGTACTTGCCGCCGATCCGGATGTTGCGCATCGGCACCTTGGTGCCCGGGCTGCCCAGCCAGACCGAGCCGGCCAGGTTGCCCGTGTAGCCGGTGAACCAGGCCGACTTCTTCTCGTCCGTGGTACCGGTCTTGCCCGCGATCTGGCGGCCGTCGTCCAGGCCGAGGTCCCGCGCGGTGCCGCCCTTCTCGGTCACCCCGAGCAGCACGCTGTTGATCACGTCGGCGGTGTCCTCGGACATCGCCCGGGTGCACCGGCTCTCCGGCACCGGCACGTCCTTGCCGTCCACCGTGGTGATCCGGTTGATCGCCATCGGCGCGCAGTAGCTGCCCCGGGCGGCGAAGGTCGCGTACACGTTGGCCATGGTCAGCGGGCTGACCTCCTGGGTGCCGAGGCCGAGCGCGGGCACCTCCTGCAGCGCCGAGCCGTCCGCCTTGCCCGCCACGCCCAGCTTGTTGGCCATCTGCTTGACCGCGCAGAGGCCGATCTCCTGCTCCATCTGCACGAAGTAGGTGTTCACCGAGAGCGCCATCGCCTGCTTGAGCTCGTACGGGCCCTTCTCGGACTCGGACTCGTTGGGGATCGTCCCCTCCTTCTTGCCCTTGCTGAGGTTCTTCCAGGTGCCGTCGCAGGTCTTCATCGTCGGCCAGTCCATGCGGTTCGGGGAGTCGTACCGCTGGGTGGACGACAGGCCCGCCTCCAGCGCGGCGGCGGCCACGATCGGCTTGAAGTTGGAGCCGGGCTGGAAGCCGATGCCCCCGCCCATCACCGCGTCCACGTTGTAGTTGACGACGGTCTCGTTCTTCTCCTTCTCCAGGCCGTACGGGCGGGTCTGCGCCATCGCCAGGATCTTGCCGCTGCCGGGCTCGACCATCGTCATCGCGGCCGAGACCGGGTCGGTGACGAACACCTTGGTGGAGACGGCGTTCTGGGCGGCGGCCTGCTTGTCCGGGTCCAGCGTGGTGTAGATGTTCAGACCGCCGGTGTCCCACAGCTTCTTGCGCTCGGCCGCGCTCTTGCCGAACGCCGGGTCCTGCTTCACCACGTGGCGCACGTAGTCGCAGAAGAAGCCCATCCCGGCCTGGGCGGTGATGCAGCCGTTCTGCGGGTCCTTGTAGGCCAGGCCCAGCGGTGCGGCCTTCGCCTCCTTCGCCTGCTCCGCGGTGATGTGCTTGCTCTCCACCATCTTGTCGATGACGGTGTCGCGGCGCCGCTGGGCGGCCACCGGGTGCAGCTTCGGGTCGTACTGGGAGGGGTTCTGCACCAGCCCGGCGAGCATCGCCGCCTCGGGCAGGGTCAGGTCCTTGGCGTCCTTGCTGAAGTAGCGCTGCGCGGCGGCCTGGATGCCGTACGCCTGGTGGCCGTAGAAGGTGATGTTCAGGTAGTTGGTGAGGATCTGCTCCTTGGTCAGGTCCTCCTCCAGCTTGATGGCGTACCGGAGTTCCTGGATCTTGCGGCCGAGCGTCTTGCGCTGCGCCTCGCGCACCGCCTCCGGGTCGTCGCCAGCCTTCTCCACATTGACGTTCTTCACGTACTGCTGGGTCAGGGTGGAGGCGCCCTGGACGGTGGCACCGCTCTCGGCGTTCTTGGTGACGGCCCGCAGGATGCCCTTGAGGTCCACCGCTCCGTGCTCGTAGAAGCGGGAGTCCTCGATGTCCACCTGCGCCTGGCGGATCAGCGGGGACATCTGGTCGGCGGTGAGGACGGTGCGGTCCCGCTCGTAGACCTTGGCGATCAGGCCGCCGCTCGCGTCGAAGATCTGGGTGGCCTGGGTGAGCGGCGGGGTCTTGAAGTCGTCGGGGATGCTCTCGAAGCCCTCGGCGCCGCTCTTCGCCCCGAGCCCCACCGCACCCGCCGCCGGGAGGATCAGCCCCGCCAGCAGCACACCGCCGAGGACGCTGGCGCCGAGGAACCTGGTCGCGTGGCCCAGGAGTCCGAGCGGAGTCTCACGGCGCCTCGGGCGCGGCACCCAAGTGTCGCCCGGGTCCGGGGCGGATATGCGACGGCGGCTCTTCGGTGACATAGTTCGAACATTAAGGCCGTCAACACGCCTTGCGGGCTGGGTGTCGGCGAAGGATTGTCACAAAATCGCGACAGATTCGACTCATTCACGAGGGTCGAACGGACGTGCACGCAGGAACAAGGGCCGTTCGTCCACGGCCCGTTGACCCCGCGCGCCGCCGCTCCCGCTCACTGCGCCGGGCAGGACACGTCCTTCGCCGGCCGGCGGCCGGTGACCAGGAAGTCCGTCACCACCGCGTCGCCGCAGGCGTTCCCGTTGGCGACGTAGACGTCGTGGCCGCCGGAGTCCACCGTCACCATCCGGGCCCGCTCCCCGAACGCCGCCCGCAGCTTGAGCGCGCCGGTGTACGGGGTGGCGGGGTCGCGCAGGTTCTGGGCCAGCAGGATGTTCGCCGGGCCGCGGTCGGTCACCTTCACCGGCGGCTCGGCGGGGGCGAACGGCCAGAAGGCGCAGGGCATCACGTTCACCGGCATGCCGGCGGTGAGCGGACGGGCGGCGCGGTCGGCGGCGACGTCCTTGGCGTACGCGGCCGGGTCGGTGGGCCAGCTCACGTCGTTGCACAGGGTGCCGACCGAGACGGCGATGGTGTTCTGCACCGCCTGCTCCGGCGGCAGCACCGGGGCGGGCAGCGGGCGACGACCGAGACCGGCCAGCATCAGCCGCGCCAGGTCCGGGAACTTGGCGTCCGCGTACAGGCTCTCCAGCATGGTCTCGCGCAGCACGTTGCCGTTCAGCTCCGCCGGGTTGGCGCCGGGCCAGGGCAGCGGCGACCGGTCGAGGCGGGCGGCGAGGTCCAGGAAGAGCGGGCGGACCTCCTCGGCGGTGTCCGCGACCCGGTCCGGATTGCCCGGCGCGGAGGCCCACTTGGCGAAGTCCGGGAAGCGGTCCTCGGCGCCCCGGCCGAAGGCGGCGAGCCAGCCGCGCTCCACCCGGGTCGGGTCCGGGTCGTCGTTGCTGTCCAGCACGATCCGGTCGGTCCGCTGGGGGAACATCGTGGCGTAGACGGCGCCCGCGTAGGTGCCGTACGAGGTGCCCCAGGCGGAGAGGCGGTGCTCGCCGAGGGCCCGGCGGATGCTGTCGATGTCCCGCGCCTCGTTCACCGTGGAGATGCTGCGCAGCACCGGTCCGCCGTTGCGGGCGCAGGCCTCGGCGACGCGGCGCCCGGTGGTGAGGTTCTCGTCGATCGAGCCGTCGGCGGCGGGCCAGGGACGCAGCTTGACCATCGCCAGGTCGTCGTGGTCCAGGCCGCAGCTGACCGGGGTGGAGCGGCCGACGCCGCGCGGATCGAAGCCGACCAGGTCGAAACGGTCCAGGACGGACTGCGGCAGGCGCCCGGCGGCGCTGCTGGGGACGTTCAGGCCGGAGCCGCCCGGACCACCCGGGATGGTCAGCAGGACACCGTGGCGCAGGGCCGGTTTCGCGGCCGGGATGCGGGAGATCGCGAGGGTGATCTGCTTGCCGTGCGGGTCGCGGTAGTCCAGCGGGACGGTGACGTCGGCGCACTGCTGGCGCGGGTCCGCCTTCCCTCCGCAGGCGGACCAGGCGAGGCGGTCCTTCCCGGCGGCGGGGGCGTCGGCGGCGACGGCGGGCAGGGCGGTCAGCGCGGTGGCGGCGAGGGCGGCGGCCGCGGTCGCGGCGGCGGTGGCGGTGATCGTGTTCTTCGGCATGCCCAAGAGTCTGCTGTGGACGGGGTGTTCGGGCCCATCCGGGCAGCGGGCCGGTCGGAGGTGGGGAAAACCCCCGCCCGCCGGTGGAGGCCGCAGCCGGGTGCGGCCTCCGGTGGTCGAGATCGGGGTGGTTCTCCGGAAGGGGCGTCAGAGGCCGAGCAGGGCCGGGTCGGAGGCGAGGGCGCGCAGCGGCTCGCGCGGGTCGGCGACCAGCCTGCGCTCGGCCAGGTCGAGGATGCCGCCCACGCCGGTGAGCTCGGCGGCGAGTACGCCGTCCTCGCGGACCAGCCGCTGCACCACCTGGAAGGTCTTGCCGTCGCGCCAGGCGAACGAGCAGCTGACGTCCACCGAGTCGCCCGCGCGCAGCTCCCGCAGGTACTTGATCGTGGTCTCCAGGACGACCGGGCCCACGCCCTTGGAGACCAGGTCGGCCTGGCGGATCCCGGCCGCCTGCAGGTACTCCCAGCGGGCGTGCTCGGCGTACTGGAGGTAGACGGCCTGGTTGAGGTGGCCCTGGCTGTCGGTCTCGTACCCGCGGACGGTGATGCGGGTGGTGAAGTCCTGATCGGTCATGCCCCGCACGCTACTCCGGGCGACGGGGCGCCACCTCGTGTCCTCCGTCACCCCGGACCGGTCAGTCCGGAAGTGTCGCGAGCAGCGGTGCGAGGGCGTTCGGGCGCTGGTAGACGGGCAGGTGGTCGACGGGGTGGAAGACGCAGCCGAGCGCGGTCGCGCCGCCGTCGCAGGTCCGGTCGTCACCCACCATCAGCACGTCGGCCGGGGCGAGGCCGAGCCGGGCGCAGGCGGTCTCGAAGATCAGCGGGTCGGGCTTCTGGGCGCCCACCTCGTAGGACAGGACGTAGGTGTCGACCAGCTCGTCCAGGCTGTGGGCGCGGAAGACCGGGCGCGGGTCCCAGCCGATGTTGCTCACCACGGCGACCGGGACGCCCCGGCGGCGCAGCTCGCGCAGCACGGGGGCGACGTCCGGGTACGGGCGCCAACTGGCGGGCGCCATGTGGGTCTCGTAGAGGGCGTCCACGTCGACGACGGCGGGCGGGGCCGCGGCGCGGGTCAGCGCGGTGTACGCGGCGCGGTGCAGTTCGGGGGTCAAGTCCCGGGTGTCCCAGGCCTGCTGGACCTCGGACGGGATCCGGCGCGGCGGCACGCCGCCGGGCAGTGCGCCGAACTCCTCCAGTCGGTGGACCAGTTCGGGCAGGGCGTCGGCGGGCAGGGCAAGGCCGCTGGCGGCGGCGTAGGCCGCCAGCCACTCGGCGGTGGAGACCACCCGGAAGAGGGTCCCTGAGAAATCGAACATCACGCCTTTGGTCATGGCGTCGAGCTTAGGCCGGTGTCCGCGGGCGGCTTCAGCGGAGGGTGAGGATGCGGGGGCCGTCCTCGGTGATCGCGACGGTGTGCTCGATGTGGGCGGCGCGCGTGCCGTCGGTGGTGCGCAGGGTCCAGCCGTCCGGATCGGTGTCGTAGTCGTCGCGGCCGCCGGCGGTGAGCATCGGTTCGATGGCCAGCACCAGGCCCGGGCGCAGCGGGTAACCCCGGCCCGGGCGGCCGGTGTTGGACACGTGCGGGTCCTCGTGCATGCGGCGGCCGATGCCGTGTCCGCCGTAGCCCTCCGGCGTGCCGTACCGCCCGGCGCGGACGACGCGGCCGATGGCGTGGGAGATGTCGCCGGTCCGGTTGCCGACGACGGCGGCGGCGATGCCGGCCTCCAGGGCGCGCTGGGTGGCGTCGATCAGTGCGGTGTCCTCGGGACGGGCGGTGCCGACGGTGAAGCTCACGGCGGCGTCACCGGCCCAACCGTCCAGGATCGCACCGCAGTCGATGCTCACCAGGTCGCCGTCGCACAGCCGGTAGCCGTTCGGGATGCCGTGCACGACCGCGTCGTTGACCGAGGCGCAGATGACGGCGGGGAAGGGGACGGGGGCGAAGGACGGGCGGTAGCCGAGGAAGGGCGAGCTCGCCCCGGCCCCGTCCAGTACGCCCCGCGCCACCTCGTCCAGCTCCGACAGGCTGACGCCGACCGCCGCCGCCTCCCGCACGGCGGCCAGCGCGTCGGCCACCACCCGCCCCGCCTCGCGCATCGCCTCGAGGGCTGCGTCCGACTTGATTTCGACCATGGTGAACCACTCCCCTGGATCCAATTCTTATACCGGTATTTGTATCACGGTCGCGATGATGGGTGCGCTGTGCGGGGGCACGGCAGGTGGCGGCGCCGCGAGGCAGCGCGCCGCAGCGATGGGCGCAGCCAGGGGGCGCAGCGGCAGGGGGTGCGCGCAGGGGTGGCGGCGTGGTGCGGCTCGGCGCGGGCTGGCGGAGGGGTGCGGCCGGCAAGATCCGGAAGAGCGTGAGCGGCGACCTGCGACGCGGTGGGCTCCTTCGGGGTGCGGCGTTCGGTACGTCCCCCCAAGGACGGTTCGGGCGGTGGCGGGGTTCCTGACCTGGGCGCCTTCCCGATCCCGCCGCTCGGCCCCGTCCGGCTGCCCGTGGGGCGCGGTCGCTCCGCGATCCGCTAGTGTTCGGCGGCGCAATCCGATGATCTGACCATGAGGAACCCACGTGACGACCCCGCCGACCGCCCCCGCCGACGAGACCGCGAGACCTGCCGAGCCGCTCGCCCAGGAGCCCTGGGGTGCCGGAATCCCCGCCCCTGCCGAGCCCTCGCGGCTGCGCCGGATCGTCCGCCGCGTCGGGGCACCGCTCCTCTTCGTCGTTGTGATCGCCGTCGGCCTGGTGGTCGCCGGCCAGGTCAGGAAGTCCGAGCCGGCGGCCGCGCAGGTCGGCGACTGCGTGCGCGACCTCGGCAGCGGGTCCAAGCCGAAGATGGAGCTCGTGGGCTGCACCAAGCCCAACGCCGACTTCAAGATCACCAAGGTCTCCCACGACGGTGACGCCAAGCACGCCTGCGACTCGGAGCCGGAGGACGTCTTCGGCTCCTACAGCGAGGAGCGCAGCAGCACCATCGTCATCCTCTGTCTGGCCCTGAACCCCGACCGGCCGGGCGGCAAGGCCGACCTGCCCAAGTGGCCCGAGCAGTAGGGCGTGACCGCGCCGCAGTAGACTCGGCGCCATGGTGAGGACTCCGCTGACCCCGTGGGAGCGCGAGCGTGGCGAGCGCTTCGGGGCGCTGCTGCGCGAGGCGCGCGGTGAACGCAGCATGGTCGAGGTGGCGGCGGTGGCCGGTGTCTCGGCGGAGACGCTGCGCAAGATCGAGACGGGACGGGCACCGACGCCGTCCTTCTTCACCATCGTGGCGCTGGCCTTCGCGCTCGACCTGTCCCTGGACGAACTCGCCTCCGCCTGCGCGCTCCCGGAGGACGGCGAGCAGGGCGAGGCACTCTCGGCATGACGGGCGACGGCCCGCCCGGCGCCTGGTGCGCGGGGCGGGCCGTCTGCCCGGTCACGGCCGCGGCAGGTCAGCCGACCGAGCTGTTGTAGCTCTCGATCGCCGGCTGCAGCTCCTTGGCGGCGTCGGCCAGCGCCTGCTGGGCCGGCTTGCTGCCCGAGATGGTCTGCTCGATCGCGGTCTCCACACCCTTGCGGGCCTGCGGCATCACGCCGAGCAGGCAGCCGGCGGTGGCCGGGGTGGGCTTGGTGGCCTTCAGCTGGTCGATCGCGGTCTGGAACTGCGGGTACTTGGCCACCCACTCCTTGTCCTTGGGGTCGTCCAGGGACTTCTTGTTGACCGGGAAGTAGCCGGTGCCGGTGTGCCAGACGGCCTGCTGCTCCGGGGCGGTCACGAACTTCTCGAACTCCCAGGCGGCACGCTTCTCGGCGTCCGAGTGGCCGGGGCCGCTGATCCACAGCGAGGCGCCGCCGATCACCGGGCCGCCCTGGTCGGCGGCGGTGACCTTCGGGAAGGCCGCGGTGCCGACGCCGAACTTCGCCGCCTCGGTGTAGCCGCGCAGCACGCCGGTGGACTCCAGGTGCATCGCGACCGTGCCGGCCTTGAAGGCGGCCTGGGCGTCGTCGGTGGTGCGGCCGGTGTTGGCCGCGTAGCCGCCCTTGACCAGGTCGGCCCACCACTGGACGATCCGGGCGCCCTGGGCGGAGTCGAACACGACCTTGCCCGCCTTGTTGCTGCGGCCGTTGTCGTTGTCGCAGTACATGGTGCCGGACTCGGCCAGCAGCTGCTCGACGAACCAGCCGTAGATGGCGGCGCCGAAGCCATAGCGGACGGTCTTGCCGTCGGCGTCCTTCTTGGTCAGCTTCTTCGCCAGCTCGCCCAGCTCGTCCAGGTCCTTCGGCGCCTGCGCCGGGTCGAGGCCGGCCTCCTTGAAGGCGTCGGTGTTCAGGTAGAGCAGCGGCATCGAGGAGTTGAACGGCATCGACTGGAGCTTGCCGCCGACCGAGTAGTAGTTGCGGATGTTGGCGTCCAGGTCGTCCAGCGCGTAGGCGTCCTTGTCGGCGAAGGCCTGGGCGGGGACGGTCTGCTTGGAGTCGATCATGAAGCGGGTGCCGATGTCGTAGACCTGCACCAGCGCGGGGGTGCCCTTCTGCTGCACCGCGGCCTTGTACTTGGTGACGAGCTCGTCGTACTTGCCCTGGAACTGCGCCTTGACCTCGATCTTGCCCTGGTGCGCGGCGTTGAACTGGTTGACCAGCCCGGTGAGGACCTCGGCGTTCTTGCCGGTCATGGAGTGCCAGAACTCGACGGCGGTGACGCCGGAGGCCTGGTCGAGCGCCTGGGCACCGGGCGCGGCGGCGTCGTTGGAGCCGCCGGAGCCGGACCCGAAGTCGCCGGAGGAGCTGCAGGCGGTCAGGGACAGGCCGGCCACCAGCAGGGCCGCGAGCGCGCGTGCACTCTTCTTCACGAGGGTTCTCTCTCTGGTCGGAGGGGACGGGCGTGGACGGGACGGGACGGGCAGAGCGTGGCCGGCACGGACGGTCAGCGCACCGCGCCCGCGGTGAGGCCGCGGACGATGAAGCGCTGGCCGAAGACCACCAGGGCGAGGGTGGGCAGCAGGGAGAGCACGACGCCGGCCAGGATCAGCCCGGGGTCGGCCATCTCGGAGTCGCGCAGCGAGGTGAGGCCGATCTGCAGGGTCTGCATGTTCGCCGTGCGGGTGATGATCAGCGGCCAGAAGTACTGGTTCCAGGCCGACAGGAACACGTAGATCGACAGCGCGGCGAGCGCGGGCTTGTTGAGCGGGACGACGATCCGCCACAGGAAGCGCCAGTGCCCGGCGCCGTCGATCCGGGCCGCGTCGCGCAGTTCGCCGGGCAGCTGGCGAAAGGCCTGGCGCAGCATGAAGGTGCCGAAGCCGGAGGCGAGGAAGGGCAGCACCAGGCCGAAGTATGTGTTGCCGAGCCCCCAGCCGGACAGCGTCAGGTAGTTGGGGATGATGATGGCCTCCCACGGGACCATCAGGGTCGCCAGGAACACCCCGAACACCGCGGCCCGCGCCTTCAGTGGCAGGAAGACGAAGGCGTACGCGGCCAGGATCGAGGTGAACAGCTGGGCGAGGGTGATGACGGTCGCGACGACCGCCGAGTTGGCGTACTGGCGGGCCAGCGGGATCGCGTCCACGGCACCGGAGAAGTTCCGGCCGGTGACCGAGTGCGGCACCAACGCGGGCGGGTAGGAGGAGAGTTCGGACGGGCCCATGAAGGCGCCGGCGATCGCGTAGTACACCGGGAAGGCCACGGTGACGACGGCGACGGCGAGCAGCACGTAGACGGCGGCGCGGCCGAGCAGGTCGCGCGGGGAGCGCCCGGCGAGGACGCCGGTGCGCGGGCGGGGCGCCTCGGGCGCCTCGGCTCCGGTGGCGATGCTGGTCATGCGTAGTGCACCTTCCGCTCCAGGACGCCGAACTGGACGGCCGTACAGGCGAGGACGACCACGAGCAGCACCACGGCCTGGGCGCTCGCGGTACCGAAGTCGCTGGAGCCGTAGGCGAAGGCCTTCTCGTAGACGGAGTAGACGAGGGTCCGGGTGGAGCCGTCCGGCCCGCCCTTGGTGAGGATGTGGATCTGGCCGAAGCTCTGCAGCGCGTGGACGGTGGAGACCACGGTCAGGAAGAACAGGTGGGGGCCCAGCATCGGGACGGTGATCGAGCGGGCCAGCCGCAGGCCCGAGGCGCCGTCGATGCGGGCCGCCTCCACGATCTCGCCCGGGATCGAGCCGATGCCGGCGGAGAGCACCAGCACGTTGTAGCCGAGGTTCATCCAGACCGTGGTGACGGCCACCGAGACCAGCGCGTAGCGGGAGTCGGTCAGCCACCCGATCGGGCCGAGGCCGACGTGCGAGAGCAGGCCGTTGAGCACCCCGCTGGCGGGGTTGAAGAACACCGCGAAGACCACCGACGCGCTGGCCACCGAGAAGGCGAAGGGCAGCGCGAACGCGGAGCGCAGCAGCCGCACGCCCCGGATCCGGTTCTCCAGGAGCAGCACCAGCACCAGCGCGCCCAGCACTCCCGGCACCACGGTGAACAGCGTGAACAGCGCCGTGGTGCCGAGGGTGCGGCGGAAGTCCGCCGAGGCCAGCAGGTCGGTGTAGTGCTTCATCCCGATGTAGCGGGAGGGCGCGCCGAAGAGGTCGTTGGCGTGCCCGCTCAGGTAGATCGTCCGGCCCAGCGGGTAGCCGATGAAGAGGACGAAGACCACCAGGGAGGGCAGCAGGAAGGCCCAGGCGAGCCCGTGTTCGCCCCAGCGGCTTCGGGCGCCCGCGCGGGGCGCGGTGTGCGGTGCGGTCGGCATGCGGTGCGCGTCCGCCTTTCGTGATGTCGGTTCCGGCCGAAACCGTGTCTTGCCCACACGACGCGGCGGAAACCCCGTGGTGATCAACGGGTGTCGCCGGGCTTACGCGTTCGCGTCAGATTCGGCCGGTCACGGTCCGGTCGAGGTCCGGTCGTGTCCCGACGGGGTCGAGGCGGAATCGGACGGGCTCCCGGACGGCCGTCGAGCGGCTCACCGCCCTGTCGGAGGGGTGCCGTACGGTGCGCGGGTGGACGAAACGGAATTCGACATACGGGCCGCAATGGCCGAAAGTCAGCGCAGCCGCGCGGGCTCCTGGGCACTCGTCAGGGGCTTCGCCGCGTACTGGGGCGAGCCGCTGGGGCCGGACGACGGCTTCCCGGACGCCGAACTCGACGCGGCGGAGCAGCGGCTGGGCCTGCGGCTGCCGACGGCGCTGCGCGAGGCGTACCGGCTGTTCGGCCGGCGGGCGGACCTGACCAGCAACCAGGACGTGCTGCTGACGCCGGACGAGCTGTACGTGCTGGACGGCGCGCTGGTCTACCGGGCGGAGAACCAGGGCTGCGCGCACTGGGGCGTCCTGCTGGACGACCTCGACCGGGACGACCCGCCGACGGTCGCCCGACCGGACCTCGCGGACACGTCGCGGGAGCGCTGGGAGCCCTGGGAGGAACGCTTCTCGACGGCGGCGGCGGTGATGGCGATGGCGGAGAAGCTGCTGGAGGACCACGAGCTGACCGACTTCGTCGAGTCGGAGGACGGACTCCCGGACGGTTTCGAGGAGTTGCCCGCCCTCGGGCGGGGCTGTCGCTGGTACCGGGGGCCGGACGTGCTGGTCTCGGTGGTCGAGGACGCCTGGACGGCGGCCCGGGCACGCACCCCGGAGGCGCTGGAGGCGCTCTACGAGGCGGTGCCCGGGGACTGGCTGGGCGAGTGAGGGCGGCTGCGTTCCGGCCGTGAGCCGGGCTCAGGCCGTGGACCGGGCCCGGACGTGAACCCGGCTCAGGCCATGGGTCCGGCTCAGGCGGTGGAGCCGCCGTCCAGCACGAGATCGCTGCCGACGGTGTAGCCCGCCTCCTCCGAGGCCAGGTGGAGCACCGCGGCGGCGATCTCCGCCACCGCGCCCGCCCGGCCGACCGGGATGTCGGCCTTCATCCGCTCGGCCTTCTCGGTGGCGCTCTCGCCGGGCCGGCCCGACATGGGGGTGTCCACCGCCCCCGGGCTCACCGTGTTGATCCGCACGCCATCGGCGATGTGGTCGAGGGCGGCGGTGCGGGTCAGCACGGTGACGGCGGCCTTGCTGGCGGCGTAGGCCGCGAGGCCCGGGACCCGCTTGTGCGCACCCAGGTTGGACGAGACGTTGACGATCGCACCGCCGCCGTGGGCCCGCATGTGGCCGATCTGGTGCTTCATGGCGAGCAGGGTGCCGGTGACGTTGACGTCGAACACCTGCTGCCACGCGGCCGGGTCGATGTCGGCGACCGGGCCGATCGCGCCGAGCACCCCGGCGTTGTTGACGGCGACGTCCAGCCCGCCGAACCGCTCGACGGTCTCGCGGACCAGCCGGGCGGCGTCCTCGCCGTTCGTCACGTCACCGGTCAGCGCGACGGCCTTGCCACCGGCCTGCTCGATCAGCTCGACGGTCTCGGCGAGCGGGGCGGCGCCCCGGCCGGCGACCGCGACCCGGGCGCCCTCCCGGGCGAAGGCGAGCGCGATGGCCCGTCCGATGCCGCTGCCGCCGCCGGTGACCAGGACGGACTTGTCGGCGAAACGCGTGGTCATGATGTGAACTCCTCGATCCGAGTGGTGCGTTCTGGTGCGGCTGCACGGTGAGGATCGTGATCGTGAAGATCAGCACCGCCTGCGGCGAGCAGTGCGAAGCCGGCGCGGACCGCCGTAGCGCCGCTCGTGCGCCTCCCCTTGGCTTCCATGAGCCCCCTCCTGTAAAGACCGTTCGGTACAGAATCGCGACAGCATAAGGACATCCGACCGGCAGGGCCGAGCGTCAGTCCACGTCCAACAGCGCGAGCGCCTGCTCGGCCGCGTCCCGCACCCGGGCCGCGCCGTCGGCGGTCTTGCCCATCACCCGCATGCCCTGCATCAGCACCATCAGCATCCGGGCCAGCGCCCGGGGTTCCCGCCCCGCGGGCAGTTCGCCCTGCGCCTCGGCGCGCACCAGGGCGGCGGTCAGCACCGCCTCCAGGTGGGCGAGGCTGGCCTCGACCCGGCGAGCCGCCGACGGGTCGTGCGGCGCGAGCTCGACGGCGGTGTTGGTGACGAAGCAGCCGCGTTCCCGGCCCTCCCCGGCCGACTCCGCGGCGTACCGGCGCACCACCGCCCGCACGGCCGGCAGCACCGGGCCGGGCCGGGACAGCTCCGCCAGCAGCACGGGGTCGACCTGCTCGGCGTAACGTTCCAGCGCGCGCAGGTAGAGCTCGTGCTTGCTGCCGAAGGTGGCGTAGATGCTGGCCCTCGCGATGCCCAGCCCCTCGACCAGGTCGGCCATCGAGGTGGCCTCGTAGCCGCGCCGCCAGAACAGCTCCAGGGCCGCCTGCAGCGCCGCGTCCGGGTCGAATTCCTTCGTTCGCGCCATGAGGGAACGCTAACCCTTTCTAGATCGATCGGTCAAGAAAGAGCCCGAACCTCGAACGTGCCAATGCGTGAAGACATCTGACGGAGCATTGACAATTAAACAAAACTAAGCCTAGCCTTACCGCCCCGCCCCCTCCTTCTCCCCCTTCCCGGAGGCGCTTCCCCATGTCCACGAACGCACACACGAAGCCCCGCCAGGCCGCCGAGGCAGCCAGACCGCTGGTCCTGACGGCCTTCCGGATCGTCGTCGGCCTGCTCTTCACCTGCCACGGCGCCGCCTCCCTCTTCGGCGTCCTGGGCGGCGCCAAGGGCGGCGGCACCGTCCCGCTCGGCCAGTGGCCGGGCTGGTGGGCCGCGCTGATCCAACTGGTCGGCGGCGTCCTGGTCCTCCTCGGCGCCGGCACCAGGTCGGCCGCCCTGGTCTGCTCCGGCTCGATGGCCTACGCCTACTTCACCGTCCACCAGGAGCACGCGCTGCTCCCGCTGCAGAACGGGGGCGAGGCTTCGGTGATGTTCTGCTGGTCCTTCCTCGCCATCGCGGTGCTCGGCTCCGGCCCGTACGCCGTGGACCGGCTGCTCACCCGACGTCCGGACGCCACGGCGGTCGAACCGGCCGCCCAGCCCACCTCGACGGGCTGACCTCGCCGAGCGGCACGGGCTGAGCCCGATGAGCCGGGCTCAGCCCTCGTCCGCGAGGTAGCGCTCGACCGAGGCGACCTTGGCGGTGAGGCCGTCGGTGACCCCGGCCCGGTCGTCGATCTTGATGACCGTGCTCACCCGGTTGCTGTGCGCCTTCACCGCCTCGATCGCCGCCCGGATCACCGGCATCACCTCGTCCCAGTCCCCCTCGATGCTGGTGAACATGGCGTCCGTACGGTTCGGGAGCCCGCTCTCCCGGACCACCCGGACGGCGGCGGCGACCGCCTCCCCCACGTCCTCGCCGATCCCCAGCGGGGTCACCGAAAAGGCTGCGATCACGGCTCTGCGCTCCTTGTGTCGACGGCACTGGTCGCCGGTCCGGGCCGGCCCGGACCGGCGACCAGGCTAACCGGACGACCCGTCAGGCCACCGAAGGCAGCGGCGGTTCGACGGCCAGTGGTGCGGTGGAGCGGGCCCGGTGCTGGGTGGCCCAGGCGGCGAGGGCGACGGTGCAGGCGTGGTCCAGGTGGCGCAGCCCGGACCAGTCCAGCTCGACCGGGCGGTCGTCCGGCAGCCGTTCCAGGGTGTCCAGCAGCCGGGGCAGCCGCAGGAAGGTGGCGTTGCCGCTCAGCCGGACCCGGTGCAGCGCCTGGCCGGTCTCCGGCACCAGCTCCTCCACCGCGATCTGCAGGTGCGAGGTCTGCCAGGCGGACTTGACCACCGCGAGGCCGATGCCGATCAGCACGCCCTCGAACAGGTCGGTGGTGATGATCGCGACCGCCGTCACCACCAGGACCAGGGCCTCGCCCCGGTGGCCGCGCCAGAGCGCGGCGATCCGGCGCAGCGGTACGAGCTTGGCGCCGGCGTGGACCAGGACGGCGGCGAGCGCGGTGAGCGGGACGAGCCCGAGCGCGCCGGGCAGCAGCGCGGTGAACAGCAGCAGCCAGCAGCCGTGCAGGAACCGGGAGGCCTTGGTCTTCGCCCCGGCCTGGACGTTGGTGGCGCTGCGGACGATCACCGCGGTCATCGGCAGGGCGCCGAGCAGCCCGCAGACGGTGTTGCCGATGCCCTGGGCGGTGAGCTCGCGGTCGTAGTCGGTGCGCGGACCGTGGTGCATCCGGTCGACGGCCGCGGCGCTGAACAGCGTCTCGGCGGAGGCGATCAGGGTGAAGGCGACGACCGTGCCGATCCCGGCGGTGCCGGCCAGTGCGCCGAGCGCGGCGCGGTCGGGCAGCTGGACGACGTCGAGCAGGGCGGACACCCGGATCCGGGCGACCGGCAGGTCGGCGGCGGCGGTGACGGCGGCGGCCAGTCCGACGGCGGCCAGCGGTGCGGGGACGGCCCGGGCGGCCCGCTCCGGCAGGTACTTCCAGCCGACCAGCACCAGCAGGGTGCCGAGGCCGAGGGCGACCGCCGCGGGGTCGGCCGCGGCGGTGAGGACGTCCTTCAGCAGGGCGGGCAGTCCGGCGATCTTCTCCGCTCCGGTGGCGGGGGCGCGGCGGTCGGCGATCGCGTAGAGCTGGCCGAACACCAGGGTCAGCCCGATTCCGGCCAGCATGCCGTGCACCACCGAGGCGGACATCGCTCGGAACCAGCGGCCGAGGCGCAGGGCGCCCATCGCCAGCTGGAGCAGGCCGGTGGCGAGCACCAGCAGCCCGAGCGCGGCGGCGCCGAACTCCCGGACGGCGTCGGCGACCAGCACGGTCAGCCCGGCGGCGGGCCCGCTGACCTGGAGGCTGCTGCCGGGCAGGGCGCCGACCACCAGGCCGCCGACGATGCCGGTGACCAGTCCGAGTTCGGCGGGCACGCCGGAGGCGACGGCCACGCCGACGCAGAGCGGCAGGGCGACCAGGAAGACCACCACCGAGGCGGGCAGGTCCCGGCGCCACGGCACGGCGCGCAGCACGGCGATCGGGGGCCGGGGCCGGCCCGGCGGGGCGTTCTTCCGGGGGCGGCCCGGCGGGCTCTCGCTCCGGTGGGGCGGCCGGCTCACCCGGTCACCACCGGGGGTCGGGCGGGGGTACAGCAGCGCATGGGGACGTTCCTTCCGCGCGCCCGCCGCTGCGGGCACGCCGTTGCAGGACGGAGGCAGGAGGAGGGGACGGCGGGAGGAGCGGCGAACAGGGGGCGGGAGGAGGCGAGGAGAAAGGACCGCGGAACGGCGGCGACGGCGGTGCGGCCACAGGCCCGGGGGGCCGGAGGGCGGCGGCGGGTGTCGGGTCGGTGCGGCCGGGGGGTGCGTCCCTCGCTCGGGTGCGGCGGACCGGGCGCGCTGGTCCTGGACGGGGCCGCCGGCGGACTTCCCCCGCTCCCCGGCGCTCCCAAACCCCCCTGCCGCGGCCTCAGTTGGACGTCACGGGCCCGGCGTGCCACCGACGGTACCCAGGGCCGCGGAGCCGGCCCACCTCGGGCACCGTCCCTTCACAGGCACTGCACACGGGGTCCGCTTCCCGGCGCGGAACGTCCGCTTCCCCGCGCACACCAGCACGGCTGCTGTCCGGGCGTACGAATCCCGCCCCTCGGACGACCCTGGCCGTGGCTTCCACATTCTGTTGAAGTCCCGCTTGACGCCCCGGCGAGGCCCGCCCTACCTTGTTTCCACATACAGAAACCGTTCTTCCGTATGGTGGAATTCAGGAGATGAGCCCTCCGAGCCACTGCGGGCCGACGCAGGAGAGACCCGATGCCTCGTATGACAGCCGCCCGCGCGGCCGTGGAGATCCTCAAGCTCGAAGGCGTTGAGGTCGCGTTCGGTGTGCCGGGCGCAGCCATCAACCCGTTCTACGCCGCCCTCAAGGCCTCCGGCGGGATCAGGCACACCCTGGCCCGGCACGTCGAGGGCGCCTCCCACATGGCCGAGGGCTACACCCGCGCCAAGGCCGGCAACATCGGGGTCTGCATCGGCACCTCCGGCCCGGCCGGCACCGACATGATCACCGGCCTGTACTCGGCGATCGCCGACTCGATCCCGATCCTGTGCATCACCGGCCAGGCGCCCGTCGCCCGGCTGCACAAGGAGGACTTCCAGGCCGTCGACATCGCCTCGATCGCCAAGCCGGTCACCAAGGCCGCGACCACCGTCCTGGAGGCCGCGCAGGTCCCCGGCGTGTTCCAGCAGGCCTTCCACCTGATGCGCTCCGGCCGCCCGGGCCCGGTCCTGATCGACCTGCCGATCGACGTCCAGCTGACCGAGATCGACTTCGACCCCGAGGCCTACCAGCCGCTCCCGGTCTACAAGCCGGCCGCCAACCGCGTCCAGATCGAGAAGGCCCTCGCGCTGCTCCAGGAGTCGGAGCGCCCGCTGATCGTGGCCGGCGGCGGCGTCATCAACGCCGACGCCTCCGCGCTGCTGCTGGAGTTCGCCGAGCTCACCGGGGTCCCGGTGATCCCGACCCTGATGGGCTGGGGCATCGTCCCGGACGACCACGAGCTGAACGCCGGCATGGTCGGCCTGCAGACCTCGCACCGCTACGGCAACGAGAACTTCCTCGCCTCCGACTTCGTCCTCGGCATCGGCAACCGCTGGGCCAACCGCCACACCGGCGGCCTGGACGTCTACACCGCGGGCCGCACGTTCGTCCACGTCGACATCGAGCCCACCCAGATCGGCAAGATCTTCGCCCCGGACCTCGGTATCGCCTCCGACGCCAAGGCCGCGCTGGAGCTCTTCGTCCAGGTCGCCGGGGAGCTCAAGGCCGACGGGCGGCTCAAGGACCGCAGCGCGTGGGCCGCCGCCACCCAGGAGCGCAAGGCCACCCTGCAGCGCCGCACCCACTTCGACAATGTGCCGCTCAAGCCGCAGCGCGTCTACGAGGAGATGAACCGGGCCTTCGGTCCGGAGACCCGCTACGTCACCACGATCGGCCTCTCCCAGATCGCCGGCGCGCAGATGCTGCACGTCTACAAGCCGCGGCACTGGATCAACTGCGGCCAGGCCGGCCCGCTCGGCTGGACCATCCCGGCCGCGCTGGGCGTCGCCACCGCCGACCCCGAGGGCCGGATCGTCGCGCTCTCCGGCGACTACGACTTCCAGTTCATGATCGAGGAACTGGCGGTCGGCGCGCAGCACCGGATCCCGTACGTCCACGTGCTGGTCAACAACTCCTACCTGGGCCTGATCCGCCAGGCGCAGCGCAACTTCGACATCGACTTCCAGGTCAAGCTGGAGTTCGAGAACATCAACGCGCCGGAGCTGGGCGTCTACGGCGTGGACCACGTCAAGGTCGCCGAGGGCCTGGGCTGCAAGGCGATCCGGGTCACCGAGCCGGAGGGCCTGCTGCCCGCGTTCGAGGAGGCCAAGAAGCTGGCTGCCGAGTTCCGCGTCCCGGTCGTGGTCGAGGCGATCCTGGAGCGGGTCACCAACATCTCGATGAGCGGCAACGACATCGACAAGGTCAACGAGTTCGAGGAGCTCGCCACCCTCCCCGAGCACGCGCCGACGGCCGTCAAGCCGCTCGCGCTCTGACCTGTCTGGGGGCGTGCGAGCCGCTCCGTACGCCCCCTCGCAGCCGGAACACCGTCGACGCCCGCATGGTTGACCCGTAGGGCCGATACCGTGTGCCCGGGCGAAGACCCGCTGCCGACCTGCCGAAAGGACCACCACCGTGAGCCTGTACGACATCCCGCTGCGCACCCTCGCCGGCGAGCCGACCTCGCTGGCCGACCACAAGGGCAAGGCCCTGCTGATCGTCAACGTCGCCTCCAAGTGCGGCCTGACCCCGCAGTACGCCGGGCTGGAGCGTCTGCAGGAGCGCTACGCCGGGCGCGGGTTCACCGTGCTGGGCTTCCCGTGCAACCAGTTCGCCGGACAGGAGCCGGGCAGCGCCGAGGAGATCCAGACGTTCTGCTCCACCACCTACGGCGTCTCCTTCCCCCTGTTCGAGAAGATCGACGTCAACGGCGACGACCGGCACCCGCTGTACCAGCAGCTGACCCAGGTGGCCGACGCCGAGGGCCAGGCCGGGGACGTCTCCTGGAACTTCGAGAAGTTCCTGATCTCCCCGGACGGCACCGTCGCCGCCCGGATCCGCCCGCGCGTCGAGCCGGAGGCCCCCGAGCTGATCACCGCCCTGGAGGCCGTCCTCCCGGCCTGACGCCGCCCGCCGCGCGACGAGCGCCGACGAGAAGGGCCGCCCCAGGCCCTCCCGCTCGCGGGAAGGCGTGTCGGGGCAACCCCTCACGAGTTCGAATCTCGTATCCGCCGCCTTCGCGAAGGCCCGGACCGCACCACGCGGTTCGGGCCTTCGTCGCACTCACCCCCGCTGGTACGCCATCCTTGTGCTTCCGGTCGGCTCCGGCCGGGCATGGACGTCCTCCTACGCGATGAGGTGCCCCATCAGCAAGAAGAGCGGATCGGCACTGGCCGCATGGCTGGGCGGTCTCGATGCTGTCCAGTTGGAGCGGGTCCTTGCGGCCCGCCCGGACGCCGCGTCGGCTCCGGAACCGCGGTCGGTCGGTGAACTGGCGGACCGCCTCCAGCGCCCGACGTCAGTGGCGTTGGCCCTGCCCCGACTCACGCTGCCGTGCCTGCAGGTGGCGGAGGTCATCGCCGCGCTGACGGCCGTGTCACGGGACGATCTGGCGGGCCTCCTGAAGGCGACGCACGGTGACCGCGCCCACGGGTTGGATGCCGTTCTGGAGGCGCTGGCCGATCGTGCTCTGGTGTGGCCGGACGAGAACGGCCTGCTGCGCATGGCGGCACCGCTGCGGAGCGCGTGGGCCTCGCCGCTGGGGCTCGACGCACCGCTCGTGCAACTGCTCGCGGGGGCGAACTCCGACGAGCTGGGCCGCATGTTGGCGAAACTCGCCGTGAAACCTGTCGCCAACCGGAAACAGCAGCGGCTGGCGGCGCTGGTCGAGCATCACAGCGATCCGGCTCGGGTCGCCGCACTGATGGCCGAGGCGCCCGCAGCCACCCGGAAAATCCTCGAACGGCGGGCGCGTGAGGCCCCGGAGCGACCGGGCTTCATCATGTTCGGGGCTCCGCAGGACGGCACCAAACCCGGAGAACAATGGGCGCTGGAGCGGGGGCTCCTGATCCGGGACCGCCACTGGTACGGGCCGGCCCGTATGCCCGCGGAGGTGGCACTCGCACTGCGCGGCTCCGACTGGCACGCCCCGTTCACGCCCGCCCCGCCCGACGTACGGTCGGTGCCCACCGCCCTCCCGGACATCGGCCGGGAAGCCGCAGCCGCCTCCATGGCGTTCGCCGCCCACGCCGTGTCCGTCCTCGGCGTGTGCGCCGTCACTCCACCCGCCCGGCTCAAGGCCGGCGGGATCGGCGCCCGCGAGCTGTCCCGGATCGGCAAAGCGGCACAGTGCGACGAGATCCTGGTACGCCTCGTACTGGAGACGGCGAGCGCGGCCGGGCTGCTGGCCCGGGACGGCGACGGGGTCTCGGCGACCACGTCCTACGACAGCTGGGCCGAGCAGGAACCGGCCGACCAACTCGCCGTGCTGCTCCGGGCGTGGTGGGCGCTCCCGCTGACTCCCGGCGGGAGCCGCGACGGGGACGGGAAGGCTCTGCCGGCGCTCGCCGGGGCACCGCCCTGCGGAGGCTGCGTACAGGCCCGGCACGGGCTACTCGCAGCCGCGTCACAGCTCCCGGCCGGCGAAGGCGCGGCGAACTCGGCAGACCTGGGGGCGCTGCTCGCGTGGCTCCGCCCGCTCGTCGACGAACTCCCCCAGGACGCCACGCCGTTCGCCACCCTGATCCGGGAGACGGAACTGTTTGGCGCACTCGCGCTCGGTGCCGTGTCCCCGATCGGGGCCGCCCTTCTCGCCGACGACGCCGAAGCCCTGACCGACGCCTGCCGGCGGCTGCTGCCCGCCGCCAGCGGGAGCGCCCGCTTCGGCAGCGATCTCACAGCCGTGGTCGCCGGTACGCCGTCGGCGCACCTCCTCGCCCTGCTGGACTCCGTCGCGGACCGGGAGACCTACGGTGCGGCGTCCGTATGGCGGTTCACCCCGGGAAGCGTCCGCCGCGCCCTCGACGCGGGCCTCACCCTCGACGCCCTCACGGCCGACCTCGCCGGCGTCGCCGTCGAACCGCTCCCCCAGCCACTCACGTACCTGATCCACGACACCGCCCGCAGCCACGGCCGAGTGCGCGTCGTCTCCGCAGCCTGTGTCATCCACGGCCAGGATCCCGCCCTCCTGGCCGAACTGGCCGCCCATCGCAAACTCGCCCCACTCGGCCTGCGGCAGCTGGCACCGACGGTGTTGATCAGCCGGACCCCGCCGGACAAGACGCTCGCGGCACTGCGGTCCGCCGGCTACGCCCCGGTCGCCGAGAAACCGGACGGTTCCGTCCGGATCGAACGGCCCCAGCGCCACCGCGCGGCGAGCCCCGTCCCACCGCCGCGCGTAGCCGGGGGCAGTTCCCGCACGCAGCGTCCTGGTGCCCGCACCGAACAGGCCCGGACGGCCGTCGACCTACCCGCCCTCGCCACCCGGCTTCGAGGCGCCCCGCAGGACATCCCGGAGCCTGACCCGCGGGACGGTCGCCCCTATGACAGCGACACCGAGGAGATCATCGCCGGGCACGCGCGCAACCTGTCCTTCACCGACGTCCGCCAGCTGGCCCATGCCGTCAACGACGGCCAGGCCATCACGATCGAGTACGTCGCCACCTCGGGCAACGCGACCGTCCGCACCCTCAGCCGACTCGAACTGGACGCCCCCTACCTCCACGCCTGGTGCCACCTGCGCAACGACGAACGCGTGTTCACCATCTCCCGCATCCACGGGGTGATGCCCGCATAGCCCGCCGAAGGAGGAGGGACCAGGCCGAGCTGCGGGCGGCGGAGGCCGTGTGGGAGCGGTGATTGCGCGAAGGGCGACCGGCCAGACACGGGGGGCTTGGCCCTGGGCTCGGCCTGTCGATGGAAACGCCCCGAACAGTGGCTCTCCAAGGACGAGAGGCTGCGAGTGTTCGCCCGGTTCGTCGCTCGGCTCGAACCACACGGCCGCCGTTTCCCACGCAGGATCGGGAGCGGGATCACGGCAGCAACAGCCGGGTGCCCGGCGGGAGTTCGCCCGACTTCGCGGCGTCGTGCAGGTGCGCCAGCAGGGTGCTGCGCAGCGCCTCCGCGGCGCGGGTGAGGGGCACCTCGTGGCCGTGGGCGACGGCGATGGTGCGGCCCAGGCCCGGCCCGGCGAACGGGGTCACCGCGAGGCCCGAGCGGGCCGCCACCATGCCGGGGACGACGGCCGGGCCGATGCCCGCCCGGACGAATCCCAACACCGCGTCCATCTCGCCGCCCTCCACCGCGAACTCCGGCTCGAAGCCGGCCGCCCGGCAGGCCGCCAGGGTCGCCTCGCGCAGGTCGTAGCCTTCCCGGAACATCACCAGCGGCCGCCCGCGCAGCTCCGTCACCCGGGCCTTGCGCCGGGCCCGCCGCTCGGCGGAGACCAGCACCAGCTCCTCGTGCAGCAGCTCGGTCACGGCGAGGGCGGGTGCCTGCTCGCCGCTCGTCGGGGTGATGATCAGCGCGAGGTCCAGCTCCCCCGCGGCCAGCGAGCGGACCAGGTCGCGCGAGCCGCCCTCGCGGACCACCAGCGCCACCCCCGGGTAGCGGTCCCGGAACACCCGCAGCACGTCCGGCACCAGGCTGGTGCACAGGCTCGGCGGGGCGCCCAGCCGGACCCGGCCGCGGCGCAGCTGCACCGTCTCCTGGACGGCGAGGCGGGCGCTCTCGGTGTCCGCGAGGATGCGCCGGGCCAGCGGCAGCAGGGCGTCCCCGGCGTCGGTCAAGGCGATGTTGCCCCGGGTGCGGTGGAACAGTTCGGCGCCCAACTCCCGTTCCAGCGACCGGATCTGTTGCGAGAGGGACGGCTGCGCCACATGTGCGGCCTCGGCCGCCCGGGTGAAGTGGCGGGTCTCGGCGACGGCCAGGAAGTAGCGGAGTTGCTGGAGCTGCACCCGGCCAGGATAGGCCGCCGCCCCCGGCCGCATCGATAGTCGGCACCTATCGTGACGAGCCGCATCATGTCTTGGACGCACCCTGGCGGCCGTCCCTACCGTTGCAGGCATGACAACCGCGACTCGGACGGGCCGGCATCCGTCCACCCTGGCGACGCTGTGGCGGTCGACCGTCGGCAAGAAGGCGGTCATGGCCGTCACCGGACTGGTCATGCTGCTGTACCTGGTCGCACACATGCTGGGCAACCTCAAGGTGTTCTTCGGCCCGGACGACATCAACGGCTACGCGGCCTGGCTGCGCACCATCGGGCAGCCGTTCCTCGGCCACGAGTGGTTCCTGTGGATCGCCCGGACCGGCCTGCTCGCCTCCGTCGTGCTGCACGGCGTCTCCGCGTACCAGCTCAGCCGCCGCGACCTCGCGGCCCGCCCGAGCAAGTACGCGCACAAGCGCCGCCGCGCGAGCTACGCGACCCGGACCATGCGCTGGGGCGGGGTGATCCTCGGGCTGTTCATCGTGTGGCACATCCTCGACCTCACCACGCTCACCGTGAACCCGGTCGCCGAGCACGGCCACGTCTACCGGAACGTCGTGGGCACCTTCGGCCGCTGGTACAGCGACGTGTTCTACATCCTCGCCGTGGTGGCCCTCGGCTTCCACATCCGGCACGGCTTCTGGAGCGCCGCCCAGACCCTCGGCGCCAACAACGCCCGCCGCGACCGGGCGCTCAAGCTGACCGCCAACGGCCTGGCGCTCGTGCTGACCGCCGGCTTCCTGTCCGTCCCCGTGGCCGTGATGACCGGAGTGGTCAAGTGAGCAGTTTCAGCGAGTACACCCTCGGCGCGCCAGTCGCCGACACCAAGGCCCCCGCCGGGCCGATCGACCAGCGCTGGGACCAGCGGCGCTTCGACGCCAAGCTGGTCAACCCGGCCAACCGGCGCAAGCACACCGTGATCGTGGTCGGCACCGGCCTGGCAGGCGGCGCGGCCGGTGCGACCCTCGCCGAACAGGGCTACCACGTCGTCCAGTTCTGCTTCCAGGACTCCCCCCGGCGGGCCCACTCGATCGCCGCCCAGGGCGGCATCAACGCGGCCAAGAACTACCGCAACGACGGCGACTCGATCCGTCGGCTGTTCTACGACACCGTCAAGGGCGGCGACTTCCGCGCCCGCGAGTCCAATGTGCACCGGCTCGCCCAGGTGTCGGTGGAGATCATCGACCAGTGCGTGGCCCAGGGCGTGCCCTTCGCCCGCGAGTACGGCGGCCTGCTGGACACCCGCTCCTTCGGCGGCGTCCAGGTCTCCCGCACCTTCTACGCCCGCGGGCAGACCGGCCAGCAGCTGCTGCTCGGCGCCTACCAGGCGCTGTCCCGGCAGATCGCCGCCGGGAACGTGGAGCTCCACCCGCGCACCGAGATGCTGGACCTGCTGGTCGTCGACGGCCGGGCCCGCGGCATCGTCGCCCGCGACCTGGTCACCGGCGAGATCCGCTCGTACACCGCGGACGCCGTGGTCCTCGCCAGCGGCGGCTACGGCAACGTGTTCTACCTCTCCACCAACGCCAAGAACTCCAACGCCACCGCGATCTGGCGGGCGCACCGGCGCGGCGCGTACTTCGCCAACCCGTGCTTCACCCAGATCCACCCGACCTGCATCCCGCGCTCCGGCGACCACCAGTCCAAGCTCACCCTGATGAGCGAGTCGCTGCGCAACGACGGCCGGATCTGGGTCCCCAAGGCGCAGGGCGACACCCGGCCGCCGGCCGAGATCCCCGAGGAGGAGCGGGACTACTACCTCGAGCGGATCTACCCGTCCTTCGGCAACCTGGTGCCGCGCGACATCGCCTCCCGCGCCGCCAAGAACGTCTGCGACGAGGGCCGCGGCGTCGGCCCCGGCGGCCAGGGCGTGTACCTGGACTTCGCCGACGCGATCCGCCGGCTGGGCCGGGACGCCGTCGAGGCCAAGTACGGCAACCTCTTCGAGATGTACGAGCGGATCACCGCCGAGGACCCGTACCGCGTGCCGATGCGGATCTACCCGGCGATCCACTACACGATGGGCGGGCTCTGGGTCGACTACGACCTGCAGACCACCGTCCCCGGCCTGTTCGCGATCGGGGAGGCCAACTTCTCCGACCACGGCGCCAACCGGCTCGGCGCCAGCGCCCTGATGCAGGGCCTCGCCGACGGCTACTTCGTGCTGCCGCCCACCCTCAACGACTACCTGGCCCGCAACCCGCTGCCCCCCGTGCCCGCCGACCACCCGGTGCTCGCCGAGACCGAGGCCGAGGTCGAGGACCGGCTCCACCTGATCCTCGCCGTGGACGGCGACCGCACCCCCGACTCCTTCCACCGCGAACTCGGCGAACTGCTCTGGGACGAGTGCGGCATGGCCCGCGACGAGGCCGGGCTGAAGCGCGCGCTGGAGCGGATCCCGCGGCTGCGCGAGGAGTTCTGGCGCCGGATCAAGGTGCCCGGCACCGGGCAGGAGCTCAACCAGTCACTCGAGAAGGCGAACCGGCTCGTCGACTACTTCGAGCTGGCCGAGCTGATGTGCCTGGACGCCCTGCACCGCGCCGAGTCCTGCGGCGGCCACTTCCGTACCGAGAGCCAGACCCCCGACGGCGAGGCCGCCCGGCGCGACGAGGAATACTCCTACGCCGCCGCCTGGGAGTTCACCGGCACCGGCGCGGCACCCGTCCTCCACCGCGAGGCGCTCGACTTCGAGTACGTCCACCCCACCCAGCGGAGCTACGCATGAACCTCACCCTGCGCATCTGGCGCCAGGCGGGCCCGGACGCACCCGGGTCGATGACCACCTACCGGGTCAGCGGGATCAGCCCGGACATGTCCTTCCTGGAGATGCTCGACACCCTCAACGAGGAGCTGATCACCCGCGGCGACCAGCCGGTCGCCTTCGACCACGACTGCCGCGAGGGCATCTGCGGCGCCTGCGGCATGGTCATCAACGGCCAGGCGCACGGCCCCGAGCGGACCACCACCTGCCAGCTGCACATGCGGCACTTCCGGGACGGCGACACCATCGACGTCGAGCCCTGGCGGGCGGCGGCCTTTCCGGTGGTCAAGGACCTGGTGGTGGACCGCTCCGCCTTCGACCGGATCATCGGCTCCGGCGGCTACATCACCGCCCCCACCGGCAGTGCGCCCGACGCGCACGCCACGCCCGTCCCCAAGGACGCCGCCGACACCGCCTTCGAGCACGCCGAATGCATCGGCTGCGGCGCCTGCGTGGCGGCCTGCCCGAACGGCTCGGCGATGCTCTTCACCTCCGCCAAGGTCGTCCACCTCAACGTGCTCCCGCAGGGCGCGCCCGAACGGGCCTCCCGGGTACGGAACATGGTCGCGGCGATGGACGCCGAGGGCTTCGGCGGCTGCACCAACACCGGCGAGTGCGCCACCGCCTGCCCCAAGGGCATCCCGCTGCCCAGCATCGCGGCGATGAACCGGGAGTTCCTGCGGGCCGCCCGCGGCTGACACTCCCCCGCAATCGGTCGGGCCCACCGACCCTCGGCCCCTCGCGCTGGTGCTCGCGCGAGGGGCCGACCGCGTTCCGGCGGGGCGTGCGGCGACATCTCGCGCTCCCCGTACGGGTGGTGGATCGCCGCGAGCGGTGCTCACGGGTGGAAAATCGCGCTACGGTGGTGCTCCGCTACGGAGGGACGGCATATGCCCGAGGTTCAGTCCTGTTCCGGTTGCGGCGGGTCCGGGGGGACCCAGAAGACCGAGGCAACGGTCGAACTGGACGAGGAAGGAAGCATGGTGCCCAGGATCCACGAGTTCTGGTCCCCCTGCGGTCGGTGCCACGGATCCGGGACGGTGATCGTCGGATGAGGTTGGTCTTCGAGTGCGTCGAGTGCGGCGGGCACTACCTGCCGCCCGAGGGCATGGTGTACCCGGACGGGCCGGCCTCGCCGGTCTGGTGCACCTCCTGCCAGGGCGCCAAGCACGCGGCCGGGCTCCGGGAGGACCCGCTGCTCGCCCGCGTCGCCCTGGCCGCCGCCCGGGCCGCGCTCGCCCGCCGGACCGCCGAGACCGCCGACCCCGGCCCCCGCCACGACGTCCGCCCCTCCCGGCCCCCGCTCTCCCGCCGGTCCCGCTCGGGCCCGGGCGGGATCCGCAGCAAGCTGGGCTGACCCCGTCTCGGACCGCCGATCGGACGCGAGCGCAGACGGACCGTCAGATTCGGCTTGTCGCGAAAGACTTGTGCGGATACGGCGGGTGCTGGTTCATTGTCGGCGGACGCACGACAGCTTTGGGGGAATGCCCATGCAGCCGAACGATCCGGCTGACCGGACCCGGGCCGGCCAAACCGGCTCCACTCCGTTCGTTCCACCTCCGCCCCCGGCGCCTCCGCAGGCGGCCGCACCGGTCCCGGGCAAGCTGGCCTCGATGGCCCAGACCACCATCAGGGTGGCCGTGACCAGGCGGATCCTCTGGGTCGGCAACGCGGCGTACCCCTTGGCGACGCTCGCCCGGGTCAGCAGCACCGTCATCGTCGCGAACCGTCTGGCCGCGGTCATCCGGTTCCTCAAACTCGCGGCGGCCGTCGCACTGGCCGCGATCGGACTCGCGGCGGTCACGGACGCGTCCGGCGGCCTCGGTTCCACGGGCTCCTACGGCGACGGCGGCAGCTCCGCCCCGGGCTGGATCATCGGTGTGGCATCGCTGCTCGTGGTGGTCTACTTCGCGGTCGACACCCTGCCCGTCCTGCTCCAGCCGCGTCTGTACGCGCTGACCGTGGACACGGCGGGGCCGCCGACCGCACTGCTGGCCTGGCAGTCACCGGAGCCCGCGTACGAACTGCAGGCCGCGATCACGCAGGCGATCGAAAACCCGCAGATCGAGTTCCAGCAGTACGTCAGCAGCGTCGTGGTCGACCTGCGGCGCTATCAGTTCGGCGACAGCGTCAACATCTACGGTGGTCAAGGGAACACGGGGGTCAGCAAGTGAACGGCAACGGCGACGGTCTCGGCGGCGGCCCGCACGTCCACGTCGGCGATCAGGTCACCATCCACGGCGGCAGCCACCACATCGGCATCCAGCACAACAACGGCCCGGTCGGCGAGGCCCTGCCGCCGGAGGTCGCCGCACTGTTCGCCCAGCTCGCGGCCGTGGTCGCGGAGCTGGCCGGCGACGACCGGCTCCGCGAGGCGGACCGGCGTCGCCTCGCCTCGGCCCTGCCCGTGCTGTCCAGCCCCGCCACCGAGGAGCGGAGCCGGTGGCAGGACACCCTCTACCTGCTGTCCGGGCTTGCCCAGAGCATCGGCGAGGCCGCCGCGCCGGCGCTGGGCCTGGCGAACCAGCTGATCGCCCTGATCAGCGGCTGAGCCCACCGGACTGCCCAGGGGCTGTCCGGTGGGCTCAGAACAGCGCCTCCTGGGTGTCCGGCTCCGGCGGGCGGACCCGCTCCTGCAGGGCCAGCCCCTCGGACGGGCGGCCGGGGACGGGGGTGAGCGTCCAGCCGGTGAGCCGGCGGGTGTCCAGCAGCAGCGGGCCCGAGCCGTCCGCCTGGTCGAGGAAGAGGTGCTTGCCGATCGGCGGCCGGAGGCGGCCCGCGACCACCGCGCCGTCGGCCAGACCGGCGATCTCCCGGTACGCCTCCGGGGCGCCGCCCGCCAGGCCGTAGCGCTCCACGTGGTCCACCACCGGACGGTCCGCGAGCAGCTCCACGGCGTGGCCGTCGAGCAGCCGGTGCGCCCGGGTGCGGGCCTCGGTGAGCACCGTACGGCGATGCCCGGCGTCGCCGTGCGACCACCACTGGTCGGCCTTGAGCCGGGACTTGTACCGCTCCCGGGCCAGGCCCGAGGCGGCGACGGTGAGTTCGGCGCGGCGCACGGCGGGCAGTCCGCCCCGGGCGGTGAACGTGTAGGCCAGCGCGCCCTGTTCGAGCAGCCGGCTGTCGCCGCGCTGCTCGGCGGTCAGCCCGACCTTCAACAGGCCCTCGCCGAACCAGGCGAGGTAGAGCAGGTAGGTGCGGCCGTCGTCGAGGATCTGGTCCCGCGCCAGGGCGAGGCCGCGGTCCACGCTCTGGCAGGCCGGGCACTGCGTCGCGCCGCCGTCCGGATCGATCACCGCGACGTGCGGGCAGGGGGTGCGCTCCGTCGCCCCGGCCAGCCAGGCCCCGGTGCACCGCCGCGGGCCGCCGAGCAGCCAGCCGACCTCCGCACCCGGCTCCACGGCGCGCTCGTGCACCCGGGCGCCGCGCACGGCCCCGAGCACGGCGCGGCCGTCCTGCCAGCTCAGGCCGGTGGAGATCCAGCCCCCGGGGCGGTCCGGGCGCTGCGGTGCGGGGATCGTCACGGGCAGCTCTCCCTGTGGGTACTCGACGGGTCCTCGATCAGCCGAGGCTACCCGCCGGCACCGACAACCGCCCCGGCCCCCCACTGGAACCGTGCTCGAGGAGGCATCGAGCCGGCGTGACCCCGTCGGCCGCGTCGTTAGCGTCCTTCCCAGTGCATTCCCCACGAACTGCCACTTCGGCCTTCACCGGCCGGATCGTCTGCTACAAGCCGGGCTACGGCGACTACACCCCACTACGGCACCCGCGCCGAGTCCGGCGGCACCTCGACCACCTGGTGCGACCTCGGCGCGACCATCCGGCGGGCCGACGCCGTCGCCTCCTGACCCCGAGGCCCGGCCCCCGCGGCCCGGGCCCGGCCTCCCGTCCCCGGGCGGCCGGACCCGGGCCTCTGAACTTCTCCACCGAGTCCGCTCGTTGACGGCCCCGCAGTGGCTCCGCGCCCGGCCTCCATGCCCCGGAAGGGCCCGCTGGTCACGGGCGCGTGGCCCGGTGGGGTGTCCACGTTCTATTGTGGCGGGCGCGGTCGGCGGTGCGGCCGGGAGGCGAGCTCGCGCGGCCGGGGTCGGCGCGAGATGAATGGGGTGGACGGACGGTGTCGGGGCGGCGGAGCAGCGGGGTGCTGGCGATCTGGGCGGAGGCGCAGCGGCAGCAGCAGCGCCGGGACGAGGCCCGGTGGCGCGCCGAGGCGGCGGAGGAGCGCCGGCGGGAGCGCGAGCAGCGGGAGGCGCAGCGGGCGGCGGCCCGCGACGAGCGGGAGGCGCAGCGCGCCTACCAGCAGTCGCGGGAGGCGGAGGCGGCCCGGCGGACGGCCGAACTGGACGCCCGGGTCGAGGAGTTGAAGGGCCTGCTGGCCGCCGGGCTGGCTGCGCCGGCCTTCGGTCCGCAGGCGCTGCTGGCGCCGAGCACGGTGCCGCCGTTCGATCCGGGCCCCCTGGGTGAGCCGGTGGTGATGCCGGACCAGACGTCCGCCGTCTACTTCGTGCCGCCGCCGGATCCGGTGCAGGCCCGCAATCCAGGAGTGCGGCGCCAGTACGAGCAGTACCTGGCCCAGGCGCGGGCCCGGTTCGAGCAGGACTGGTACGCCGCGCAGGCGCGGGAGGCGGACCGGCAGCAGCGGCTGGCCGCGTACCACCGGGAGTACCTGGCCTGGGCGGAGCAGGTCCGCCGCCAGGACGAGGAGCGCGGTGCCCGGACCGAGGAGCTGCTGCGGCGGCTGCGGGCGGGCGAGCCGGAGGCGGTGCAGGAGTACTTCACGGCGGGCCTGTACGCCTCGGCGGCCTGGCCGGAGGGCTTCCCGCACCGGCTGGTGGCGGCCTTCGACGCCACGGGCCGCCAGCTGGTGGTGAACTGGGAGCTGCCCGGGTCGGACGTGGTGCCGGCGGCCGCCCGGGTGCGGTACGTGAAGTCGGACGACCGCGAGGCGGAGGTGTCCCGTCCGGCGACGGAGCGCAAGGCGCTGTACCGGCAGGTCCTGGCGCAGTCGGCGCTGCGGGTGGTGGCGGAGCTGTTCCGGGCGGACCGGGATGGGCTGTTGGACTCGGTGGTGCTGAACGGCTTCGTGCTCGGCATCGATCCGGCGACCGGCCGGGAGGCCGAGCGCTTCGTGTCGACGCTGACCGCGACCCGGGCCGGGTTCGCCGGGCTGGCGCTGGACCGGGTGGACGCGGTGGAGTGCTTCCAGGGCCTGGGCGGCCGGCTGTCGGCGCGCCCGGAGCGGCTGGACGAGGTGCGGCCGGACCGCCGGCCGGAGACGGTCGGCGGGATCCTGGCCGGGCACGGCGGCGAGGACGAGCCGGACCTCTTCGAGATGGACCCGCTGGACTTCGAGGACCTGATCGCCGAGCTGTTCCGGCTGCGCGGCTTCCGGGTGATGACCACCGCCCGCAGCGGGGACGTCGGGGTGGACGTGGTCGCCGAGGACCTGGACCCGGTGACCGGCGGCAAGATCGTGATCCAGGCCAAGCGCTACAAGAAGACCGTCCCGCCGACGGCGGTGCGCGACCTGGAGTCCACCGTCCGCCACCACGGCGCGATCAAGGGCATCCTGGTCACCACGGCGGGCTTCGGCCGCGGCTCGTACAGCTACATCGAGGGCAAGCCGCTGACGCTGGTGAGCGGCCCGGAGCTGGTCCAGCTGCTGGCCGAGCAGGGCCTGCGCGGGCGGCTCGGCGGCGGCACCTCCGCCGCCGCCTCCACCGCCGGTGCGGGCGCCGGGCCGAAGGAGGCCGATCCGGCCGGGCGGGAGACCGCCCTCACGGTGAGCTGGCAGAGCCGGACGGCCGGCGGGGACGCGGTGGAGCTGGACGTCACCGCCTTCCTGTGCGCCGGCGGCCGGGTGCTGAGCGACGAGCACTTCGTGTTCTTCAACAGCCCGCAGGACCCGGACGGCGCGGTCCGCCTGCACCCCACCCACTCGGTGCCGGGCGAGCCGACCCGGGCGGCCCGGCTGACCCTGGGCCTGCACCGGCTGCCCGCCGCGGTCGAGGAGGTGGTGGTCGCGGTCTCCACCGAGGAGGAGGAGCCCCCGGCGCTGCCGCTCGGGTACGTGCACGGGCTCGCCGTCGCCGCCGCGTACGGGCCGGGCGCGGCCGGCCCGGCGGACTGGGCGGGCACCACCGGCGGGGTGCCGGACAGCGCCATGCTGCTCGGCGCCTTCCGACGGGCCGACGGCGGTTGGGAGTTCAGCCCGTCCGGGCGGGCGGTGACGAACGGTCTGGCCGGGCTGGCGGCCGCCTTCGGCGTGGCGGTCGAGTAGCGGCGTGTCGCACCCCTCAGGGATCACGTCATACCTGAGGAGGAGAGCGCCCCCGCCGACCCGGCGAGGCGGCGGGGGCCGACCGCCCGCTCGGCATACACATCACCTAAGAACCCCTTGGGAGGATGGACTGGAGTCAGATTTTCCGTTTTATCGCCCTCAGGAGTCCACGTGACCTTCGCCGCAACCGCCGTCCACACCGGCCGGGCGGCCGCCCGCGCCACCGGCCTGAACAAGGTCTACGGGGAGGGGGAGACCCGCGTCGTCGCCCTGGACAACGTCAGCGTCGCCT
>NZ_JBVHHY010000019.1:0-187667 GCF_055560835.1 Kitasatospora sp. NPDC023120 | reverse complement strand
TGCAGATGTCGCAATCCACACCGAGCCAGAAGGCCCTCACTCATTTCAAGATCACCCGACCGTGAACCCCGTCACCAACCTCCGTGGTCAGTACACCTAGTCCGCGAGCCCGGCGGCCCGCAGGCGGCGGAGGACCGACTCCCACTCGGGGGTGACCGGCTCGGTGCGGCGGGTGCCGACTCCCAGGTCCTTGAAGCCGGTGGAGGTCGACAGGCAGACCACCGGCCCGTCCGACAGCTCCGGCTCGCCGAGGCTGCGCAGCCCTGCCAGGCCCGCCGCCGCGGACAGCTCGGTCCACAGGCCGGCGCGGGCCAGCTCGCGCTGGGCGTCGGCGAGGCCGCGGTCGTCCACGGTCAGCGCCCGGCCACCGCTCTCCCGGACCGCGACCACCCCGCGGTAGCCGCTCACCGGGGAGGCGATCGAGTAGGCGTCGCTCGCGCCGACCGTCACATGGGCGGCCGGGAGGCCCTGCTCGATCGCCCGGGCCAGCGGACCGGAGGCCGCCGCCTCGCAGGAGTGGATCCTCGGCACCCGGTCGGTCAGGCCGAGGCGGCGCAGCTCGGTGAAGCCCTTCCAGACGCCGAAGAGCAGCTCGCCGTACCCGGTCGGGACGAACACCGCGCTGGGCACGCCGACGTCCTGGAAGATCTCGTACGCGACGGTCTTGTAGCCCTCGGGGCCGTACGCGTGCCCGGTGTGGGTGGTGGTCAGGTTGCTGACCGGGTGCAGGCCGAGCCGGTCGACCACCTGGCGCAGCAGCGGCCAGCGCGCCTCCCACGGCACCGGGAGCACCACCGCGCCGTAGGCATTGAGGAAGGAGTCGACGTTCGGCGGGACGTCGGGGCCGGTGAACACGACGCAGGGCAGCCCGGCGCGGGCGGCGTAGGCGGCGGCCGAGGCGCCGTGGTTGCCGGAGGAGGCGACCGCGATGCCGGGCGCGCCGCTGCCCACGGCGGCACTGGTGGTGCAGCGGTTCAGCCGGTCCTTGTGGCTCCAGGTGGGGTTGCGCGACTCATCCTTGACGTACACCCCGGGCTCGATCTCGACCAGCGGTGTGGCACCCTCGCCCAGGCCCGGCGTGAGCAGCGGGGGCAGCAGCGGGGCCCACCGCTCCAGGCCGCCACGGGTCGGGGCGGGGGTGAACAGGCTCGCCGGGTCGACCTTGTCGTAGGCGTAGTCGACCTCGACGGGGTAGGCGACGTCCTCGGTGCCGGTGCGCGGGCAGCCCGCGGTGAGCGGGGGCCAGAGCGGGTAGTCGAGCCCGGGGTCACCGAGGGAACGCTGGCCGGTTGCGAGGGAGTCTGCTGTTGCCATGTCAGGAGACTAGCCGCGCGGCCGGTGCCGGGTCCGGTGGTTTCCGGACTGCGCTCGGGAGCCTGGCGTTTGGGCTGCTCTGGCGCGTCAGCTGCCCGGGCGGGCCGGCTGCCCTGGTGTGTCAGCTGCCCGGGCGGGCCGGCTACTCTGGCGTGTCAGCTGCCCGGGCGGGCCGGCTGCTCCGGCGTACTAGCTGCCCTGACGGATGGCGGAGATGTCGAACTCCAGGACGACCTTGTCGCTGACCAGGACGCCGCCGCCCTCCAGCGCCGCGTTCCAGGTGACGCCGTAGTCCTTCCGGCTGATGGTGACCGAGCCCTCCAGGCCCACCCGCTGGTTGCCGTACGGGTCGACGGCGGTGCCGGTGTACTCGAAGTCGATGGTGACCGGGCGGGTGGTGTCCTTGATGGTGAGGTCGCCGGTGACCCGGTACTCGGTGTCGGAACGCGGTTCGACGGAGGTGGTGCGGAAGGTGATGTCCGGGTGGTTCGGCACGTCCAGGAAGTCGTTGGTGCGCAGGTGCTGGTCACGCTGGTCGACGCCGGTGTCGATGCTCCCGGCCTTGATCACCACCTGGCCGGTCGAGCGGGTCGGGTCACCGCCGTCGAGGTGGGCGCTGCCCTCGAACTCGTGGAACGCGCCGCGGACCTTGGTCACCATGGCGTGGCGGGCGACGAAGCCGATCCGGGTGTGGGCGGGATCGAGGACGTAGTCACCGGTGAGCTCGGTGAGGTTTTCGGTCATGGTCGGCGTGCCTCCTGGGTACGGGTCCGGGGCCTCGGCGCGGCGGGGGAGCGGGCGGTCCCCGGCCCACGCTAGGTGCCGTTCGGAGTCGTTGCCCGCCGGGTTGGTCCTATGGCGTGTCCGACAGGCCTAAAGCGGCGGGTGGGACGGGAAGGCTCCACGGGGACACCCGAGACGGAGCACGGACAGGGGTACGGGATGGACAGCGGCGTGCGGGCGATGGTCGAGGCGATCGGCGAGGCGCGGCGGCAGGTGCGGGAGAACGCGCTGCCGAAGGCCCGGGAGAGCGGTCGGGACCGGGTCCCGGAGGCGGAGGAGGCGGCGCTGCTGGGCGCGCTCGCCGGGCTGGTGGAGGCGGTGGTGGAGCTGACCGACGCCGCCTCCGACCGGATGACCACGCTCGACAGCGGCACGGTGTACCTCAAGGCCGGCCGGCGCCTCCGGGACCAGGCCCGCTACCTGCGGGACGACGAGCGGCTGGTCGCGTCCCGCGTGGAGCCCGCCGGGCAGTCGAGGACGCCCTGACCCGGCGCGCGGCGTTCATGACGCCGAGGCGACGGTCAGGTCCCCGATGCGGTGGAACTCCTCCGGGCGGTCCCCGAGGTAATCGTCGGTGTACTCCTCTGCCGGCTGGGCCGGCAGCGTTTCTGTGTTCATGCCGAGCATGATGGCAGCCCCCGCCGACAGTCCGGCGGGGGCTGCTCCGGTTCACCGGTGGCCGGGGAACTGCACCACCTGCTGGTACGTCGGCCGGTTCTGCCAGGTGGTCCTGGCGTCCGTCACGCCGCCCAGCGGGCGCTGGATGACGGTGTCGGCGCACCACTGGTCGCCGGCCGAGCAGTCCGCGTCGCCCGGGTAGACCTGGGCCGGGGTCTGGGCGGCCGCGCGCTTGAGGGTGTCCAGCAGGACGCCCCGGCAGGCGGTGAGGTCGCCCCCGCCGCAGAACGGACGGGCCAGCGGGCCCTTCACCTGCTCGCCGAGGACGGACCGCAGGTCCTTGTCCAGGTAGCTCCACCAGCCGTACTGGAAGGCCGAACCCTTGTGCGGGATGGACTCGTTGGCGCTCACCGGACCGCCGCCGGGGCCGGTCTGCCCGCCGGAGGGCGACTCGTCGATCTGCAGGGCGCCGGTCAGTGCGCCGAACAGCTGGTCGCCGAGGCCCGGCCGCATCACGCCGTCGGCGACCAGGGGCCACCAGGCGTCCATCACCCGGATCGCGGTGGCGTCCGCGTAGGTGTGACTGCCGGCCGAAGTCTCCTTCCGCTGGGCGCCGTCGGCGAGCCAGGCCTCCAGCTGCTGGAGCGCGGTGAGGGCGGTCTGGTCGGTGACGGGCGCGCTGCGCAGCACCCGGACCAGGTCGGGCAGCACGTCCTCCGCCCGCAGGTCGGCCAGGGCGGCGCTCTCCATGGCCTGGGTGAGCGAGACCCGGCTGACCTTGCCGCCGTTCCGCAGCAGCGCCTTGACCCGGTCGTCGAGCAGGTTGCCGCGGTGCACCGAGCCGTTGCCGAAGCCGGCCGAGGTGTAGCCGTCCGCCTGCTTGTTGTTCCAGGAGATGTAGTAGTCCTGGCCGACGGACTGCGGGTGCTCGGCCGCCGGGGTGTACCGGGCGGTGTTGGTGATGGGGTCGAAGTCCGCCCACTCGTACGCAGGTCGGGCGAGTACGGGCAGTCCGGCGTCGACGCCCGGGGCGCGCACCGGGTTGCTGCCGGAGTTGTAGTACGCGATGTCGCGGGAGTCGGCGTAGAACCAGTTGAAGGTGTAGTTGATGTCCTGCGCGGCACGCTGGAAGCTCGCCGCGTCGTGCACCGCTCCGGGGTCGTTGAGCTCCTGGAAGCCGATGATGGAGTCGGCTTCGTGGCGGTAGGTGGAGCGCAGCGAGGTGAAGGCGACGGGGGCGCCGCCGACCGTGCCGCGGGCGGTGACCAGGCCGTACTTCGAGCGGTACATCACCAGGGTGTAGGAGCCGGCCGCGGTGGAGTCGGCGGTGGTGGGGCTCCACGCGTTCTTGCGTTCCAGCCGGTCGAAGGGCGTGCACTGGCCGTGCCAGAGGTAGGAGTCGGCGGCCGTGGTGACCGGCGAGCCGTCGGTGGTGCAGAGCGGGACGGCGTAGCTGTCGGTGATGTCCTGCCCGGCGGAGGTGGCGCTCCAGGCGTAGTCCTGGCCGCGGCCGAGCTGCACGTAGAAGCTCAGGCCGGCGAAGGCTGCGCCGCGCGCGCTGATGCCGGGGCCCTGGATCTCCTCCAGCATCAGCAACTGCGGGGCGAAGTAGCCGGTTTGAGGGCCGAACACGGCCACCGGGTGGCCGTCGTCGGTGTGCGCGCCGGAGACCAGCAGGGCGTTGGACATGCCGTGCTTGGTGGTGAGCAGGTTGCCGGGCAGCACGCCGTTCGCCGTGGTGGCGGCCGTGGTGGTCGCGGTGCCGGCGGAGCCGGTGGCGTCGTAGACCATCCGCTCGGGCACCACCGAGCCCGGGTCGGGCAGCGCCTCGCCCTGCGGCTGGGCGGGCACGGTCGCGTACGGGAAGCTCTGCCCGTCGTGCAGGGTCTGGACGGCCTCCGGGTCGTCGGCCTCGCGCAGCGACTTCCAGAGCGCGTCCCCGGTGTCCTTGCCGTAGCGGGCCTCGGCGGCCGACTTGACCTGGGCGGAGGAGAGTTCGTTGCCGCCGCCGGAGCCGAACAGGGCCCCGACCACGGAGGCGAGGGCGACCAGGTCGGTCAGCTTGAACGGCTCGATCGACCCGGCGTTGGTGATCGGGTCGATGTGCCCGGTGAGGTCGTACTCGCCGGGGAAGGTGCGGGCGTCGTAGGACGCCTTGGCGTACTGGTTGATGCCGTCGAGGTAGGCGTTGGCGTCGGCGAGCGCCTGGGTGGCCCGGCCGCCGCGGGCGGCGATGGCGTCGATCTGCTGCTGCAGCTCCGCCTCGGTGTACGGCGCGGCCTGCCAGAAGCTCTGCTCCAGCTGGCGGTTGGCGGCGGCGCCGCCCGCGAAGCCGGACAGTTGGCCGCGGCCGACGTGCCGGAACAGGTCCATCACCCAGAGCCGGTCCTGGGCGGCGGCGTAGCCCGCGCCGAACTCGGTGCCGTAGCGGGTGGTGCCGGTGATGTGCGGGACGCCGGTGGCCTTGTCGCGCACGATGGTGACGTCCGGGCGCGGGCTGGTGGTGCTCGCGACCTGGTCGGCGAGGACGCCGAAGGAGGCGTCGTCGAAGAAGTCGCGCAGCTTGGCGTCGGTGAGGCCGGGGTAGCCGGAGGCGAGCGCGGCGTAGGGGCCGAGCTGGTCGTCGGTGTGGGCGGGGCGGGTGCCGAACATCCGGTTGAGCAGGATGTCGGCGAGGGTGGCGTTGCCGTTCTCGCCGGGCGGCAGGATGTCGTTGCAGCGGCCGCCGCAGTAGTCGCCGACGGCGGTCGTCGAGGGCGTTGCGGTCGCGGTGGGGGCGGCGGTCGCGGTGGGGATGGTGGTCAGGGCGGCGGTGACGAGCAGGGCCGACGCGAGGGCGGCGGCCGCCTGGGATCGGAGGGGGTGTCGGAGGGGGTGGGGGCGTAGGCGCAAGGCGGACTCCTCCGTCGAAGCCACGGGAAGTCGACGGTAGGGGTGCTACTGGACGGTTGGCTAGTGGCGTGCATGCCATTTCGGTTGGGGTGGGCCGGAGTTGACGGTCCGGCGGCGGGGGTGGTGAGGGCGCCCGACCCGGTTAGCACTATCAGTGTCAGTGGTGTCGGCTATGGTCGGGCGCGTCGGAGGCAAGATCGTCCGTCGCGGTGGCGGTCGCGGTGGCGGGGCAGGAGGGCGGGCAGTGGTGGAGACGAGTGAGGGGACGGGTGCGGAGGCGGGTGTTGAGGCGGTGGCGCACCGTGAGCTGCCCGCCGGGCTCACCCACGGGCCGAGCCGCGAGCGGCTGGCCGCCGGAGGTCTGCCCCGCTCCTTCGCCTACCTGGACCTGGAGGCCTCCTGGCTCGAGCCCCTGCGGACGGCGGCCGGCTGGTACGAGGGGTTCGAGGAGGACGACGACGCCGCAGGCCTGATCGTGCTGGGCGAGGCGCGGTACTACGACCGGTTCGGGGGCAACCTCGCGGACGTGCTGCTCGACGGGGCCTCCGGCGAGGTGTACCTGGCGTGCCTGGACCACTCCGGTGCCATCCGGCGGGACTTGCTCGCCAGCGGACTGGAGTCGCTGGTCGCCCTGATGATCGAGGTCGAAGCCGTCACGGGGGCCGCCGCCGAGCCGTACGAGCCCGAGGAGGGCGAGGAGTTCGAGCCGCGCGGTCCGGGGACGGTCGCCGAGGCCGCCAGGATCTCCCTGGAGCGGATGCGCCAGGCCGATCCGGAGCTGTTCCGGCGGACGGACGACCGGCCGGCGCACTGGGAGACGGCGGTGCGGGTCCGGGCGCTCGCCTGGGGAGCGCTGCCGGGCGAGCCGGACGGCCTGCGCTACGCCATCGACGCGTCCCTGGTCGAGGACCTCGCGGCGCTCACCCGCGGCACCGTCCGCCGTTTCCACGAGGACGACCTGCCGGAGGAGCTCAGCCACCTCCCGACACGGCGGTTGCTCGGCTCGCTCGGTCTGCCGCTCTCCGACCGGGGGATGCTCGCGATCGACCCGGTGGGTCCGCTCCTCACCATGGTGGAGACCTTCCCGGACACCTTCGAGCCGGAGGACGGCCAGGAACAGCACCACCGCGCCTACCAGGGCGAGTTCCTCGCCTTCGCCCACTGGCTGTACGACTTCACCATCGCGCTCGACGGTGCCACCGGCCGCCTCGAACTCCCGTCCTGGTTCGACGACGGGGAGCCCGCGGCATACCTGCACCAGGACGTCTCGGCCCTGCTCTTCGTGCTCTGGACGCACGAGCGCCTCCGCGCCGACCGGAGCCGCTGGGACGGCCGGCACGCCCCGGTGCCCTGGGAGGTCTTCCACCCACGGGAGCTGCTGGACTGCGCGGCCGAGGAAGCCCTGCGCGCCCTGGACCCGGAGGCCTTCGCGTCCGAGACGCACTTCTGGCCGATACGGATCGACGACGGCCACATGGGGAGCCTGCTGGAGTAGTGGCGGGCGGACGGATCAGGGGGTCAGGTGAGCGAGACGACGTTCGTCAGGGCGCCGGCGCGGGTGGTGTGGGAGCGGAAGAAGCTGCTGCTCCTGCCGGGGATCGCGACGGTGCCGGTGGGCGGGCTGATGTGGCTGCTGGTCCGGGCCGAGGTCCGGATGGGCGGGAGCGTCGTGCTGGGCGTGGCCGGGGCGTTGGCGCTGGTGGTGCTGATCACCTTCGGCAACGCCGCGCTGCTGGTCGCGGCCGACGACGCGCTGCGGGGGCGGCCGGTGGGGATCCGCTCCACCTACGCGCGGGTCTTCGGGAGGTTCCGGGCGGTCACGGGGTGGGCACCGCTCGGTGCCCTGCCGGTCCTCAGGGCGGTGCTGCTCGTCGGCACGGGGTGGTCGCTGGCGTGCTACCTGGTGCTGCCGGCGGTGGTGCTCGACGGGGCCGGGTACCGTGCGGCGCTGCGGCACTCCCGGGAGGCCTACCGGCGGGACCGGGGGAGGTTCCTGCGCGGTTCGAGCCGGATGGCGGTGCCCGTGCTGGTGACGCTCCTGCCGTCCCTGGCGATGTTCATCGCGGGGCTCACGGCGACCGACCGGGGTCTCGGAGCGGCGCTGACGGCCGGTGCGGCGCTGTGCCTGGGCGGGGGTGTGACGGTGACGGCGAGTCTGTTCGCAGTGTTCCGGGCCTCGCTGTACCGGGAGTCGACAGACGAGGTCGGGTCGGCGGCAGCGGTCGGGTCGGTGGGGTCGGTGGGGGCGGTGTTGCAGGTCGAGGAGGTCCAGGAGGTCGAGGAGGTCGAATAGGTCACCGGTCTGCGGTGAGGCGGCCGGCGAGGTGGGCGGCGGCGGTGGCTGGGTCCGTGGTCGGCAGACGCGGGGCGAGGTCGGTGAGTTGGTGGAGGAGGTGGTCCTGGATCGGGCCGGGTGAGGTGGCGACGGAGCCGGTGAGGACGAGTGGTTCGGCGGGTACGGCGGTGGCGCGGACCAGTGCGGCCAGGTGGTCGGCGGCGGTGCGGGCGACGGCGAGGGCGGCGGTGTCGCCGGTGCCGGCCAACCGGGAGACCAGCGGGGCGAGTTCGGCGAGGCGGCGCGGCGGGCCGTCGTAGGCCCAGCGCAGCAGCCGGTCGGGGGAGTCGGCGGCGCAGTGGGTGCGGACGGCGGTGCCGAGCGGGCCGTCCGGGTCGGCGTGGGCGTGCCGGAGCGCCTCGCGGCCGAGCCAGAAGCCGCCGCCCTCGTCGCCGAGCAGCCAGCCGAGCCCGCCGCTGCGGGCGAGGGTGCGGGTGCCGTCGAGGCGGACGCAGACCGTGCCCGTGCCGGCGATCAGGACGGCTCCCCGGCCGTCGGCGACGCCGCCGGAGGCCAGGGCCGGGACGGTGTCCGGGACAAGCCGGACCGGGCAGCGGAGACCGAGAGCGGCTCGGACCCGCCGGGCGAAGCCGTCCGGGTCGGGCAGCGCCCGGTACCCGGCGAGGCCGACCAGGCAGGCCGCGACCAGGACCGGATCGCGTGGCCCGAGCGCGGCCGACACGGCGGTGGCCAGGTGCTCGACCGTACGGGCCGGGTCCTGTCCGGCCGGGTTTGCGCCGCCGCTCTCGCCCCGGCCGAGCAGGGTGCCGGCGGTGTCGAGGAGGGCGGCGCGGGTGCGGCTGCCGCCCGCGTCGACGCCGAGGTGGAGGGTGGTCACGGGGCGGCTCCGGTGGGCGGAGGGGGCTGCGGCCTGTCCGGCGGGTTTCGCGCGGGGCTGATGGGCGGTCAGTCTGCCAGGTGCGGCGCCATGTCCGCCGGTCCCTGGGCGAAGCGGGTGAAGGGGCGAAGCGGGTGAAGCGGAGCTGTCGGTCGTCACGCCCTGCCGGACGGGGAGCTGCGGCGTGCGGGCGGTGCTATGCGGACCCGCTCGGTGGCGGGCGCGCGCTCGATGTCGTCCAGTTGGGCGAGGATGGTGGCGCGCAGGTCGTCGTCGTCCTCGAAGTGGTGGTCGTTGAAGAGGGTGTAGCCCGTCCACATCAGGTTGGCGCAGACCCGGGCGGGCACCCGGCCGGTCCGGGCGCCCATGCCGACCAGGGCGACCGACCGGATGGAGCCCGGCTCCAGCCGGTTCTGCCGGTGGACCGCCTGGAACGCGGCGGCGCAGGCCAGTGCCACGTTCAAGGTCTCGCTGACGTTCTGCGAGGAGGTCTGCATCGTCGGCGCCGAGATCAGGAACCGCGGGTTGACGGCGCCGGACGGGACGCAGATCGCGCTGCCGACCGGGAGCGAGCCGGCGTGCTGCTCGCGGATCGCCTTCTGCACCCGCAGCTGGATGCCCGCGCCCAGGTGGCGCTTGATCGCCGCGTCCGTCCCGCCGTCCATCCGGCCGCGGGAGTTGGTGGGGCTGACCCAGGCGTCGACCTTCGTGGCGAGGAGCGAGGCGTGCCGGACCTCCACCCCGGGGGTGTCGGCGAAGGCGGCTCGCCAGGACTCGACCACCGTCGCGTTGAGGTCGGTCAACACGACCTTGAGCGGCGACTGCGCGCGGTCCGTGGTCATGGTGGGGCTCCTGTCGATCGGTGCTGTTCCTGCTGACGTGGACGAAGCTAGCGCGCGCCACTGACAATCCGTCCGGGCCGGCCCGCCGTCGTCGGAGGGGCCGTCCGGGCAGCCCGGATTGTCAGTCCCGGCTGGTAGGACTGTGGTGTCCGCCAGGAAAGCTGACGGATCGTCACCTGCCATCCGTCTGCCATCGGCCTGTCATCCGTACGGTCCCGATCGCAGACCGCCTCACACCCTTAGGGCACCACATGAGCGCTGTCGACACCCCCGCCACCCAGCCCGACCCGAACGACCCGCTCGCCCTCGCGGAGCTCTTCACGGGCGGCGGCGAGCCGTGGCTCCCGCTGCTGAAGCCGGTCATCGAGGCGCAGCCGGGCGCGGCCTCGTTCATCGGCCCCAGCCGCGGCCCGGACGTCGTCCCCGTCCGCGAGCTGACCTTCCAGGCGCTCAAGCCGCACGCGCCGCACAAGTGGAAGGTCGTGGTCTTCGGCCAGAACCCGTACCCGCGGCCGGAGAGCGCCACCGGCATCGCGATGTTCGACAACACCTTCCACGACTGGAAGGACAGCAAGTTCGGCCGGGTGGTCAGCATCCGCTGCATCATCAAGGCCGCGGCGATGTGGAAGTACGGGATCCCCAAGAAGACGCCGATCGCCGACATACGGGCACTGCTGAAGGAGCAGCAGACCGTCCAGCCGCCGGAGTGGTTCCAGGCGATGCTCACCCAGGGTGTGCTGCTGCTGAACGCCGCGTTGACGGCCAGCAGCGACGGCGCGATGGGGCCGGACCAGCACACCGCCTTCTGGCGGCCGGTCGCCGAGTGGATCGTCGAGGAGATCCTCCGGGCCAAGCAGCAGGCCGCCGAGGAGGACCGCTACGTGGTCTTCGCCTGGTGGGGCGCGCACGCGCGCAGCCTGAAGAACGTCGTGCTGCGGTTGCAGAAGAAGTACCCCGAGGTCGAGGTCCGGCACATCGACCACGCCAACCCGGCCGCGCAGGGGGACATCTTCTGCGACGGCGAGCACTTCGCGACGGTGAACGCGTCGCTCGCCGCGCTCGGCGCCGAGGAGGTGGACTGGCTGCCCAGCACCGGGTGGAACGCGCAGTCCGCCGAGGACGGCGGGGCGGACGGCGGGGTCGCCGAGCGGATGGGCGCCTTCATCGCCTCGACCATGGAGCTGCATCAGCTCTACCTGGACCGCCTGGCGAGCGTGAAGGACGAGGGCCTCGTCCTGCCCGCCATCACCGGTGTGTTCGACACCCCGCTGATGGGCTTCCGGGAGGCCGCGGCCCCGGTCGCCGAGCTGCTGCGCGGCCTGGACCGGCACGTCGCCCTGTCGCACGACTTCGGCAAGCGACGGGCGGACGAGGCGGCCACCGGCCTGTCCGCCGACGAGATCGCCGCGCTGTACCTGTACACCTGCGAGTCGGCGTTCTACCGGGAGATCAACGCCGTGCTGCGCTCGCCGGACCGCAGCCGGCTGGTGCCCTACCTCCCGTACCTGCGGCTGCTGTTCGCGGCGGTGTCGCGGCTGCCCGTCCGCACCGAGCCGCTCTGGCGCGGGGTCTCGCTGGATCTGCGCCGGCAGTACCCGCTGGGCAGGACGGTGACGTGGTGGGGCGTGTCCTCCTGCACGTCCAAGCTCGGGGTGGCGCAGGCCTTCCTCGGCAGCCGCGGCAAGCGGACGCTCTTCGAGGTGCGCCCCGCCCGGGCCGCGGGCATCCAGAAGTTCTCGGCGTTCACCGGCGAGGAGGAGTTCATCCTGCTGCCGGGCACGCAGCTGGAGGTCACGGACGTCCGGACCGAGCGCGGCGGCCTCTGCACCGTGACGCTGACCGAGCTGGCGGAGGCGCCCCTGGTGTCCTGAACCGCCGTCCTCCCGAGCGCCTCCACTCCAAAAATGGCAACCGAGTAAGAAGTTTTACTGGGTTCAGTTATGCTGGGTTCCGAGCGGCAGGTGAGCCCGTTGTGAGGAAGGGATGCGAACGATGACCTCGGAAACCCAGCAGGTGGCACCGGAAGTCCAGGGCCTCGACGGCGAGCTGCGGCGGGAGCGTGCCTACGTGGAGGCCTGCCGGGCGGCGACGGCCCGGCAGGTCGAGGACGCGAGCCACCAGGTCGTCGCCGGGGAGGACGTCTCCGGCGACGGCGCCAGCGCGGAAGCACTCGGCCGGTACCTGCGCACTCGCGCCAAGCGGATGAAGGAGCTGCCGGAGAGCCCCTCGTTCTTCGGCCGCCTCGACTTCGCCGACACCCCGGAAGCCGGGGACCACCGGCGGCAGCGCTACTACGTGGGCCGCCGACGGATCTCCGAGGACCCGACCGTGCCGCCCCTGGTGGTCGACTGGCGAGCCCCGGTCTCCCGGGCGTTCTACCAGGCGAGCGCCCACACCCCGCTCGGGCTCGCGCAGCGCCGCCGCTTCGGCTGGGCGCCGTGGAGCCTCGGCCGGCCGGAGGAGCTCACCGGGCTGGAGGACGAGCCCCTCGGCGGCGGAGGCGGCACCAACGGGGGCGGGGCCGGCCGGAGTGGGGCGGCAGGCGGCGCGGGCGGCATCCTCGCCGCCGAGATCGAGCGGCCCCGCACCGGCCCGATGCGGGACATCGTCGCCACCATCCAGCCCGAACAGGACGAGCTGGTGCGGGGCGAGCTGAGCGAGTCCGTGTGCGTGCAGGGCGCACCGGGCAGCGGCAAGACCGCCGTCGGCCTGCACCGCGCCGCGTACCTGCTCTACAGCTTCCCGCAGCGCATCCGGCGCAGCGGCCTGCTGGTGATCGGCCCCAACCGGACCTTCCTGCGCTACATCGCCGAGGTCCTGCCCGCGCTCGGCGAGATCGACGTGACGCAGTGCACCGTCGAGGACCTGGTCGCCACCCGGCCGGCCGTCGCGGTGGACGACGAGCGGGCCGCCGCAGTCAAGCAGGACGCCCGGATGGCGACGGTGCTGCGCCGGGCGCTGTACGGGCGGATCCGGGCGACGGGCGCGGAGCCGCTGGTGGTACCCGACGGCTCCTACCGCTGGCGGGTGTCGCCGGAGCGGCTCGACCGGGTGGTCGCCGAGCTGCGCGAGCAGGCGCCGCCGTACGCGATCGGGCGGGAGAGCCTCCGCACCCGCGTGGTCGCCATGCTGCAGGACCAGGCCGAGCGGCGGGCCGGCGTGATGTCCGGCGCCTGGACGCGGAAGATCGGCCGCTGCAAGCCGGTCGCGGCGTTCCTGGAGGCGGCCTGGCCCAATCTGCGGCCGGAGGCCGTGGTCGCCGCGCTGCTCGGCGATCCCGCCGTGCTGGCCGAGGCCGCCGACGGAGTGCTTGGTCCCGAGGAGCAGGCGGCGATCCTGTGGCGGCGGCCGCCGCGCTCGGAGAAGAGCGCGAAGTGGTCGGAGCACGACCAGATGCTGCTGGACGAGGTGGCCGGGCTGATCGAGCGCCCGGCCGGCTTCGGCCACGTCGTCGTGGACGAGGCCCAGGACCTCTCCCCGATGCAGTGCCGGGCGATCGCCCGCCGCAGCGAGTTCGGCTCCCTCACCGTCCTCGGCGACCTCGCCCAGGCGACCGCCCCCTGGGCCGCCCGCAGCTGGTCCGAGCAGCTCGCCCACCTCGGCAAGCCGGAGGCCGTCGTGGTGCCGCTGACCACCGGATTCCGGGTCCCCGCCGCGGTGATGGCACTCGCGAACCGGGTGCTGGGCGCGCTGGACGTGGACGTGCCGCAGGCCGTCTCGCTGCGGCGGGACGGCGAGCTGACGGTACGGCGGGTCGACGGTGCGGCACCGGGCGGTGCGGCGGGTGCTGTGGCGGGCGCCGGCGTGACCGGTCTGGGCGGCGTGACCGGTCTGGGCGGGGCGGCCGTGGCCGCGGTGCGGGCCGCGCTGGAGCGCGAGGGCTCGATCGCGGTGATCGCGGCGGACGGTGCGCTCGCGGAGGCCGCGGAGGCCCTCCGGGCGGCCGGGATCCCGACGGCCTCGGCCGAGCAGGTCGGCACCACGGCCCGGGTGACGGTGCTGCCCGCCTCGTTGGTCAAGGGGCTGGAGTACGACCACGTGGTGGTCCTCGAGCCGGCCGCGATCGTGGAGGCCGAACCACGCGGCCTCCACCGGCTCTACGTCGTGGTGACCCGGGCGGTCTCGCGGCTGGACATCCTGCACGCCCGGCCGCTGCCCGCGCCGCTGGGCGGCTGACCGGGGCCGGGGACTGACCGGAGGCGGAGGCGGAGGCGGGGGCGGGGTGACGGGAGGCTGAGGGGTGTCGCCCGCTCACCCGTCGGCGAGCTGCAGCGGCACGTGCACGAAGGCCAGCGCCGCCACCGCGGCCGCGAAGCCGAGGAGCGCGCCAGCCGCGACGTCCCCGGGGTAGTGCACGCCCGTGTGGACGCGTGAGTAGCCGACGGCGACCGCCAGCGCCCCGAGCGGCACCGCCGCCGGGGGCAGCACCACGCCGACGGCGGTGGCGAAGGCCGTCGCCGAGGCCGTGTGGCCGGAGGGGAAGGAGGCCGACTCCGGCATCGGTACCTGCCGTGCCACGGTCACCCGGGCCCGCTCCCGGTCGGGCCGCCGCCGGCGGACCATCTGCTTGCCGAGCAGGTTCGCCGCCACCGAGGCCAGTGCGACGGCGGCGACCCCGGCCACGGCCGCCCGCCGGGGCCGCCCCGGCAGGAGGGCGAGGCCCGCGGCGACGGTGAGCGAGATCTTGGAGTGGTCGGCCGTGCGGGACAGCCGCCGCAGCGCGGAGTCCAGGGTGGGGGTCGGGGTGGCGGCGACGGCGGCGTACAGGGCTCCGTCGATCGCCCGCAGGTCGCTGAGCACGCCCGCGGTGGAGATGTTCCGCTCAGTCACGGGCCCGCCCTTCCGAGGCTCGGTCGGAGTCCGCCTCCGAGTTCCGCGTGCCGCCGCTGAACGCGAGCGTGGCCAGCTGCCGCCAGTCCACCCGCGGCTTGACGGGGACGACGCCCGGACGCTCGCGCGGCACCAGGACCCGCAGCGCGCCCGGGCGCAGCGTGCACACCACGGGCGTGGGCATGCGCAGCGCCTCGCCGTCGACGGCCACCGGGATCTCCTCCTGGTCGGAGGTCACCTCGACCCGATGCGCGGTCAGCACGGTCAGCCCGGTGGACTGCGAGCCCCGTACGGCCAGTTCCGCGGCCTGCGCCGCGCCCTCCACCCGGATGCCCGTGACGCCGAGCAGGCCGCTGTCGAGCCGGGTGCGACGCCCGCTGCTCTCCAGGTCGTCGGGGGAGCCGTACGGGTTGTTGCTGATCAGCAGTGCCTGCTGGGCCGCGAGCGCCGCGGGCTCGCCGCCGTCGATCCGGGCGTCGATCCGCCGCACCCCCTCGCCGACCAGCAGGTCCGGTAGCAGGTTCAGCGCGGTGCCCGCCTTGGCGTCGCGGTACTCGGGGCGCTGCACGACATCGGCGTACACCCCGAAGGACACCGTGTTGACGAAGGGCCGGCCCGCGACCTCGCCGAGGTCGATCCGCAGCTCCTCGCCGTCGGTCAGCGCATCGAGGCACCGGGAGGGGTCGGAGCGGTCGAGGCCGAGGTCCATGGCGAAGTGGTTGCGGGTGCCGGCGGAGACCACCAGGAACGGCAGTCCGTGCTCGGCGGCGACGGCCGCGACCAGGGCCTGGGTGCCGTCGCCGCCCGCGACGCCGAGCAGGTCGGCGCCCCCGGCGACCGCCTCGCGGGCGAGCGCGGCGACGTCGGCATGGACCGCCGGGTCGAGCAGGATCACCCGCGCGCCGAGCTGCTCCGCCCGTTCGACCAGCCCGAAGCGTCCGACCTTCCCGCCGCCGGACTTCGGGTTCATGATCAGCACCGGTCGCCGCGGCCGGGCCGCGGTGGTCGCCCGCATCGACTCGGGCGGGCGCGCGCGGCGCAGCGCCGCCCGACCGAGGAACAGCGCGGCACCCCAGCAGAGGACCAGCAGCAGCGCCGTCGGCCACAGGTCGTGGTAGGCGAACAGGACAAGGACGGCGATCGGCGCCGCGATCGCGAGCAAGGCCCCGACCATCCGCATCGCACCGCGGTGAGCCAGGAACCACCAGACGCCGACCGCCCACACGACCAGTTCGAGGAACCCGGCCACGACCACCACCAAGCCGCCCGAGCCGAGCGCGAGCAGCAGCACGACGACGGCGCCGACCGCGACCAGCAGCGCGCACCGCGCGAGCACCCGCGCGGTCGTGCTCCCACCGGAGCCCGTCTGTCGTGTCCTGTCGATGCCGTCCTCCCAGAGCCGTGCCCGCGGCTGCTGTCCGCCGCCCGGTCCGTTCCAGCAGCCTGGCTCACCCCCGCCGCCGGGGGCATCCCGGCCAGGCTGTCCGGGTGACCGGGACTGGCCCCGGCAGACCTGGGACGCCCGGTCGGGCGTGGGGGTGTGGGCGGCCGGACCGTGGTGGCCGAGGCCGAGCAGGTGTGGGGCCCGGTTCAGGCGTGCGGGACGAGGGCGACGGGGCAGTGGACGTGGTGGATGGCGGCGTGGGCGACCGGGCCGAGGTGGGTGGCGAGCAGGGTGCGGCGGGTGCGGCGGCCGAGGACGAGGAGGCGGGCGGTCGCGGCGGTGTCGACCAGGGCGACGGTGGGGCTGCCGAGGATCAGGTCGGTGGTCACGTCGACCTCGGGGCGGCGGGCCCGCCAGGGGTCCAGGAGTTCGGTGAAGCGGGTGCGTTCGACGGAGGAGAGTTCGGTCTCCAGGCCGCCGATGGCGTCGAAGGCCATGTACTCGGTGCCGACCGGCGGCGACCAGACGTGGACGACGCGCAGCGGGGCCGAGCGCCGGGCGGCGGCGTCGAAGGCGAAGGCGAGGACGTCGTCCGTCGGGTGGGCGAGGTCGAGGCCCACCAGGACGGGGCCGTCCGGCTCGTCCTCGCCGGCCCGGACCAGCACCACCGGGCAGGCGGCCCGGCGGAGCACCTCCTGGCTCACCGAGCCCACCAGGAAGCCGCGAACCGCGCCCAGACCGCGGGAGCCGAGGACGAGCAGGCCGGCGGTCCGTGCCGCGGCCTCCAGCGCCTCGGCCGGGTCGGCGGGGACGTGCGAGGAGGTGACCGGGATCTCCACGGTGGCCCGCAACTCGGCCTCGCGGGCCGAGAGTTGCTCCACGGAGTGCTGGTGCGTCCGCTCGCTGTCGGCGGTGTCCCGCTTCGGCCGCGGCCAGGCCTGGAGGAGTTCCAGGGGGCAGTCGCGGCGCTGCGCTTCGCGGGCGGCCCAGGCGGTGGCGGCGAGGCTCTCGGGTGAGCCGTCGAAGCCGACGACGACGGGTCCGGTCATTGCTCTGCTCCCTCGTCCGCGCGGGATCGCCCGGCTCCTCCCGGGCCAGTATCGGCGGCTGCCGCGCCCGTCGCCTCCCCGCCGCGGCGGCCGCCGACAGTGCCGTTCCGGGTCACCCCAGGGCGGTGACCGTCCGGTCACCCCAGGGCGGTGAGGTCGCCGTCGGCACGGTAGGTCGTGGTCATGGAGACCTGGTGGTAGGTGGCGGGACCGGTGGGGCCGTCGAAGTAGAGGGTCAGCGCCAGGCGGTCGCGGGCGGCCACCGGCAGCGCCACCGGGTCGCTGAGGACCTCCCCGCCGGGCGGGACGGTGACGGAGCCGCGGTGGTCGAAGCGCAGTGGTCGCAGCGTCCCGGGGACGACGGCGGGGGATGTGACACGGCGGCGGCCCGGTCCTCCAGCCGCAGCCGCGACCGGCTCTAGGCGGGCTTGAGGGGGGCCGGGCACTATGGCGGGCCCCGCGCTGGACGGGGTGCCGACAGGAGGCAGGTGTGATGGTTCTTCGGGCCCTGGGCGTGCTGGTGGGGTGGATCTGGTCGGGCGCGCAGCTGCTCGGCGGGGCGGAGATGTGCGAGGCCGCCGCGCGTGCCGCCGCGGCTCCGGCGGAGGTTCCGGAGCCGCGGCGACTGTGTGGTCCCGCGGCGGGGCACCCCGAGCGGCTCTGCCCGGAACTGCCCCTGAGCGACGTGGAGTTGCGGTTGAGCCGGGAGCTCGGCGGGCTCCGGGGCACGCGTCAGCCGGGCCGCTGAGCGGGGTACCCGTCGGTCAGCCGGTGCCGACCAGGGTGTCGTCCTCGTCGACGTCCAGGTGGGCGAACTCGCCCAGCGGGACGCTCTGGTCGAGGTGGACGTTCCTGAGGAAGGCGGAGAGGATCAGCACCCCCACCATCACCGGGGTGAGCCAGAAGAAGACGTCGGTCAGGGCGTCGCTGAAGGCCGGCCGCAGCCCGTCCCGGACCGCCGGGGGCAGGGCGTCGACCACGGTCGGCGACACCGAGCCGTCGGAGGGGACGGCCGCGGCCTGGGCGGCGGACAGGTGCTCGGTGAGGCCCTTCTCGTACTGGTGGCTGAACAGGGCGCCGAGCGCGGCGAGGCCGATCGCGCCGCCGATGCGCTGGGAGAACGCCGCGGTCGCGGTGCCGACGCCGAGGTCGCGACGTTCGACGGTGACCTGGACGGCGATCACCAGGGGCTGCATCATCAGGCCGAGGCCTGCGCCGAGGACGGTGACGTAGACGGCGAGCAGCCACCAGCCGGTGTTCTCGTCCATCGTGGAGAGCAGGAACATGGTGAGCGCGCCGATCACGGCACCCACCATCGGGGACCACTTGTAGCGCTCGGTTCTGGTGATCAGGTTGCCGCCGACCACGGAGGAGAACATCAGGCCGACCATCAGCGGCAGGGTGAGCAGCCCGGTGTTGGTCGCGGTGATGCCGGTGACCAGCTGGAGGAACATCGGGATGAAGGTGGCCAGGCCGTTGACGCAGGTGAAGACCAGCATGCTGGCCAGGCAGGCGAGCACCACCGTGCGGACGGTGAACAGCCGCAGCGGGATCAACGGGTCGGTGGCGTACCGCTCCGCGACGACGAAGGCGGCGACGAAGACCGCCATGCCCGCGAACAGTCCGAGGACGGTGGTGGAGGACCACGCGTACCTGGTGCCGCCCCAGGAGGTGGCCAGCACCAGGCAGGTGAGCGCGCCGGCCAGCATGACGAACCCGGCGTAGTCGATCCTCCCTCCGCGGCTGCGCACCGGCAGCTTGAGCGCGCTCCCGGCCACGGCGAGCGCGACCAGGCCCAGCGGAAGGTTGATGTAGAAGACCCAGCGCCAGGTGGTGTGGTCGACGAAGTAGCCGCCGATCAGCGGGCCGGCCACCGAGGACAGGCCGAGGACGGCGCCGTACAGGCCCATGTACCTGCCGCGCTCACGGGTGGGCACGATGTCGGCGATGATCGTCAGGGTCAGCACCAAGAGCCCGCCGGCGCCCACGCCCTGGATCGCCCGGAAGGCGATCAGCTGGAAGATCGACTGGGCGGCGCCCGCCAGGGCCGAGCCGGTCAGGAACGCGACCAGGGCGAACAGGTAGAGCTTGCGCCGCCCGTAGAGGTCGGCGAGCTTCCCGTACATGGGCGTGGAAATGCCCGACGCGAGGATGTAGGCGGTGAACAGCCACGAGGTGTACTTCAGGCCGTGCAGGTCCCCGACGATCGCGGGCAGCGCGGTGGCGACCACCGTCTGGTCCAGCGCGCCGAGGGACATGGACAGCAGCAGGGTCGACATGACGACGGCCAGTCGGCGGCGGCTCAGCGTGCTCCGGGCGGCGTCGCCGGTGGTTGGTGGCACGGGTGGCTCCTTGATGCGGCTGGTCACGAGGACGGATGGTCGTGGGTGGTGCCGACAAACAGGGGGGAGCGGTGCAACGGTGCAGCGGTGGGGCGCTGGTCCGGCGGGAGCAACTGGTCTGGCGGGTACGGCGGGTCTGGCGGGTACGGCGGGTTGAGCGGGTCGAGCGCGGCGAGTGGGCCTTGCGGGTTCAGAGGCCCCGTTCGAGCAGGTCGAAGGCCTCGTCGATGAGGTCGGCCGTGGTCCGGTCGTCCTCGTTGATCCAGGAGAAGCGGACCGCCCACTGGATCACCGAGAACGCCGAGGTGACCACGACACTCGGGTAGCTGTCCGTCATCGGGTCGACGCCCGTCCGCTCGGCGACCGCCAGGATGAGGCTCCGGAAGATCTCCTCCTCGTCGCCCGAGCCGCGCTTGGCCAGGAGTTCGGGGTGCCGGCGCCACAGTTCGCGCCAGAGCTCGGACTCCTCGCGCGCGGGGACGAACGAGTCGGCGATCTCCTGGGCCACCACGCGCATCGAGCGGAACACCGGCTCGTCGGCGGGGCGGGCCTGGAACAGCGCGGTCAGGGACTCGGCCGACCAGGACGGCCGCATCCGGAGGGCTTCGTCTTTGCTGGAGAAGTAGTTGAAGAAGGTGCGGGGGCTGATGTCGGCGGCCTCGCTGATGGCCTCGACGGTCATCGCGTCGAGGCCCTTGTCGAGGACCAGCCGGACGGCCGTGAGGGTGATCGCGTGCCTCTTGGCCGCCTTCTGGCGTTCTCTGCGTTGCTCGGATGCGCTCATCACCGCTGCACTCTATGCAATCTCTGCACGTACTGCAATACATGCAGAAGTTGCATACTCATCGGACAATGCAAAATTTGCAGTGAGCGCAACGGGCTGCGAGGTGAGGGGCTGCCCGCAGCCCGCGGGCGCGGCGGGCGCGGGTGGTTCGGCGGCGGTGAAGATCAGCACCCGGGCCGTCTGGGCCGGTGCCCCGGAGGACGACCGCAAGACGGCCTTCGACCACCTCACCCCCACCGCCCAGGACCTCGACCGGGCCAAGGCCCCGGTCCGGCGGGGCCCACCGCCTGCCGGACCGGGGCCGCGGCCCGTTTCACCCCGATGGCGGGTGCGTGCCGTGCCGGAACCTGACCTTCCTGTCAGTAGCCTGCGGAGCCGGACCGACCCCTACCGGAACGAGGCCCCATGGCTCACCCCCGGCCGTCCCGCCGCTCGATCCTGCAGTCCGGGGCCGCGCTCGCCGCGCTGACGCTGACCGGCGGCTGCTCCTCCTCCGGCGGCGGGGAGCAGCCCGGCCCGAGTGCCACGGCCCCGGGCGCCGCCCCGGCGGGCAGCCAGGGCAGCCCGGGCGCCGCCGGGCGGGCCATGCCGGCCGAGTCGCGCCCGCACACCCGCACCTTCATGGCCTGGCCCGCGCTGGAGGAGGTGTGGGGCGACCAGCTGCCCGGCGTCCGGCAGGACATCGCGGGGCTGGCCCAGGCGATCGCCGGCTTCGAACCGGTCGTCCTGCTGGCCCGCCGGGACCAGGCCGACCAGGCCCGGCAGGCCTGCGGCCCCTCGGTCGAGGTGCTCGAGCTGACGGTCGACGACCTGTGGGCCCGGGACACCGGCCCGACCTTCGTCACCGGCCCGCAGGGGCTCGCCGGAGTCGACTTCAACTTCAACGGCTGGGGCGGCAAGCAGACCCACGCCAATGACAGCCTGGTCGCCCGCTACCTGCTCGACCACTACGGCATCACCCGCGTCCAGGCGCCGATCACCGGTGAGGGCGGTGGCATCGAGGTGGACGGCGAGGGCACCCTGATGGCCACCGAGAGCTCCTGGGTCAACGACAACCGCAACCCCGGCAAGTCCCGCGCGGAGATCGAGGCGGGCTTCAAGGGGCTGCTCGGCGTGGAGAAGGTGATCTGGTTCAAGGGCGTCGCCGGGCAGGACATCACCGACTGCTACGTCGATGCCCTCGCCCGCTTCGCCGAGCCCGGCACCGTCGTCCTGCACCGCCCCGCTGCCGACACCCCGCCGGACGTCTGGACGACGGCCACCGAGCAGGCGCTGCAGGTGCTGCAGTCGGAGACCGACGCCAGGGGCCGCACGCTCAAGGTGGTCGACCTCCCCGAGCCCGACATCACCCTGATCCAGGGCGCGGGCAAGAACTTCCTCGCCACCTACATCAACTACTACGTCTGCAACGGCGGCGTCATCGGCGACCTCCACCCGGACCGCAAGGTCACCCAGGTCTCCATCAACCACATCGCCGCGGGCGGCGGGGGGATCCACTGCAACACCCAGCAGCAGCCGGCGACCGGCGCGTGAGCGCGCGCCGGTGGCGGGGCAACCGGCTCCTGCTCGCCCTGCTGATCGTGGCGGTCCTCTGCTCGGCCGGCACCGCGCTGTACCTGAACGAGCGCAACACCCGGGAGGAGCCCCACGGACTGGCCCTCCCGAGCACCGGCGACTGGATCGAACTGGACGTCACCGCCCAGGACATCGACCCCGGGACGGGCTCGCTCACCGTCTTCGTCGTACCGGTCCCGCACGGCGGCCTCGCCGCGGAGCCGGGCTCCGCCGCCTTCAGCCGACAGGTCGTGATCACCGTCCAGTCGGCCACCCGCACCGAGCTGCGGGCGGCCCCGGGGGAGGCCGCGACACCCCAGCCGGTGCCGGCCGACTTCTACGACGGCACCGTGACCGACTACCCCTTCGACCGCCACCACTTCGCGATGTCCTTCGCGGCCTCGGACACCACGGGCGGCGTCCCCGTCGGCGTGGTCTTCACGGACGCCGACCCGTTCTTCGTCGTCCACCCGACCAGCACCCCGGCCCCCTCCGGGGCGACCCTCCTGAAGGGCACGGTCACCAGGGCGCGCAGCACGTCCATCCTGGCCTGGTTCATGATCGCGGCCATGTGGGCACTCGCCCTGGCGGTCCTGGCCGGGGCCGAGGTGCTCTACCGGGGACGGCAGGGGGTGGTGTGGCCCTCGCTCGGGTGGATGGCGGCGACCCTCTTCGCCCTCGTCGGCATGCGCAACGCCGCACCCGGCTCGCCGCCGATCGGTTCGCTCATCGACTACGTGGCCTTCTTCTGGGCCGAGGGCATCATCGCGGCCTGCCTGACGTTCACCGTCGTCACGTCCACCCGCGTCGAGCGCCGCAAGCGCGTGGAGGCCGAGGCCGAGGCCGCGGGCGGTTCCGGCCCGTGACGGGGGGCGTCACGGGCCGGTCGCTCGGTCTGTCGCAGTGCGGTCAGCCGAGGGCGGGGATGTCGTGGGTCGAGCAGTGGATGCCGCCGCCGGGCCCGCCCCGGCGGGCGGCGATGAGCTCGGCGGCCCGGGCGTCGTCGTGGTGCACCTGCTCCGGGTCCGCGCGTGCGGGACGTCGTCCGCCGGCACCCAGGGGAAGGGCTCGTCGGAACGGTCGTCGCGGGAGTGGGTCACGAGGGCCTCCAGTCCTCACCCCGTTTGCCCCTTCAGGCGTACTGACTGAAAAATCAGTCATACTCGCGGGTGTGTCATTGACGCATCCTTGACGACCGCCGAGCGGAGAGCGACCTCGACGCCCTGTGGACGGGCTGCTTGCGACCGGGCTCAGATCTCGAGCCGGGCCACCTCGGCGTCGATCGCGTCCGCCATCAGCGTCCGGGCGTGCGCCAGTGGGAGGCTGCCGCTGAGCCAGCGGGTGCTCAGCCCCTCCAGCAGCGCGGTCAGCCGCTCCGCCGCACCGGCCAGCGCGACCGCCGAGGACATCGGCCGGACGGCGGCGAGCAGTTCGGCGATCTCCTGCACCCAGATCCGGGTGGCCCGCGCCAGGTCCTCGCGCAGGGTCTCGTCGAACACCGCGCTCGCCCGCAACTCGCCCCAGGCGGTGCTGTTCTCCCGCACCTCGGCGGTGTCCTGGAGTCCCAGCAGCAGGGTCTGCTCCAGCTCCTCGCGCGCCGTCAACGGCGGTGCGTCCGCGGCGCGTTCGGTGGTGTAGCGCCCCGCGCGGTCGTTGATGAACTCCAGGGTCTGCCGGAGGATCCCGGTACGGTCCTTGAAGTGGTAGTAGATGAGCGCGGTGGACACACCCGCCTCTGCCGCGAGCTCCTCCACCCGCAGCCCGCGCACCCCGCGGCGGGCGATCACCCGTGCCGCTGCCTCCAGGATCGACGTTTTACGACTGGCCACGGTCCACCACCTTACCGGTGCGTACGGACAAGATCGGAACCGAGGTCTGAGGAACCGGTCAGTCGCCCGCTCGGCGGTCGCGGCGTGCGGCGCGGACGGGGAGCGGCGTGAGAGGCTCCTCCCATGGAACAGCGCGTACTCGGCCGCACCGGTCGGCCCGTCTCGATCGTCGGACTCGGCACCTGGCAGCTCGGTGCGGACTGGGGGGACGTCCGGGAGGAGGACGCCCTCGCCGTACTGGAAGCCTCCGTCGCGGCCGGCGTCACCCTGTTCGACACCGCCGACGTCTACGGCGACGGCCGCAGCGAGCGGCTGATCGGCCGCTTCCTGAAGGACCGCCCGGACGCGGAGGTGTTCGTCGCCACCAAGTTCGGACGCCGGGTCGAGCAGCGGCCCGAGCACTACCACCTCGCCAACTTCCGCGCCTGGGCGGACCGTTCACGCGCCAACCTGGGCGTGGACCGGCTCGATCTGGTGCAGCTGCACTGCCCGCCGACGCCCGTCTATTCCTCGGACGAGGTGTTCGACGCCCTGGACACCCTGGTCGCCGAGGAGCGGATCGCCGCGTACGGGGTGAGCGTCGAGACCTGCGCGGAGGCGCTGACCGCGATCGCGCGCCCAGGTGTGGCGAGCGTGCAGATCATCCTGAACGCGTTCCGGCTCAAGCCGCTTGAGCAGGTGCTGCCCGCCGCCGAGGCCGCCGGGGTGGGGATCCTCGCCCGGGTGCCGCTGGCTTCGGGGCTGCTCTCCGGCCGCTACAGCGAGCGCACCGTCTTCCCCGCGGACGACCACCGCACCTACAACCGCCAGGGCGAGGCCTTCGACCAGGGCGAGACCTTCTCCGGGGTGGACTTCGCGACCGGCGTCCAGGCGGCGGCGGAGTTCGCCGCGCTCGCCCCGGAGGGCGCCACCGCGGCGCAGACGGCACTGCGCTGGATCGTCCAGCAGCCGGGGGTGACGACGGTGATCCCCGGCGCCCGCAACGTGGACCAGGCCCGGGCCAACGCGGCCGCCGCCGCACTGCCGCCGCTGCCCCCGGCCACCCTCACCGCCGTGCGGGAACTCTACGACCGCCGGATCCGGCCCCGGGTGCACGACCGCTGGTGAGGGGCCGACCCCAAGGGCCCGTCGTCAAACTCCCGCCTGCGGGGCGACGACAGGCCCTACCGGGTGAGGCCGAGGAAGTAGTCGCGGTCCGGGAGGGTCGGCGGCAGCGGGTAGTCGAGCAGGACGTGCAGGTTGCACGCGGCGAGCGTGTAGGCGTGCAGGAGCAGGTCGGCGGTGGTGTCGGGGCCGAGCTTGCGCAGTACCGTCCCGGTGGTGCGGCTCCTGGTCGTCCGCTCGTCCCAGAGGGCGCGCCGGTGCGGGTCGTCGCCGAGCAGGTCGAGCACCTCCTTGGCCCGGGCGGCCCGGGCGGCGAGGTCCGGACCGTACCCGGCACCGGTCGCGCCGCCCGTGCCGCCGCCGCCCGCGGCGCCCGCGCGCGCGTAGGCGTCGGCCACGCGGTACGGGGACTGCGCGATGTGGACCAGGGCGCCGACCGGGCCGCCGGTCCGCCCGGCCCGCTCGGACCATTGGACCAGCTCGCTGCGCCGCTGGCTGGTGCTGACGTCGTACATCACGCTCTTGATGCGGACCAGCGCGAGCAGTTCGCCGATCGCGGGGATCCTTGAGGCGGGGAACGGCCGCCAGGTCATCCCGGCCGAGGCGTTGACGACGACGATCTCGTCGACCGCGTAGTCCACCGGCGGGTGGTCCGGGCGCCGCGCCCGTTCGGCGAGCCCGACCAGCCACTGGTCGGCCATGTTGTCGTACACCCCGCCGTCCGTGAGCACCATGGCGGTGGCCTGCTCGGTGGGGCCCGTCGGTGGCGGGAAGCGGTGGGGGGTGGTGGGGAGACGCCGGACGGCGAAGGCGCCGGGCAGGCAGGCCGAAGCCTGGACGGCGGTGGAGAGCGGGAGACCGCCCGGGTCGCCGGTGCCGAAGCGGAAGCCGTAGACGAACGCGGGCGAGAAGTAGAAGTGGTCCCCGCTCTGCAGCTCGGTGGTGCAGAAGACGTGGTCGACGGAGCGCCGCACCGCGGAGAGGTCCGTCGCGGCGCCGTCGCGGTGGAAGAACTCGCGGGCGAGCGCCCGGTCCACGACGGCGCTGCGCCGCCCGAAGTACAGCAGCGCACCGGTCAGGAGCAGCAGCCCCGCGCCCAGCAGCACGCCGGAGAGCAGACGCAGGCCGTCCACGGCGGTGGCGGCGATCCCGGCGAGCAGGGTGAGCAGGGCCAGGAGGGCGAGGGCGAAGAGCGAGCGTACGTACCGGTTGGTCGACGGCCCCCAGAAGAACAGGCCGGTCCGGGCGCAGTGGCGGATCAGCGGGCGGACGCGTTCGGCGAAGGCCGTGCCCGGGTCCTGCCGGTAGTCGGTCTCGTGGGCGACCACTCCGTTGGCGACCGAGCCGCCGGACACCGAGGAGATCGCCACGACGTCCCGGTGCCGACCGGAGTCGGCGAGGTACATCAGGGCGCCGATGCCCCACATGGTGGCGCGGTAGCCACCGCCGGAGAGGGCCACACCGATGCGGGCCATGATCAGACCTCCACGGTCGTGCCCGCCGCGGGCGTCGCCGGGTAGACCGCGGTGTAGCGGCGCTCGCGCTGTCGCGCGGGGTCTGCCCACGGCTCCGTCGTGCGGCTGCAGTAGTTGAAGACGAGTCGGGGCGGCGCGGCGCCGCGGCTTCCCGCCGCGATCATGCGGTCGATCGCCGCCGTGTCGGGGTGGTTGAACTTGTCCCCGTTGGTCGAGACGAGGTAGCGGGGGGTGTCCAGCCGGGACAGCAGGTCGTCCGTGTTGTTGGCCGCGCTGCCGTGGTGCGGGACCTTGAGGGCGCCGACCGCGAGCCGGTCGCCGCCGAACTGCTCCAGGAGCCGGTCCAGCCCGCTCGCCAGGACCTTGCCGTGGCCGTCGCCGGTGAGCAGCAGCCGGTGCCCGTCGTGCTCCAGGAGGAAGGCGATGCTGGAGCCGTTGGGGACGGAGGTGTCCAGCCGCTCGCCGCCGAGGAGGTCGGTGGCGAGGCCGCGCAGGCTCTTGCGCCGGGCCAGCAGGTCCAGGGCCTGGTCGGGGTCGCCGGGGGTCATGCCGAGGCCTCGCACCGTCCGGCCCCACTCCCGCAGCAGCGCGTTCAGTTGGGCGCGGCCGGGGGAGAGCAAGGTGGCCCGGGCGCCGCCGGGCAGTTCGGCGGTCGGCAGCGCGCCCTGGTCGGGGAGGCAGAGGGCGGGCGGCGGCTTGCCCGGGCGGGCCTTCCCGAAGGCGGCGTTCCAGGTGAGTCTCTGACGGTCGATCATCGCCTGGACCATCTCGCCCTGGACGGCGCCGAGCAGGCCGGCCCGCTCGGAGATCTGCGGCCAGCCGTTGAACCAGACGTCGTCGATGGTCAGTTTCAGCGCGGCGCGGTCCTGCAGGAGGCGGACGACGCCCTCGATGTGGTCGGCGTCCACGTGGGTCACGACCAGGACGTCCAGGTGGCGCCGGCGCGGCGGCAGTGCCTTCACCCGCTCGAAGACCGCCGGGTAGACGGGCGCGGGGCCGCCGTCGACCAGCATGCGGTGGACGTCCTTCCCGTTCCCGGGCCATTCGACCCACAGCGCGTCGCCGTGTGCGGCGGGCAGCATCTCGATGGTGATCACGATCCACCTCCCGATCCGGCGGGCGCCGTGGTTCGGCTGCCGACCAGCCAGCGGGCGTCACCGAAGGCCACGACCGCCATGGCCAGCGTGCAGCCCCGGACGAGCAGGTGCCGCCGGATGTCGCGCACCAGCTCGCCGATGCTCAGGTCCTCGCGGACGTTCCCGGCGAGCATCCGGCCGGCGGTGCCCGCCATGACCGTCGCCTGGCGGCCGAGGGTCGGTACGAGCGTGCCGACGACGACCGGGGCGCTCTTCTCCAGGAACCGCGCCGCCACGTTCTGCCAGCTGATGTCCTCCTGGGCGGTGTTGCAGCCGAGCAGCATGACGACCGGGCCGACCTCGGGGCCGCGCCGGTCGGAGACGACGTACTGACGGCCGATCCGGAGCGACGGCAGCGTGCTCTTGCGGCCGATCACCAGGACCGGTGTGCCTCCTTTGTCGCGGTCGTTGTGGGGGACGGCCAGCAGCAGCGGGGGGCCTTCGGCCTGGACGATCTTCCGCCAGCCCGTCCAGTTGTCGGCCTGGTGCAGGGCGCTGGCGCCGAAGGAGTCCAGCAGGGTCGTGACCGCCTGGTCCAGGTCCGGCTTGTGGACGATCCCGCTCGCCGCGAAGAGCGCGCCGTCGACCGGGCGCAGGGTGCTGCGGATGCCCTGCGGGGCAGGTTCGACCACGGTGCGATCGAGCGCGACGCGCTCCACCCGGCGCTCGATCACCATCCGCAGGCCCCAGAAGCCGAGCGGGCAGACCGTCCTGCGGCCCCGGTCGGAGGAGCGGGTCTGCCGGCGGCAGGTGCAGGTTCCGGTCTCGAGCGCCTGCTGCCACCCGGTGCAGAGTCTGGCGGTGTCGGCGGGATAGCCGTAGTCGTAGACGAACTCCAGTGGCCAGAGCTCGGCCGTTTCGGCCGACACCAGCTGGAGCGAGACGGCGTCCTTCAGGTCGCCGAATCCCCGCTTCTCCAGTTCCTCGTAGAGGGCACTGCCCTGCTGGGCGAGGCCGCAGAGCAGCTCGACCGGCGCGGGGGAGTCCGTCCCGGTGTCGACGGCGTCCGCGTTCACGGAATCACCGAGCAGGACCCGGATCCGGGCCCGGAACTCCTCGAGGTCCGGGATCCGCACCCGGCCGCCCTCCCCGACGCCGACCACCAGTTCGCTGTCGTTCTCGATCCGGATCGTCTCCGAGCGGGCGGCACCGGCTTCGTCGTGCCGTTCCGGCAGCTCGGCCAGCGAGTCGAAGGCCTCGCCGTTGACCGAGATCTCCTGCCCGTCGACGGCGTCGTCGGACGTGGAGACCGGGCCGCTGATCACCAGCCGCTGCAGCTGGCGTTTCCGGTAGTAGACCCGGGCGGTGCAGCGGATCTCCCGCTCCCGCAGGCCGACGTCGACGGGGAAGACTGCCTCGCTGGAGGCGCCGCGCTCGGGCAGGAAGACCTTCACGGGCTCGTGGAAGGACGCCTCGTCCCGCTCTTCCTCGAAGGTGACCGTGAGGCGCGCCGCCCCGCCCTTGAACTCCAGACCCTGCTCCGGGAACGCGGCCGCCATCCGGTGCCACTCGGGGCTGTGCGGCCCGACCCGGATGTGGACCTCGTTCACGGTGCCGGCGCGGAAGGCGTGCAGGCGCCGGTCGCCCGTCCCCTTGTCGCTGACGAGTGCCTGGAGGTAGCGGTCGTTGGCCGGGCTGATCGGCGGCCCGGCGCCGCGGACCTGCTGGACGACTTCGGCGACCGCCCCGCCGAGCCGCACCCCGTCGAACCGGGCGTCGACGGCCTCGGCGAGCAGACGGGTGGAGACCTCGGTGACCGAGGGCGGTCCGGCGGAGAGGTGGAAGCGCAGCCGGGTCATCGCCTCCTCGCCCAGGCCGATGGTCGGCGGCTCAGCGGCGTCCAGCGTGAACTCCCGGGCCGCCGCATCGGCGGCCCGTACGCCGTCGACCACCGCGTACCGCTCGGCGAGCCCGGGGTGGGCCACCGTCAGCCAGGAGCCCGCGCGGTCGGCGGCCTCGTCCAGCGCGCGGTTCTCGGAGAGGTTGCGGACGAGCCCGCCGAGCCAGTCGCCGGCGTCGGTCGCGGAGACGTCCGCGACGACCCAGCCGGAGGCGTCGAGGTTGCGCGCCGCCGCGTCCAGCCGCGCCAGCTGGTACGGGGCGGGGGGCCGCGGGGCACACCAGGCCAGGCAGCCGGCGCTGAGTCCGCCGCCCGAGGCCACCGCGTCGAGTTCGGCAGTGCTGGAGACGACCAGGACGTCGCAGTCGCCGTCCTGCTCGCCGAGCACGTACGTGTCGACCACCGGAGCGAGGACCGCGTCCTCCTCCAGCACGTCGAAGAGGTCCCCCGCCGCGGCCGCGGTGACGGCGCCGACCCGCAGCGGCCACTGCCAGTGCGGCTCCGGATCCAGCGTGTCGTCGGCGACGAACACCGCGCCGAGCGCGGGTCGCGCCAGCCCCAACCGCGTGATCAGCGCGTGGCGGCTCCGGTCCGGAACCCCGTACAGCGCGAGCCGCACCGGCTCGGCCCCGCCCGCGGCGTCGGCCCAGGCGCGGCTCAACCGCGCTTGCAGCGCGGCATCCCCCGCCAGCCGGGCCAGCCGGTCCTGCGGCCACTGCCAGCGCCGCGGCTGCCCCGGCTCCGGCGGCTCGATCGCCACCCGCCCGCCCGCCGGGCCCCCGCCCCGCCAGTCCACCACGCCCGCTGCCACCAGGGCTTCGGGGGCGATGGAGCGGATGTCGTACGCCTTTGCCATGGGAGACCTCGTCAAGGGCTCCGGGGGAGGTCGGCCACCGCTCAGGACCGGACTCCCGACCCCTCCACTCTGCCACGGATCGGGCGTCCCGGGGGAGGGTCCGGCTCCCGGCGGCAGCCCCCGGTCGGCGGGGTTATTCTGCGGCTGATGGACGGAACGGAGAGTACGCGGCGGCGTCGACCCGGTCTCGCGGAACTCCTGCGGACGATCCGGAAGGACCCGGTCCGTATGCCCGAGCGGTTGGCGGTCTTCGCGGTCGAGTTCCTGGGACCCGAGGCGGCGGACACGGTGGCGGGGCTGCGCGAGTCCGAGCGGGCGGGGACGGCCCGGAGGGATCCCGCCGAGCAGGTCATCGGCCGGGGCGTGCGCCGTTCCGTGGTGGAGGGCTCCTTTCTCGGCGGCCCGTTCCTGCTGCTGCTGCCGGTCGCGTTCGTCGCGGCGCTGCTCGCCCAGCTGCGGATGGTGCTGGAGCTGGGCGCCCTGGCCGGCCACGACCCGTGCGGTGACGCGGCGGCGGCGGAGATCCTGGTGGTGCAGGGGGTCTACCCGACGACGGCGGAGGCGGCGGAGGCCCTGCGGCAGGCGGCCCGGGAGCGGACCGGCGGTGAGGAGAAGGGCTCCTGGTGGTCCATGGTCCGCCGCCAGGCGTACCTGATCGGCCTGCTGACCCCCGAGGACCCGACCCGCGGGCGGGTCCGCAAGTGGCTCGGCTGGGCCGGCATCGGCGTGCTGCTGCTCGTCGGGATGGTGGTGCCGTTCGTCTGGGTGCCCGCCTGCGGCGAGATGTACCGTCGCGCCACCAACCAGCTCGCCGACCGTGCTCTCCTCCGGTTCGCGCCGGAGGATGCGGAGGCCGCACCGGGCCGGACCAGGACCAAGCCCGCGCTGCGTCCCGGCATGCTCCTGGTGGCGCTGCGGACCCTGCTGGCCTGTGTGACGACGGTGGGCGCGGTGCTGTTCGTGCTGCTCACCGGGGCCCGCGTGGCCGACAACGCGCTGCTCGCGATGTTCCTCGTGCTGCTCGGCGTGAGTGTGGCGGTCATCGGGTGGCACTACTTCCGTGTCCACCGGCACCAGGGCCCGTCCGGACACCGCGGTACGCAGTCCTGAGCGCGCCCGGTTGCGGCACTCACAGCAGGTGCAGTTCGCGCGCCCGCCGTACGGCGCTGCTGCGGCCGGTGACGCCGAGCTTCCGGTTGATGCTCTTGAGGTGCGTCTTGACCGTGTTCACCGAGAGGAACAGCTCGGCGGCGATCTCGTCGGTGGAGAGCAGCTGGGCAGCCCGTTCCAGCACTTCGAGTTCGCGGGTGCTCAGCTGTTCGACCACGTGGTCCGGCACCTCGACGTCCGCGGCTCCGCCCGCCGGGAGGCCCGACAGCAGGTCGGGCGGGAGCCAGTCGTGGGACCTCGCCGGCGTCGGGCGGGCGCGCTGCAGCCGACGCAGCCACGGCCCGGCCTCCCGGAACGGCCTGCGCAGCCGGTCCGGCCGGGCGACCGTGAGGGCACGCGCGAGCAGGTGCTGGGCGCCGGCCTCGTCACCGAGGGCGAAGGCGACCTGGGCTCGGGCCAGCAGGACCCGTACGGTGACCGCGGGCCCGTGGCCGTCGTCGTCGCGGATGGTGTCCAGGATCCGCAGGGCGGTTCGGCTCTTGCCGGTGACGAGCCGTGCCCGGGCGGCGGCGACGGCCGATTCCGGTCCGCCGGTGCCGCTGCGTTCCAGGGCTTCCACCGCGGCGGCCGGATCGCCCTCGGCGAGGTGCGCGGCCGAGACGGCCACCGCCACGCCCTCCCGCATCCAGGGCGGTGGCGGTCCGGCCGTGGCGGGAGCGGCCTCCTCCAGCCGACCGAGGGCGTCGAGGGCCGCCCGGGAGCGGCCCGTGGCCAGCAGGACCCGCGCGCGGACGATCGCGAGGCCCGCGGCGACGGCCGGGTCGCGGCAGGCCGCCTTCGACGCGGCTGCCCGGTCGATCGCGGCCCGCGCCGTGGACAGGTCGTCGCGGTCGACGGCGAGCGCGGCCAGCACGAGCTGGTCGACCCCGGTGCGGGAGGCCGGCGGCAGGCCTGAGCGCTCGGCTGCGGCCGTCGCCTTCCGCAGGTTGATCTCCGCCCGCCCCGGCCTGCCCTGGAGCAGGGCGATCAGGGCGAGTCGGGTGAGCGCTTCGTGGCGCGGACAGGCGGTGGTGGCGCCGTCGGCCGTCCTCGCCGCGGCCGACAGGGCAGCGTCGGCGGCTTCGAGGCTGCCTTCCCAGAGCAGTACCGAGCCGAGGTCGTTCCATCGGAGCGCGGGCAGTTCGGGGTGTTGCCGCAACAGCGCCTGCGGGACCTTCCGTTCCAGCTCCTCGGCCTGTTCGGCGGCGGCCCGGGCCATGTCGGCCGAACCGAGCAGCCGGCCGGCCAGTACCCGGAGGTGGGCCAGGCTGAGCAGGACGGTCGAGTCGTCCTCGCCCCCGTGTTCCGGGAGGAGTGCCTCGGCGCGCCCGAGATGGTCGAGGGCGCTGTCCACGTCGTAGCGTGCGAGGTCGCGGGCCGCCCGGACCAGCTCGGGGGCCGGGCCCCGGGCGTCGGGTGCCATGCCGGCGAACAGGTCGTCGAGCCGTTCCGCGTCGCGGCCGGTGAACAGCTGCCCGATGGCCAGGTGGTCGACGACCTGCGCCGCGGCGAACTCCCAGTCACCGGCCGCCGCGGCGTGCGACAGCGCGTCGGTCAGACGTCCCGCGTCGGTCAGCCAGCGGGCCGCCCTGCGGTGGAGCTCCTGCTCCAGCCCGGGGTGCCGCACGGCGAGGTGGACGCGCAGGATCTCGGCGAACAGCGGGTGGCAGCGGTACCAGGAGTGCCCGACGGGCTCGACGAAGGCATTGGCGCGGGCGAGGTCCGTCAGGATGCGCGCGGAGTTCCGCCGGCCGGTCAGGGCGTCGGCGAGGTCCGGGTGGACCAGGCCCAGGACGCTCGTCCTCAGGAGGAGGTCCTGGGCCTCGACGGACTGGGTGTCGAGGACCTCGGCGAGCAGGAAGTCCGCGACCGTGCTCCGTCCGGCCTCGAACTCCTCCAGGAAGGCCGTCGGGTCCGCGGCGTTCTGGGCGGCCAGGGCCGACAGCCTGAGGCCGGCGGCCCAGCCGCCGGTCCGCTCGGTCAGCGCCCGGCTGCTCGCGGGGGAGAGGCCGAGCCCGTGCCGGCGCAGCAGCACGGCGGCCTCCTCCGGCCGGAAGGCCAGGTCCGCGGCCCGGATCTCGGCGACGCTCCCGGAGGCGCGGTAGCGGTGGATCGGGAGGAGGGGCTCCGACCGGCTGGTCACCACCAGTCGCAGACCGGGGCCCGCGTGGCCGAGCAGGAAGTGGAGTCCGGAGGCCACCTCGCCGGAGGACACGTGGTCGAAGTCGTCGAGGACGAGGACCACGGGCTCTTCCAGGCGGTTCAGGTGGGCGGCCAGCCGGGCCAGCAGCGAGTGGTCGACCTCCTGCGCCCGGGCGGGAGTGCCGATGTCGTCCGGCAGGGCGACGCCGCTGTGGCGAGCGGCTTCCAGCACGTAGGCCCAGAAGACGCCCGGTGCGTTGTCCTCGCGCTCCACGGTGAGCCAGACCGCGGGGCCGGGCAGCCGCGCCGTGGCCAGCCAGTCGGCGACGAGCAGCGTCTTCCCCGCGCCCGCCGGGCCGGTCACGAGCAGGAGGGAGGACCGGAGGCCTCCGTCGAGGCGCTCGACCAGGCGTGGCCTGCGGACGAAGGTCTCCGGCATCGGAGGGACGGCGAAGCGGGCCGCGAGCACCGGGTCGCCGCCGGGTATCCGGGCCGGTCCGGCGGAGTCGTTCCGGGGAGCTTCCACCGGACGGGCGGGGGCACCGACCGCTGGGCTGAGGGCCATGGTGCTCACCTCGAGGTGGGCGGCGCACGGGAAGCGCGGATCACTGACACTCCCATCCTTTCCGACCCGGCCCGGCTCGGCAAAGGGGGCGAGCGACCCCGCCCGCGCGGGCCGCACGCCCTCAGCCCTCGTCGCTCGGCTCCGGTTCCGGCGTTCCCAGCAGCCGGGCCAGTCGGCGCTGACCGGCCACCACGTACCCGGTGCCGATTCCGAGCGTGACGGCCGTGAACACCACGATGAGCCAGCTCAGCAGGGTGAAGACCAGACCGAGCGGGCCGAACTGGGTCACGCTGCGGTTCAGCGAGCGGGGGATGTAGAGCTTCGACACCCAGGCGAGCGCCGTCAGCCCGGCACCGGTCAGCACGGCCCCCGGCAGCAGCGCGAGCCAGGGGACACGGCCGCCGAGCAGCAGGTGCTGCGTCCACCACCAGAGCAGAACGGCCGTGACCAGGTAGAGGACGATCCCGAGGGCCTCGCCCGCCCCGAATCCGTTCCGCACCTTCCCCTGGAGGAGCAGCGCGGTGAGCCACACCAGCAGCCACGTGAGCCACCGCCAGGCCGCCAGGCGTCCCGACAGGTGGGGCAGGTGCCAGCTCCGCTCGCACAGGCGTTGCAGGATGCGGCTGCAACTCGTGGCGGAGAGCAGGATCACCAGGATCCCGATGCCGCCGAAGGCGTCGGTGGTGGGGCCCTCGCCATTGGGCCGGAGCACCTGCTCGACCTCGCCGAGCGAGGAGCCCTGGACCCCCAGGACGGTACGCAGGGACTCGGAGACGGTGTCGCGCACCTCCTGGGGCATGAAGGCGGCCAGCACGAACAGCACCGGGATGGCGGTCAGGAACGCCTGCGCCGCGAGGCGGGTGGCGGTGTCCAGGACGTTGACGTGGATCAGCTGCACCACGAGGCGGCGCAGGAACGGGGCTTCGCGCAGCGTGGCCGTCTGCTCGCGCAGCCAGACGGACCGGGAGCGGATCCAGCGAGTGCGGCCGGACTGACCACGCTGTTCGGTCACCCCGCCTCCCTCCGGTCGATGTCGGCGTCCCGGCCCAAGACTGGGCGACGGAGCGGGGTGCGGCACGTCGGACGGACGGCCGTTCGGCGCAACGGCGACGGGGCGTGCTCAGCCGCTCCGCGCCCGGTGCCCCGGCTGTCCGACCGTCTCCTGGTCGGGCAGTTGGCGGAGCTCCATGATGTGCAACCCGAGCGCCTGGAACCGGCTGAGCAGGCCGTAGAGGTGGGCCTCGTCGGTCACCGGGCCGAACAGGAGGGTCTGGTCCGGCACGAAGACGCTCTCCAGCTCCGGGAAGGCCTGGCGAACGGTCACGTCTGTCATCGCCCCGGCGATTCGGAACTCGTAACGCATAAGCATCCTTCCCTCGAATGCTCCGCCGGTCCTCGCCGATCCCCGTGGGATCAGGCTGCGCGTCGCGGCGCCACGGGGGATCACCCAGCCGGGGTGATCCCCCACCCGTGGGAGCGGTCCGGCGTCGTGACCGGTTCAGTTCCGGGGACGCGAGGGATCAGTGCTCAGTACGGCCACCCGTCGACTGCGCGGGGCGGCGAGCAGGAGGAGACACGGTGAACCGGTGGAGAGCACTGATCGTCCTGGGCACGGCGCAGTTCCTCATGGTGCTCGACGCATCCGTGATGAACGTGTCCATCAGCCAGCTGGTCGAGGACTTCCACACCGACGTCACGGCGATCCAGGCGGTGATCACCCTCTACACGCTCGTGATGGCGGCGTTCATGATCACCGGTGGCAAGCTCGGTGACATGTTCGGGCGCCGCCGGATGTTCATGGTCGGGCTGTGCGTCTACGGCGTGGGATCGGGGATCACCGCGGTCGCCCCCACCCTGTGGGTGCTGGCGCTCGGCTGGTCGGTGATCGAGGGCCTGGGGGCCGCGCTGGTCCTCCCGGCGCTGGCCGCACTGGTGGCCGGCTCCTACCGGGGACGGGACCGCGCGACCGCCTACGGGGTCATCGGCGGCCTGGCCGGGGCGGGCATCGCCGTCGGTCCGATGCTCGGCGGATGGACGACGACCTACCTCACCTGGCGTCTGGTCTTCGCCGGTGAAGTCGTCCTGGTGCTGGTCATCCTCCTGCTGCTGCGCTGGATCGAGCCGCAACCGGCACCGGAGCACCGCACCCCGCTGGACGTGGTCGGCGTGCTGCTGTCGGTGGCCGGACTGGGGCTGGTGGTGCTCGCCGTGCTGCAGAGCAGTTCCTGGGGCTGGCTCCAGCCCCGCAATCCGCCGTTCACCGTCCTCGGGTACTCGCCGACCCTCTTCGCCGTCGCGCTCGGCGGCGTCCTCCTGGTGCTGTTCCGTTCGTGGGAGCTGCGAAAGGAGCATCCGCTGGTCCGGTTCGGTCTGTTCGACATCCCACCGCTGCGCTCCGGCCTGTTCATGCTCTTCAGCCAGAACCTGATCCTGCTCGGTCTGTTCTTCGTCATCCCGCTCTACCTCCAGGTCGTGCAGGGCCACGACGCCTTCGAGACGGGGCTGAAGCTGCTGCCGGTGTCGATCACGATGCTGGCGGCCTCCGTGTCCGGTCCGTTCCTCGGCCGGTTCGCCTCGCCGAGGACGGTGGTGCGGATCGGGCTACTGGTGCTGTTCGCCGCGTCACTGTGGCTGGTCGGCACCGTCAGACCGGAGCTCGACGACCTGTCGTTCGCGCTGGCGATGGCCCTCCTGGGGATCGGCATGGGGCTGCTCGCCTCGCAACTGGGCAACGTCGTGCAGTCGAGCGTGGGGGAGGAGGACCGCAGCGAGGTCGGCGGGCTGCAGTACACCGCGCAGAACCTCGGTTCGTCGCTGGGCACGGCGTTGATCGGCGCCATCCTGATCGGTGCCCTGACGGCCGCGTTCGGCAAGGCCGTCGCCGGGCACCCGGAGATCTCGGACGCGGTGCAGCACGAGGCCGGCATCCGGATCGAGGCGGGCGTCGACTTCGTGCCCGCGGACCAGCTCGCCGCCGGGCTCGCGCAGACCCCCGTCCCGCCGCAGGAGGCGCACGCCATCGTCGAGGCCTACAGCGAGGCCCAGCTCGACGGCCTCAAGGTGTCGCTGCTGGCCACCGCCGGGATCACACTCACCGGCTTCGCCTTCACCGGTCACCTGCCCGCCCGGCGGGCGGGCAGGTGACCGGGCGGTCCCGGAAGGGCGAACGGCCGGCACAGGGCGTGTCGGGCTCGCCCCGGGCCGATCTCACAGGCCGGGCCGTGCGCTGATCCGGCCGTTGTCGATCGCGGTGGTGAGTGCGGCGTGGTCGGCGCGGGTCTGCTCGGCGTACGCGAGGGCGAAGTCGGCGATGGCGCGGTCGAAGGCGTCGCCGGACCCGAGGTACGCCGCGATGGCGACCCGGTCCCCGGTGCGGGCGTGGCCGCGTGCCAGGGTGCGGCCGCACAGGTCGGCGTACTGCTCCAGCAGGGGCCTGGGCATGCCCTCGATGACGGCGGAGCCCTTCATGTCGCGCAGCTGGCGCCAGTAGAACGCGCGCCCGGCGGGCCCGGTGGACCAGCCCAGGAAGATGTCGCTGACGGCCTGGAGCCTGCGCTGTCCGACGACCACCCGCTGGCCCTGGTGCCGGTGGCGGCTGGGGGCCAGATGGGGCTCCAGCACCGACCGCTCGGCCTCCTTCACCTGGAGGAAGAGCGGCTCGCCGGTGTTGAGGCCGCGGAACAGCCCGATGTGGCACCGGGTGCCCACGCTGCCCACGCCGACCACCTTGCGGGCCGTGTCGACCAGCTCGAAGCGGTCGAGGAGCGCCGCGCGTTCCTCCGGCAGGGTGTCGCGGTAGTCCTGGAGGATCTGCCGGAGGCGGGGCACGTCCTGCGGGTCCGCCGGTTCCAGCAGCGGCGGGTCGTGGATGATGCGGGGTTCGCCGTCCGGGCCGCGCTCGGTGAGTTTGGCCAGGGCATGCAGGCTGGTGCGTCCGCGGGCCTTCTCCAGGTTGGCTTCGACGCGTTTGCGGTACTTCGAATTCTTGATCTGTGGCAGCAGGTCGGCGATGTCCACCCGTTCGTACCAGACGTCGAGTTCACCGAGGCCCGCGAGCCGCCGCAGGGCGAGCCGGTACGCGCGGGCGGAGGCGAGTGCCGTGTCCCGCGCGGACGCGTCGGACTCCCCGTTCTCCTGCGCGGCCACGGCGATGCTGGCGGCCAGGCGTTTGACGTCCCACTCGAAGGGGCCGGGCAGGGTCTCGTCGAAGTCGTTGAGATCGAAGAGCAGGGCGCGTTCGGGAGAGGCGAAGACGCCGAAGTTGCACAGGTGCGCGTCCCCGCAGAGCTGGACGGTGAGGCCGGTGTCCGGGGCGGCGGCGAGGTCCGCGGCCATGATCGCGGGCGCGCCGCGCAGGAAGGCGAAGCGGGATGCCGCCATCCGGCCGTACCGGATCGGGACCAGCTCCGGGACCCGGGAGGCGGCCTGCTGTTCCAGGATGTCGACCGGGTCGGCCCGGCCCGGCGCGGGGGCCCAGTTCCCGTGGGCCGAGCGCGGCAGGTGCCGACGGGCCTGTCGTCCGGCGGCGGCCGAGTCGGCCGGTGCGGATGTCATGTCAGCACCCGTCGGCGCGCCGTGTGGATGATCTTCTTGAGGCTCTCGGCGATCACCGTGGCGGTGTGGCCCATGGCGCCGGCCAGGACGACCAGGGTGCCGATGAGGATCCATCCGTCCTTCTCGTTGATGCTGAGGGCGGGAGCGGGCGCGGACTCCGACGCGGGTGCGCGCTGCGCAGCGGTGTGCAGCATGTCCTTGGCGATCGCGACGATGCCCGCCAGCGCGTGCGCGAGCCCGGCGGTGAGGAGCGCCGCGACGCCGAGCAGGAGCCAGCCGACCCGTCCGAGCTCGTCGGGTGCGGGCGCGACGGGACGACGCGATTCGTGGTGGTGGATGCCGGGCATGGATCTGGCCTCCTTCGTCGGGTGCGAGTGGGACGACGGTGCGGTGTGACGGGCGGACGTGCTCATCGGTCGGCTTCCGTTCCCGGCCCTGTTCCCAGTGTGGTCGCGGCCCGGTCGCGCGGCAGGAACAGCGCCGCAAGGAGTCCGATGAGCCCGCAGAGCGCGAGGACGGCCATGGCCGCCGCGTAGGCGTTGCGGGTGAGCTCGGAGACCAGGATGGTGCCCGCGATGGCGGTGCCCAGCGAGGATCCGAGGTTGGACATGCTGCGGGAGAGGCCGGAGATCTCGCCCTGGCGGCTGTCGGGGAAGGCGGACTGGACGATGTTGACCGAGGGGGTGAGCATCACGCCGATGCCCAGTCCGATCAGCAGCAGTCCGGGCGTGAAGGCCCAGACGGAGTCGACCGCGCGCACCAGCAGGAGGAGCACGACGATGCCGGCGGTGGTGACGGCGAAGCCCGTGATGATCAGGGTGCGCTGGGCGAAGCGTTCGGCCAGGCGCTCCGCGGCGAGCGAGGTGGCGAGCAGACCGAGGGTCGCGGCGGTGAAGACCCCGCCGGTGGCGATGGCGCTGTAGCCGCGGACGACCTGGAGGTAGGCGCCGACGGTGAACGAGACGCCCATCAGGACGAGCCACTGGGCGTTCTGGGTGACGAGGCCCAGGTTCGAGATGTGGTTGCGGAACAGGCTGGTGGCCAGCAGCGGCTCGCGTCCGGTGCGTTCCAGGTGGCGGATCCAGCGGAAGAAGCCGGTCAGCACCGCGGCGCCGGCCAGCAGGAGCACGATCATCAGCCAGGTGTTGTTGTCCGCGGCGAGGATGCCGGTGACCACCAGGACCAGTCCGGCCGCGGACAGGACGGCGCCGACGGTGTCGAACGGCCGGGTGGGATCGGCGGGGAGCGGGTCCTTCAGCTTGCGGGTGAGGAGCACGATCAGGGCCACGATCACCGCCTGGAAGCCGAAGTTGGCCCGCCAGTCGATGGCGGTGGTGAGCAGGCCGCCGAGGAGCGGACCGGCTGCCGCGCCGACGCCGCCGAAGGCCATGATGGTGCCGAAGGCGCGCGCCCGGGCGGCGGTACCGGTGAACAGCAGGGTGGTGAGGATGTAGACCGGGGGGATCAGCAGGGCGGTGCCGACGCCCTCCAGGATCGAGTTGCCGAGGATCAGGACGCCGAGCCCGGGGGCCGCCGCGCTGAGCAGGGCACCGACGCCGTAGGTGGTGAGGCCGGCCATCAGGCAGCGCTTGCGGCCCCAGCGGTCGGTGAGCTTGCCCCCGGGGATCATCAGCGCGGCCATCACCAGCAGGAAGACGGTGATGGCGACCTGCACGCCCTGCACGCTGGTGTCCAGGTCCGTGCTGATGTCGTTGATCATCACGTTCATGCTGGAGCCGGCGAAGCTGCAGATGAACTGGGCCAGTGCCAGCGGGATCAGCACCTGGCGTCCGGCCGTGGTGGGGGCGGTGACGGTGTCGGTCATTCCCGGCTCCCGTTCTCCGGGGTGTTCCCGGGGGCGCTGAGGACCACGTAGAGCGCGGCGAGGTCGACGGCGATGATCGTGAGGGACCAGGCCGGGAAGCTCGGCAGGAAGACGAACTGGGCGAAGACGTTGGCGCACAGCACGACCGCCGGGAACCAGCGGGAGCGGAGGTCGCCGGTGAGCAGAGTGATCCCGACCAGCCCCTGGGCGACGGCCAGGGCGAGCAGGGCCCAACCCAGGCTGTGCAGATCGCCGAAGACGTAGCGGTCGGTGCCGGTGACGACGGGGGAGTCGACCAGTGCCGCCATGGCGTCCATGCCGTTGAACAGCGCCAGCAGGATCATCGCGACGCCGGCGAACGGCAGCAGGTTGCGATGCCTCCGTACCGGGTGGGGAGGGGCGACCACGGCCGGCTCCTTTCGTGCTCCTGACGGGCCTTCGGCTGCCGGGTGCGGTGCGTCAGGCGGCGCCCCGGCGGTCGAGCTCCTCGTCGAGGGCGACCGCCGCGTCGATGAGCGCGAGGTGGGTGAACGCCTGGGGGAAGTTGCCCAGTTGCTCACCGGAGGGGCCGATCTCCTCGGCGAACAGGCCCACGTGGTTGGCGTAGGTGAGCATCTTGTCGAAGGCGTAGCGGGCCTGGTCGACCCGGCCCGCCCGGGCCAGGGCCTCGACGTAGAGGAAGGTGCAGAGGTTGAAGGTGCCCTCGGATCCCCTCAGTCCGTCGGGGGAAGCGGTCGGGTCGTAGCGGTAGACCAGGCTGTCCTGGACCAGTTCCCGGTCCATGGCGTCCAGGGTGGACAGCCAGGCGGGGTCGGTGGGGGAGAGGAAGCCGACCTTGGGCATGAGCAGCAGCGAGGCGTCCAGGACGTCCGTGGCGTAGTGCTGGGTGAAGGCCTCACGCTCGGGGTTCCAGGCGCGCTGCACGATCTGGCGCAGGATGTCGTCGCGTTCCGAACTCCAGCGCTCCAGGTCGGCGGGGCGGGCGAACTTCCGGGCGATGCTCACGGCGCGGTCGAAGGCCACCCAGCACATCAGACGGCTGTAGGTGAAGTCCTGGCGTCCGCCGCGGGTCTCCCAGATGCCTTCGTCCGCGCGGTCCCACTGCTCGGTCAGCCAGTCGACCAGCTTGCGGAACGCGTCCCAGCCGCGCAGCGCCCCCATGTCGCTCTCGTCGGCGGCGAAGGCGTAGGCGGCTTCGCCGTAGATGTCGAGCTGGAGCTGGTCGGCGGCGGCGTTCCCGGCGCGCACCGGGAACGAGCCGCGGTAGCCCTCCCACTGGGTGAGGGACTCCTCGGTCAGGTGCGGGTCGCCGTCGATGCGGTACATGATCTGGAGCCGCTCCCCCTCGGCGCCGGCGGCGTCGACCCGGTCCCGCACCCAGCGGCGGAAGGCCCGCGCCTCGTCGTAGAAGCCGAGGCCGATGAGGGTGTGGACGGAGAGCGAGGCGTCCCGGATCCAGGTGTAGCGGTAGTCCCAGTTGCGCTCCCCGCCGACCTGCTCCGGCAGCCCCATGGTCGCGGCGGCGATCAGCGCACCGGTCGGGTGGTAGCTGAGCAGCTTGAGGGTGATCGCCGAGCGGTCCACCATCTGGCGCCAACGGCCTTGGTAGTTGGAGGACTTGAGCCACTCGTACCAGAACTCCCGGCAGGCGTCGAAGGCGGCGAGGTTGTCCGCTTCGGAGGGCGGCGACGACGGGGTGCCGCCCGGCGAGGAGGTGGTGAGGAGCACGGTGGCCAGCTGTCCCGCGTCCAGGGTGAACCGCGCGGTGACGTCGGAGCCGTCGGCCTGGAGCACGACCGGGTCGGTGGCCTGGACGCACAGGTGCTGGTCGGGGCTCTCCAGCACCGCGCAGCGTTCGTCCGGCAGGGTGAGCCGGTGGGTGGCGCGGCCGTAGTCGAAGCGGGGGCGGCACTCCAGCAGGAAGGGCACCCGCCCGCGCACCACCCGGGCCGTACGGATGATCCGGTGCCGGTCGCTCGGCGTCGGCGAGGTGTCGGGGAGCATGAAGTCGAGGACCTCCGCCACGCCCTGCGGGGCGAGGAAGCGGGTGATCAGGATGGCCGTGCCGGCGAGGTAGAGCTGTTTCACCTGGGCGTCCGGCACCGCGTCCCGGTCGACGGCGAGCCGGCAGCGGCCGCCCTTGGCGTGGTCCAGGATCGAGGCGAAGAGGCTGGGGGAGTCGAACCGGGGCGTGCACCACCAGTCGATGTCGCCGTCGGTGGACACCAGCGCGGCGGTCTGCAGGTCGCCGATGACCCCGTGCTCGGCGATCGGAGGGTATGGGTTCACGTCGGGCTCCCCGGTGGACGAGGGAAACGGCCTTCACGGCCACGGTACGAACGAGGGCCGGGCCGCGGATCACCCGGCGTGGGTGAGTGGCGCTCCCCTCCGTCCGCCCGGCGCCGCGAGGAGGCGCCGGGCGGGCGGAGGGGGCGTCGCCCGGGCCCCGGCTCACCTGCCGGGGGTGAGGCCGGGCCCCCGGGAACCGGCGAGGATGGCCGCAACGTGCTCATCGGTCGTCCCCCGGCGCGGGGACGGGAGGAGGCGCCGTGGCAACGTCCCGCAGTCGTTCCCCCGCCCCGCCCGGGCCGGTCCCGGACGGGGCCGCGAACCGGACGGACTACGCCGGCGCGGTCTACGGCTCGATGCTGGCGGCTTCCGTGATCGCGGCCTCCGGTGCCTACGGACCGCATCCGCGGCTGGCTCTGATCCTGCTGCTGGTGATCACCGGGCTGGTCTTCTGGATCGCCCACGTCTACGCGCACGTGGCCGGACAGCGCGAGGTAGGCCGCCGGGTCACGTGGCGCCAGGTGCGCGAGATCGGCCGGCACGAGTGGCCGCTCGTCGAGGCGTCGGCGCTGCCCGCCCTGGCGGTGCTGGTCAGTCCCTGGCTCGACGCGGGGGAGACCGCCTGGCTCGCCCTCGGCGTCGCCGTGGCACAGCAGGTGGCCTGGGCGACGCTGGGCGCCCGCCGCGCGGGCGCCTCCTCGCACCAGGCCGCCGTCGAGGGCGCGGTCAACCTGCTCCTGGGCCTGGTCATCGTGGCGGCCAAGGTGGCCGTCGGGCACTGAATCACCCGGCCCGGGTGGTGCCGCCGCCGTGCGGACCTGACTGAGTGGTGGCATCGGGCCTTTCGCCGCCGCCGCCGACACCCGGCCGGCGGACCCGCCGGTCCGCCGCTGCCACGGTCGAGCGCGGCACGGCCGCACCCCCAGTTGGAGGCAACCATGACCGCCACCGCCCCGCACGGTGCCGCTCCGGCAGCCGGCACCCGCGGCACCGGCTCCGGACTGATCACCTTCGCCGGTGTGCTGCTCGTCCTGCTGGGCTCCCTCAACGCCCTGGACGGCATCGCCGCCATCGCACGGTCGCACGTCTTCGTCGCCGACGCCCACTTCGTCTTCGGCGACCTGAGGGCCTGGGGCTGGGCGATCCTGGCCCTGGCCGTGCTCCAACTGGCCGCGGCGTACGGTGTGCTGGCCACCCGCGCGCAGTGGGCCCGCTGGACCGGAGTCGTCGTGCTCGGCCTGAACGCCTTCGCGCAGATGGCCTTCGCCTCCTCCTACCCGCTCTGGTCGGTGACCGTCATCGCGATCGACGTGATCGGCATCTACGCCCTGACCGCCCACGGCGGACCCGAGCGGGGTTCCGGGCCCGGAAGCGGGGCGTGAGCGCACCGGTTCGACGCGACACGGCGGTGCCCCGTCCCGGTCCGGCCGGGACGGGGCACCGCCGTGTCGACGGCGTTCAGCCGGCGAGGAGCCGCTGCTTCTGCGCCGCGAACTCCTCGTTCGTGAGAACCCCCTGGTCCCTCAGCTCCGCCAGCTTCTGCAGCTGGGAGATCTTGTCGTCCATGCTCGCCGGGGCGGGCGCGGCGGGGGCCGGGGGCGGGGGCGGCGCGGGCTCTGCCACCGCGTCCTGCTGGGCCCAACGACCCGCCTGACGGCGGGAGACCCGGTTGGACACGGCGGTCGCCGTTCCGGCGACGACAGCGGTGCGCGCCATTCCGCGCAGCAGTCCAGGCATGACTCGTTTCTCCTCTCGGTGGCTTGGCCGGGGCGTTACCGGGGCTTCACCCGGTGGCGGACGGCCCGGGGGCGGAGTCGTCCCCGGCACCCTCCAGCGCGTCCAGGGACTGCAGTAGGTCCTGCACGGGCACCCGGCCGGAGGCGACGACCCGGGCGCCGCTGTGGCGCAGGGCGGTGGCGAACGGCGCGGCCCAGGTGTTCTCGTAAATGAGCACACCGGCCGAGTTCCCGGGCTCGATGACCCCGGCGGCCTCGCCCAGGTCCTCGTCGCCGAGCAGCCCCGAGCCGACGCCCTCGAAGACGGCCAGGTCCAGCCGCCCGTCGCCGTCGAAGTCGGCCAGTTCCATACCCGTGACGCTGCCGTCGGTGTCCTTGCGCACGAACGCGAAGTCCAGGATGCGGATCACACCCCGGTCCACCAGGTCGATCAGCAGCGGAAGCCCCTCCCCGGTCATCCGGTTGCCGGGGAACTCGACCACCAGGTAGTCGATGGGCCCGGTCTCGGCGAGGACGTCCTCGGTCATGGGGTGCTCCTTCCACGTGGAGTCCGTCGCCCGGCCCGCCGGGCTGGGCGCTGCTTCGACGGTAGGGCGCCCGGCCCGCGCGCGGATCACCTGCTCAGGGTGAGTGCCTCGTCCGGGCGGCGCAGTCCGGTGTGCCGGACGACGGACCTGCGGCGTGAATGGTGAAGAGCGGCGGCAGGGCCGCCCGCCGACCGTTGGGAGCATCGTTGAACGGGCCACTGGAACCGCCTCCGTCAGAGCCCCCTGCGGGCACGCCGTCGAACGGGGGCGCGTCCCCGGAGCGCAGGCACCGCTCCCGCGCGGTGGGGATCGTCGTGAGCACCGTCTCGGCCGTGCTGATCACGCTGACCTGCATCCTGGTGCCGGTCTCGCTGCTCACGGTCTGGGTGCACGACATCGCCCTGGACACCGACCGGTACGTCTCGACGGTCGCGCCGCTGGCGACCAACCCCGCGATCCAGGACGCCGCGGTCAACCGGATGGCCCAGGCGGTGGACGCGAAGGTGGACGGCCCGGCCGTCGCCTCCGACCTGGCCGCCTGGCTGGAGTCCCAGGGTCTGCCGCCGCGCGCCGCCGGGGCGGTCAAGTCGCTCGGACCCAAGATCGACGACGCGGTCGACCAGGTGGTCACCAAGGTCGCGACCAGGGTGGTGCAGAGCGACGCCTTCGCCACCGTCTGGACGGAGGCCAACCGCAGCGCCCACGCGGCCGTGGTCCATGCCCTCACCGGCCAGGGCCGCGGCGCCGTCGGGGTCAGTGACGGCACCGTCACCCTCGACGTCGGGAAGGCCGTCGACCGGCTCAAGGACGAGCTGGTGGCCGCGGGCCTGACCCCGGCCGAGAAGATCCCGGACGTCAACAAGCAGCTGGTGCTGTTCCAGTCCGACAAGCTGGCGAAGATCCGCGGCGCCGCGCACGCGCTGGACGTGGTGGGCAACTGGCTGCCGGTGGTCACCGTGCTGCTCGGCGCGATCGGCGTCGTGCTGGCCCGGCGCCGGCGCCGGGCCCTGGTGACCACGGCCCTCGGAGCGGCCGGCGCCTGCCTGCTGGTGGCGATCGCCCTGGTGATCGCCCGCCACTACTACCTCGACCACCTGCCGCCCGCCGTGCAGTCCCCGGCGGCCGCCGCGGCGATCTTCGACACACTGCTGCACTTCCTGCGGGTCAGCCTGCGCACCGCGATCGTCCTGGGCGTGGTGGTGGCGCTCGGCGCCTACCTCTCCGGCGCGGGACGGCTGCCGCGCTCCGTCCGCAGCGGGGCCGACCACGCCGCCGACTCCGCCGCCCGCTGGGGCACCGCGCACGGCGTGCACACCGGACGGGCCGGTACCTGGACCGATGCCCACCGCCGCTGGCTCGTCATCGCGGCGGTGCTGATCGTGGTCCTGGTCTTCGCGCTGTGGAACCACCCGACCGTGCTGACCGTGCTGCTGCTCGTCCTGGTGCTCCTCGCGGTGCTCGCCGTCCTGGCGCTGCTCGCCGCCACCGGACGGGCCGATGCGGGACGGGCCGACGCCGGTCGGGCCGACACCGGGAGCGGCGCCGACGTGTGACGTCGCCGGAGGCCGTGCGGGGAACGGCACGAGGCGGGTGGTAGGGCGCCGGGCGGGGCCGTACGGGCCGGGCCGTGGTCCGTCCGGCCCAGGACAGGACGGGTCTCCGGTCCTACCGTGAGACGTAGGGCTCTGTTCCAGGCCCTCCGCCAGCCGAGCTTCCGAGGCGGTTGCCATACGAGCCGACGACGACCTGCTCCGCACCAGAACCGGGCTGTACGGGGACACCGCGCTGGTGTCGCTGGAAGGCGAGCTGGACCTCGCCACCGCGCCGCTCGTGACCCGGGCCGTCGTCCGCGCCCTCGCGGCCCGTCCGCAGCAGCTGAACCTCGATGTCGCGGCCCTCACCTTCTGCGACGCCGCCGGTCTGCGGGCCCTGCTCCAGGCCCGCCGGGCCTCCCGCGTGCACCGGGCCGACTTCCACCTCGTCGGCGTCCGGCCGGGGCTTCGCCGGGTCCTCGCCCTCCTCCGGGCCACCGACCTCCTCCTGCCCCCGCCCGCGCCGGTCGACGGTCGGCCGGGTGCCGTCTCCCCGGAACCCCTCTGTTCAGCTGCCCAGCCCTCCCGTCTCCCGTAGCCCGCGGGGCGGGTTTCCAACGAAGGAGTCAACGCCATGACCAGCAGTGTTGCCGGTTCCAGCCGTACCGATCCGGCCCCCGAACAGCGCCCCTTCGCGACGGGTCTGACGATCTTCGCCGCGATCATGCTGATCGCGGGCGGGATCATGGCGATCTTCCAGGGGATCGCCGCCATCATCAAGGACGACCTGATCGTCATCACGCGTCACTACGTGTACTCGATGAACACCACGGGATGGGGATGGATCCACCTCATCCTCGGAATCGTCATCGTCGTGGCGGGCGTGGCGCTCTTCAGCGGCTCCGGCTGGGCCCGTGTCATCGGTGTCGTCGTGGCCGGGTTCGGGATGATCGCCAACTTCCTGTGGCTGCCGTACTACCCGTTCTGGTCCATCGTCCTGATCGCGATCGACGCCTTCGTCATCTGGGCGCTGTGCGTCGGCACGACCAAGAAGGCGGTCTGATGACCACCGGAACCACCCGGCCCGGGCGCTGACAGCCTGACCGGCCCGGACCCCGGCACCCCGCCGGGGTCCGGGCCGCGCCGTGCCCTCGGTGGTGGGGGGCTTGGCGGGCGGCCGGGGGAGTCTTGTATCGTTCCTCGCGAATCATCCAGAGGGGTGGAGGGACCGGCCCTACGAAGCCCCGGCAACTCCCCGTTCGACCCGGCGTCCGAAGTACGCGCCGCATCGTCCGGGATCAGTGCCAACTCCGGCCTGCCGCCACTGTGGCGCGGGAAAGATGAGGAGACACGGTGCTCTCTGTGCTGTCCTTCGCCCGGGCGCTTCCCGCCCCGGCGCTTTCGCGTACCCGTCTCGTGCCCGGCGCAGGCAATCGGCCGACTTCCGCGGCCCGTCCTCGCTGACCACCCCCGCTCCCCGCGGGGAGCCTCCCGGAGCGAAGCCCACCCGCCGCTCCCGGGATACGAGACTGGAGTACCCATCCATGGAGAACACGAGCGGCGTCGGCGTGCTCGACAAGGTCACCTCGATCCTCGGCACCCTGGAGGCCGGCCCCGCCACCCTGGGCGGACTGGTCGCCGCCACCGGTCTGGCGCGGCCCACCGCCCACCGCCTCGCCGTCGCACTCGAACACCACCGGCTGGTCACCAGGGACGTGCAGGGCCGGTTCATCCTCGGCCCCCGGCTCGCCGAGCTCTCGGCCGCGGCCGGCCACGACCGGCTGCTGGCCGCCGCCGGCTCGGTCCTCACCCACCTGCGCGACGTCACCGGGGAGAGCGCCCAGCTCTACCGCCGGCAGGGCGAGATCCGGATCTGCGTGGCCGCCGCCGAGCGCCTCTCCGGCCTGCGCGACACCGTTCCGGTGGGGATCACCTTCCCGATGAAGGTCGGCTCCGCCGCCCAGGTCCTGCTCGCCTGGGAGGAGCCCGAGCGGCTGCACCGCGGACTGCAGGGCGCCCGCTTCACCGCCACCGCGCTGAGTGGCGTACGGCGGCGCGGCTGGGCGCAGTCCATCGGCGAGCGCGAGCTCGGGGTCGCCTCCGTCTCCGCGCCCGTCCGCGGCCCGTCCAACCGGGTGGTGGCCGCCGTCTCGGTCTCCGGCCCGATCGAACGGCTCACCCGCCACCCCGGCGCCCTGCTCTCCCAGGCCGTGGTGGAGGCGGCGAACCGCCTCACCGAAGCCCTGCGCCACCCCTGACCGTTCCCCCACACCCCTCCCGTGCCCGGCTCAGGCCCGGGGCCGCAGCACGGCGGGGGAGGGGCGGGGGATCCGGCTGACCACCGAGCCGATCAGGGTGCCGATCGACACCCCGAACACCGCGGACGGCTCGAACCGCAGCGCCGCGACCCGTACCTCCGGCGCCCCCAGGGCCCGCCCCAACCCGCGGAGTTCCTCCTCGACCTCGTGCACGGGCAGCCCGCCGCCCAGCAGGGCTTCCCCCAGTTCGAGCAGCAGACGACGGAGCGCGTCGGGCGGGGCGCCGCTGCCCCGGACCGATGGAGACTTTCCGGACATGGCAAGTGTCGTCCCACCCCGCCCGATTCGCTCCGCATGTGCCCCGGTCCGTCCAGGGGGAGCCGTCAGGCGTGGTGCTCGGCCAGCCAGCGGTCCTCCGCGTCGTAGTCGAAGGCCAGCGGGCTGAGCGCGCGGGTGAGCAGGGGGAAGGCGTCCTGCCAGGGGCGGTCGGCGGTGGCGCGGACCATCCACTCGACCGTCTCCGGCAGGGACTCCGCGTAGCCGGTGACCGGCCGGTACCCGAGCTCCCGCTCCGCCGCGCCCAGGTCGAGCAGGACGGGCAGCGGGACGGACCACGGGGTGCCGCCGAGGCCGTCCTCGGGGAGCCCGTCCAGCAGGACGTCCTCGGCCTCGTGCCCGAGCACGGCGTCCACCGCGGCCGCGATCTCACGGACGCTCGGGGTCGCCGGGTCGCCCGCGTTGACCTTGCGGGTGCCGGGCCTGGCGGCGGCCAGCCGGATGACCTCGGCGATGTTGGCGACGGCGGAGGTGTGGAAGCGGCTCTCGCCGCGGTACGGCATCAGGCGGACGCGGCGCCCGTCCAGCGCCCGCTTGACGAAGAACCACTCGCGGGGCAGCGGCGAGCCCGGGCCGTGGATGGCACCTGGCCGGACGATGGTCACCGGGAGGGCGTCGGAGGACAGCAGCTCCCGTTCCAGCGCCGCCTTGCGGGTGGCGTTGGAGGTGTCGCCGGGCTCGGTGGTGGGCTGGTCCTCGGGGATCGGCACCGGGTACACCGGGAAGGCGGTGTCCTGGGTATCGAAGCCCCGGCCGTCGCCGTCCACGTAGACGTTGACGGAGGAGACGACCACGGCCGAGCCGATCCGGTCGCGCAGATCGATCAACTGCCGGGCGTGGCCGTCGTCGTAGGCCACGATGTCCACCAGGACGTCGCAGCCGTCGCCGAGTGCGGCGGCCAGGGCGCCGGGCTCGTTCCGGTCGAGGTGCACCGGGCGCACACCGAGGTCGGCGGACCAGCCGGGGCCGGAGTCGGCGGTCCGGCTGACGGCGGTCACCTGCCAGCCGTCCTCGGCGAGTCGGCGTACCGCGAGGCGGCCGATCTGGCCGGTCGCCCCGACCACCACCGCTGTCCTGCTCATGGGTCCTGCCCCTCGTTCGTCGTCAGGTCGTCACGCAGTCAAGTCTTCACGCAGTCACGCAGCCACGTCGTCATGTCGTCGGAGCGCCCGCGCCGGGCCGTATGCCACCCGCCGGCCGGCCGGCACCGCGATCGCCGCGGGCCGGAGCGAAGGCCGGCCCGCGTCGTCGACCAGGGTGACACACGAACCGTCCGTGTCGTCGAACGGGCCGTTCATCGCGGCCGCCTGACGGGCATTCGGTCGTCTCACACGGCCCGGTCCACCGCGTCGAGGCGCTCGGCCAGGACGGCGGCGATCGCGGCCAGTGGCTCCGGGTTCAGCATGTCGCCGTGCCGGCAGGCGACCGGGTGGGTCTCGATCCGGCCGCCGACGTACGGCGCCCAGTCGGCCGGGTACTCGGTGTCGGGGTGCCCGGCGTCCGGGCCGGGCTTGTCGGCCACGGCCTCGAAGAAGAGCACGTCCCCGTCGAAACGCCCCGAGTCGTGCCGCCGCTGGAGGTTGACGTTGTTCGTGAAGGTCCGGGCCACCGCGGCGAGCCGGTCCGCCGTCAGGGAGCCGAGGGCGCTGCCGCTCTCCTTGGCGATCCGCAGGGCGGACTCGGGGGTGAGCGGCTCGCTGCCGGCCGACAACACCGGCCGCTTCCTGCAGTGGCGGCCGGGCACCCGCGCGGTGATCCACGACGGGACCACCCCCGTGACGGCGGACCACTGGTACCGCACCGGCGACCGGGTCCGCGTCGAGGACGGCGCCCTCGTCTTCCTCGGCCGCCTGGACGACCAGGTGAAGGTGCGCGGCCACCGGATCGAACTCGGCGAGGTGGAGGCCGCGTTGACCAGCCACCCCGCCGTCCGCGACACCGTCGCGGCGGCCGAGGACTCCGACCTGGGAGCCGTCCTGGTCGCCTACTACACCGGCTCACCCACCCCGCAGGCCGAACTCACCGCCTTCCTGCGCGAGTTGCTGCCCGTCCACATGATCCCCGGCCGCCTCACCCATCTCGACCGCCTCCCGGTCAACACCAACGGCAAGGTCGACCGCCGAGCCCTCGCCGCCCTCCGCACCCGGGGGAACTGACGACGAGGGCCCGGCGCGCCGGGTTCACCGCTCGTGGAGGGCCTCCCTGCTGCCGTTGACCCGCATCGTTCCCGGCAGGGCGATGAGTTCGGGCTTGAACAGCGGGGGTGCGCCCATCGCGGGCTCCCAGGTCGCCAGCTTCTCGTCCTGGGGGACCTCGATCCGGCGGTCCGCGGCGAGGTCGGCGACCACCTTGAGGAGCAGGCGCACGCCGAGCGGCGCCAGGTGGTCGCGCCACAGGCTCTGCGCGGTCGAGCCCGGGGGCACGATCAGGTGCTCCTGGGCGGCGAGCGGGCCGGCGTCGGTGCGCTCGGTGAGGTGGTAGACGCTGCCGCCCGTCACCTTGTCGCCGTCGCGGATCGTCCACCGGATCGCGTCCCGGCCGCGGTGCAGCGGCAGCAGGCTGGGGTGGTAGCCGATGGTGGCGACGGCGGCTCTGGCGCGGGTGTGCCGGCCGAGGAAGGCGTGGGAGTGCGCCGCGATGATCACGTCCACCCCGTCCGGGATGTGCATCGCGCGCAGTTCGGCGGAGTCCGTCCACGGGATGTCCCGGGGGAACGCCCAGGCGCGCAGGCGGTCCCAGCACATCGCGTTGCCCTCGTCGGACTGCCCCTTGCGCAGCCGGGGGGCCGCCGCGCCGACGATCTTGTGCCCCTCGGTCAGCAGGGCTTCCGCGACCTGTACCGCGAAGGCCCCCTGCCCTGACATGTAGATGTTCATCGGCACTCCTTCAGCCCGGAGCGGTCCGGCTCGAACCGCACCGGCATGGTGGCGTACCCGGTCAGGAAGTTGGACCGGATCCGCCGCGCCTCCTCGGTCTGCTCGAAGCCGGTGGTGAAGTCCCGCAGGGCCTTGAGCAGTTCGGCGATCTCCACCTTGGCCAGGTACGAGCCGACGCAGAAGTGCGGGCCGTAGCCGAAGGCCAGGTGTTTGTTGGGGGTGCGGCCGAGGTCGAACACCCCGGGCCGGTCGAAGACCCGTTCGTCCCGGTTGCCGGAGGCGTGCCAGAGCGTGACGATCTCGCCGGGCTGCAGCCGTACGCCGTGCAGTTCGGTCTCCCGGGCGACGCTGCGCCCGAAGTGCATGGTGGGCGACGCCCAGCGCAGCACCTCGTCCACGGCGGTCTCGACGGCGACCTCGCCGTGCTTGAACCGGCGCCACTCCTCGGGCCGGGCCGCGAGCGTGCGGACGCAGTCGATCATCGTCAGCCGGCTGGTCTCGTCGCCGCCGATGATCAGGCTGTAGCAGTTGAGCACGATGTCCTCGTCGGACAGCGGCACGCCGTCGATGGAGCTGTCGATCAGCATGCTGATCACGTCGTCGCCCGGCGACTCGCGCCGTTCCTCGACCACGTCCATGAAGTACATCAGGATCTCGTTGCGGGCCATCTCGGAGTCGACCTCGTCGACGTCCTCGTCGTCGGTCGAGAGTGCGGCCTTGGTCAGGTCGAGCAGGTGGTCCCGGTCCTGCTCGGGCAGGCCGAGCAGTCTCGAGATCGTGGTCATCGGGATCCGGCTGGCGATCCGCTCCGCGAAGTCGCAGCCGCCGGACTCGACCGCCTCGCGGATCCACAGCCGGGTGTTGGCCCGGACGGTCTGCGCGACCTGGTCGAGCACCCTCGGCGAGAGCACCCGCTGGAGGATCTTGCGCAGCTCGTGGTGCCGGTGCCCGTCGGTGACGGCCAGCATCCGGCCGGCCCCGGCGTCCCCGCCCTCCAGCAGGGTGACGAGCACGTTGCCGCGCTCGGAGGTGAAGTGCGTGTTGTCGCGGTAGGTGGTCATGATGTCGTCGTGGCGGGAGAGCACCCAGAACCCCCGCCGGCCGTCGACCGGTGGGTTCCAGTGGAGCGGGGCGGTGTCCCGCAGGGTGCGCCAGAAGCCGTCGAGGTCGTGGTCCGCGAAGGTGGCCGGGGCGCCCAGGTCCACGGTGTCCAGTGCCGGTGTGCTCATGCTCACCAGTCCGTACGCCAGAAGCGGCGCGGCTGGAAGGGGTAGGTGGGCAGCGGCACGCGGTGGCCGGCCTCTCCGTGGTGCAGGGCGCCGAAGTCGACCTGCAGACCGGTCACCCAGGCGGCGGCGAGGTCGGACAGGGCCTCGGCGTCGCGGCCGGAGGGCACGATCCCCTGGTCGGTGCGTGAGAAGGAGCCGGGGTCCGCGGGCGGGGCAGCGGCGGTCGTGGCGACCGGGCCGCGGGCGTCCTCGGACAGCGCCGCGATCAGCTCCGCGCGGTCGCGGACCACGGCGGCCCACCGGCGGGGCATCACCTTGCGGCCGAGGTTGAGGGTGAAGCAGACGTCGTCCAGGCGCAGCTCGGGGTCGGCCTCCAGCCGGTCCTTGAGCCGGGCGCGCTGCCGGGCCAGGGCGTCGTCGTCCATGGCGGACAGGGTGGCCAGCCGCGGCCGGCCGGCGTCCTCGGGGGTGCGCTCGGCGGCGGTCGGCGCCTCCTCCAGCAGCAGGTGGGCGTTGTAGCCGCCGCCGCCGATCGAGGTGATGCCCGCGCGGCGGATGCCGGCCTCCGGCTCCCAGTCCGCCGCTTCGAGCTGCGGCACGAAGGGGGTGGCGGGGAAGTCGAGGTCCGGGTTGACCTCCGTCAGGTTGATCGTGGCCGGGAGCTTGCGGTGGTACAGGGCCAGCGCGGCCTTCATCGCGCCGAAGCCGCCCGAGACCACGCCGCCGTGGCCCACGTTGCCCTTGACCCCGCCGATCGAGGTGGTCGCGGTCTGCTTCCCGAACGCCATGGTCGCCGCGTGCACTTCGAGCTCGTCGGTCATCGGCAGGCCGAGACCGTTGGCCTCGTACATGGACACGGTGTCCGGGGTGACGCCGGCCACCTCCATGGCGGCGGCGATGCACGCGCTCAGCCGTTCGGGCTGGGCGAGGCCGTACGCCATCGCGCTGACGCCGTTGTTGTTCACGGCCGAGCCCTTGACCACGGCGTAGACGTGGTCGCGGTCGGCGACGGCCCGGCCCAGCGGCTTCAGCAGCACGGTGACGACACCGCTGGACAGCGCGCTGCCGGTGCCGTTGGCGTCGAACGGGCGGCAGTGGCCGTCCTTGGACAGGACCCGGTTCTCCTCCCACAGGTGACCGCGGGGGTGCGGCAGGCGGACCATCGCGCCGCCGGCGATCGCCAGGTCGGTCTGGCCGAGCAGGAGCGACTGGCAGGCCAGGTGCACCGCGTAGTGGAAGCCCGCGCAGACGGCGGCGACGGTGACGGCCTCGCCGGTGAGGCCCATGTAGTACAGCGCGTTGGAGGTCATGGTGTCCGGCGACCACGCCAGGCTGGCCTCGATCGCCTCGGGGCCGACCGACACCCGGTCCGGCGGGGAGCTGTAGAGCGCGGCGGTCTGCGGGTTGTTGGCGCCGTACATGCCGACCTCGGCCTTGAGCCGGTCCGGGTCGTAGCCGCCGTCCTCGAGCGACTCCCACGCGCTCTCCAGGAACAGCCGGTTCTCCGGGGTCATCGCGGCCGCCATCCGGTCGCTGATGCCGAACACCGACGGGTCGAACTTGTCGTAGGTGTCCAGCACGCCGCAGGCCCGTACGTAGAACGGGCTGTGGATCAGCGTCTCGTCGACGTGGATGTCCTCCTTGGCCAGGAAGGAGACGGACTCCCGGCCGTGGACGAGGTTGTCCCAGAACTCCTCCTTGGTGCGGGCGCCGGGCGCCCGTAGGGACATGCCGATGACGGCCACGTCGCCCGGGTCGTAGTCCTGCTCGGGGCTGTCGGTCATGGAACGGCTCCTGCTTCGTGTCGATCGGGGGTCGAGCGCGGGGCGAGCTGGGGGGGTGAGTCAGCGTCCGGTGGCGGGGCCGCCGCGGCCGCGCAGCGCGGCACGGCGGGCGGTCGCCCGCTGACGGGCGGACTGGACCACCTCGGGGGTGGCGCCGCTCTCGTCGTCGAGCCAGCGGGCGAGGGAGGCGATGTCGCGGAAGCTGAAGAGGTCGGGCACCCGGACGCGCCGCTCGAAGCGCCGGGTCATCAGCCGGGCGAGGCGGACGAGCAGCAGCGAGTCGCCGCCGAGGTCGTAGAAGGCGGACTGCACGTCGATGCTCGACGGTTCGAGGTCGAGCAGCTGGCCCCAGATCTCCGCCAGCGCCACCTCGGTCGGGGTGGCGGCGGCGGTCCGGGGCTCGCCGGTGTCGGCGGCCGGCGGCTCGGGCAGCGCGTTGCGGTCGAGCTTCCCGCCGGGCCCCAGCGGGAGGGCGGGCAGGAACACCAGCGTCGCGGGCACCATGTACTCGGGCAGCCCGACGGCGAGCCGGCCGGTGATGGCGCTCTGGAGTGCGGCGTCCAGCCGGGGGCCGTCCGGCGAGGCGCCGTCGCCCGCGGGCACCACGTAGCCGACCAGCCGGTTGCCGTGGACGGCGGCGGCGGCCTCCCGGACCTCGGGGCAGCCGGTCAGCCGGGCCTCCACCTCCTCCAGCTCGATGCGGTAGCCGCGCAGCTTGACCTGGTGGTCGGTGCGGCCGAGGAACCGCAGTTCGCCGTCCTCGGTGAACCTGACGAGGTCTCCGGTGCGGTACATCCGCTCGCCGCCGCGGAACGGGTCCGGCAGGAAGCGTTCGGCGGTGGTGCGCGGCCGGTTGACGTAGCCGTGCGCGAGGCCGGCGCCGCCGAGGTAGAGCTCACCGGGCTCGCCGGCCGGGACCTGCTTCAGGTCCCCGTCCAGGACGTAGACGCGGGCGCCGGGCGCCGGCGGGCCGATCGTCGGTTCGTCGGTCCCGTCCTCGGGGACCGGTCCGAACGAGCAGAAGACGGTTCCCTCGGTGGGGCCGTAGGCGTTGAACACCCGGTCGGCGGTGGTCTCCCGGTAGGTCCGGTCCACCAGCTTGCGGCGCAGGGCCTCGCCGCCGAACACCACCGTGCGCACGTTCGGGGGCAGGGCGCCGGCGTCGAGCAGGCTGTTCATGACCGACGGGACGACGTTCAGGTGGGTGATCCTGTCGGCGTACCGGCTCTCCGACAGGTGCACGGCGCTCTCGACGAGCACCACGGCGCCGCCGCGGCACAGCGCGTTGAAGATCTCCATCACGGACATGTCGAAGCAGACCGAGCTCGCCGCCGAGACCCCGCTCAGGTCGCAGCCCTCGAGGACCCGGTCCATCGCGGCGAGCATCGCCACGCTGCCGCTGTGCCGGATGGCGACGCCCTTGGGCGTGCCGGTGGAGCCCGAGGTGTAGATGACGTACGCGGTGTCCTCCGGCACGACCGGTACGGGCGTGGCGCCGGGCTCGGTCGTCACGGTGTCCCCCAGGACGACCACGGTCGGGCCGGACGGGCAGCCGGCCCGGGACGCGGGCGTGGTGAGCAGCAGGCGGGTCCCGCTGTCCCGGACCATGAGCTCCAGCCGGTCGGCGGGGTAGTTCGGGTCCAGCGGCAGGTAGCAGGATCCGGCGCGCAGGGCCGCCAGGATGCCGACCAGCAGGTCCGGGGTGCGTTCGATGCAGATGCCGACCGGGACGCCGGGTCCCGCGCCTTCGGCGGCCAGCCGCTCGGCCAGCACCCGGGAGCGCTCGTCCAGTTCGCCGTAGGTCAGGACGCCGGCGTCGGAGTAGACGGCGGTCGCGTCGGGGTTCTTGACGGCTTGCCCGAGGAACTCGGAGTGCAGGGTCTCGGTCACCGGTCCGTCTCCTCGGGGAGGCCGGCCGGCGCGATCTCGCCGAGGGCCAGGTCGGGGCGGGCGATCGAGTCGAAGAGCACGGTGCGGTACAGCGCGAGCAGGGCCGTCACGGTCTGCCTTTCCAGGTAGCTCGGTTTGAACTGGACGTGGCCGGCGACCTCGCCGTCGATGTCGGCCATGGAGATCTCGAGGTCGAACTTGGCGAGGTGCCTGCGCACCTGAACGGGTTCGAGCGGCAGCGCCCCGTCGGGCGTGAGGGTGTCGCCGACGCCGTGGAAGAGCTTGACGGAGCGGGGGAAGGCGTCCGAGGACAGCCAGTTCACCACCACGTCGAACCACGGGGAGCGGCCTTCGGCCCGCGGCGGCTTCAGCTGGGACGCCAGTAGGTCGAGGGGGTAGTTCATGTGCTCGAGGAGGCCGAGCGAGAAGGCGTGGACCTCGCGCAGCAGGTCGCGGAAGCTGCGGTCGGCGGCGGGGTTCGCCCGGACCAGCACGGTGTTGAGGTAGTAGCCGATGGCGGACTCCCAGCCGGGCTCGGCCCGTTGGGCGATGGCGGTGGCCAGCACCGAGTCCTCCGTCCCGACCGCGCGGTTGAGCGTGGCGAAGAACCCGGCCAGCACGACGGTGCTGATCGACACGCCTTCGCGCACCGCGAACTCCCGCAGCAGGCGCGTCTCTTCGGCGCTCCAGCGGAAGGCCAGGTCGCGGCCCTCGTAGGTGACGCCCGCGGGGCGCTCCATGGCGGACAGGTCGATCCGGGCGGGCGGGTCGGCCAGCTTCCGCGACCACCAGTCCAGGGCCGCACCGGCCGCGGGCCCGGCGAGCCACTCCCGCTCCCACGCGACGAACTCCGTGTACGGGGCGACCGGCGCGCGGTCGGCGGGGTCGGCTCCCTCGTAGAACTCCTGGAGTTCGCGGATCATGACGTCGGCCGAGGCCGCGTCCGAGGCGATGTGGTGGACCAGTACCAGCAGGTAGTGGTCGGCCGGTCCGCGGGTCAGCAGGACGATCCGCACCAGCGGTCCGTTGTCCAGGTCGAGCGGCTGGTGCCCGTACCGGGCCAGTTCCTCGCGGGCCTGCTCCTCGTCCAGGTCGGAGCCGTCCACCAGGACGTACTCGTACACCGGCTCGTCCAGGATGACCTGGTACGGGCTGCCGCCGGCCTCCACGAAGAGGGTGCGCAGCGCGGGATGCCGCTCCAGCACGGCCTGGACGGCGCGGTCCAGGGCCTTCTCGTCGACCGCGGTGCGGATCCGGGCGGTCACCATGAAGTTGTAGGGCACGGCGTCCGGCGCGACCATCTGCATGAACCAGAGCGAGGCCTGGCCGTGCGAGGCCGGTGCCAGTTCGAGGCCGAGGCCGGGGGCGAGCAGCTGGTCCCGCGCCGGGTCGTCGGTGGCCTCCAGCAGGCCGCGGGCGTCCAGTTCGGCCAGCAGCTCCTCGGCGTCCAGTTCGGAGAGGTCGTCGAGGAAGCTCCGGTCCGGCTCGGGGCGAGCGGCGGGGGCGGGGGCGGGAGCAGCGGCGGGTGCCGGTGCCGGGGTCGCGGTCGGGGCAGGGGTGGCGGCCGGTCCGTCGGTGATGCCGACGAAGTGGTCGACGACCTCGGAGATCGACCGGCCGTCCAGGAACACCACCGGCGACACCCGGTGCCCGAACAGTGCCTGCAGCCGGTTGACCAGGCGGATCGCCAGCATCGAGTCCAGGCCGAAGTCGAGCAGGCTGGCGTTCCGGTCGAACCTGCCCACGGGCACGCCCAGGGCGTCGGCGAGCTCGGCGAGGACGACCTCCGCCACCGGACGCTCCTCGGCCGCCCCGCTCTCCACCGGAGCGGTCTCGGCCGCGGTGGAGGGGGCCGCGGCCACGGTCACCGCTTCGAGCGCCGGGGCCGGCGCGGGTGCGCGGGCGGGCTCGGTGTCGATCCAGTAGCGGTCCTTCTGCCACTGGACGAGCGGGGTCTCCACCACCTCGACGTCGTCGGCGAACAGCGAGTCGAAGGCCAGCGGCAGGCCCCGGACGTACAGCGAGGCGGCGGCGCCCAGAAGGCAGCGGACGTCGCTCTCCTCGCGCCGCAGGGAGTTGATCGCGTGCACCCGGGCACCGCGGGTCAGCGCGATCTCCTCGACCGCGCCGCGCAGCGTCTCGTGCGGGCCGATCTCGATGAAGGTGCCGACGCCCCGGTCGACCAGCGCGCCGATCGTCTCGGCGAACCGGACCTGGTTGCGCAGGTTGTGCACCCAGTACTCGACGTCGGTGACCGGGTTCACGGTGTCGGCCAGCGCCGTGGAGTGGAAGTCGATGCCGGGGGTCAGCGGGGTGATGCCGTCGATGCTCCCGCGCAGCGGCTGGAGCAGTGGGTCCATGCCGGGGCTGTGCACCGGCCGCTCCACCCGGATCCGCCGGGTCGAGATGCCGTCCCGCTTGAGGTCGGCCTCCAGGGCGGTGACGGCCTCGGGCGAGCCGGAGACCGCCGCGCTGGTGGGGCTGTTGACCACGGCGACGGCCGCGTGGTCGGCGTACGGGGCGAGCCGTGGCAGCAGCTCCGCCTCCGGCAGGTCGACCGAGATCATGGCGCCCGCGGCGGCCTTGCGTTCGAGCAGGTGCGAGCGGGCGACCACCACGCGGGCCGCGTCCTCCAGCGACAGCGCGCCGGCGACGCAGGCCGCCGCGACCTCGCCGAGGCTGTGCCCGACGACGGCGGTCGGCTGGACGCCGAGTTCGAGCCAGACCTTCGCCAGCGAGACCTGAAGGGCGAACAGCACGGGCTGCTGGAAGTCCATCTCCTCGTACCTGGCCTCGGCGGCCGGGGCGGCGAGCAGCTCGAGCACCGAGCGGCCGCCGGCCGCGCGCACCGCGGCGTCGCAGGCCTCCATCCAGGTACGGAAGCCGGCGTGCGAGCGCAGCAGCTCGCGGCCCATGCCGACCCACTGGGTGCCGCCGCCGGAGAACACCAGCGCCACCCGCTGGTCGACGGTGCCGGAGACGGTGCCCGTGACGACGTCGGGGTGCGGTTCGCCGGCGGCGACCCGGGCGAGTCCGTCCAGGACGTCCTGCCGGTTGCGGGCGAACAGCGCGATCCGGTGGCCGTGGTGGCTGCGCCGGGCGGCGAGCGTGTAGGCGAGGTCGGAGACCCGCAGGCCCGGGTCGCGCTCGACGTGGTTGGACAGTTCGCGGCAGGTGTCGGTCAGCGCCTCCGCCGTCCGGGCCGTGACCGGGACGAGGTGCAGCTGCCCGTCGGCCGCGGCGTCGCCGCGGCTCGGCGTGACGTGGCGTCCGCGGTCGCCCGCGAGGAACGGGTGGGCCGCGACGGGGAGTCCGGCGGTGTACAGGGCGCCGAGCGAGCCGAGCAGGGTCGAGGCCTCGTCGGCGCCGCGCCGCAGCGAGGGCAGGGTGGTCGCGGTGAGGATCTCCGACACCGACTTGAGCAGGAGCGGGTGCGGGCTGAGCTCGACCACCGCGTCGATGTCGTGCTCGCGCAGGTTCGTCAGGGCGTCGACCACCCGGATCTCCCGGCGCAGGTTGTCCGCCCAGTAGTCCGGTCCGAGCTCCGCGCCGTCGACGGGTTCGCCGGTGACGGTCGAGATCATCGGGATGCGGGCGGTCCGGGGCCTGATGCCCTCGAGTTCGACCTTCAGCGGGGCGAGGACGTGGTCGACCAGCGGGGAGTGCGGGGCGTGGCCCATCCGCACCCGGTGGTTGGTGACGCCCTCGTCGGTCAGCCGCCGCACGAGGTCGTCGATCTCCTGCGGTGTGCCGGTGACCAGGGTGGAGTTCAGGCCGTTGCGCCCGGAGAGGGTGAGCCCGCCGGTCAGGTGCCGCTGGACCTCCTCCGCGGGGGTCATCACCACGATGCCCTCGCCGCGCCCCACCGCCAGCTGCTGCAGGAGCCGGCCGTGGTGGGCGGCCAGCCGGGAGGCGTCCTCGAAGTCGAGCGCGCCGGCGACGTGGGCGGCGGCGAACTCGCCGACGCTCTGGCCCACCACGACGTCCGGCTCCACCCCCAGCGAGCGCCAGGCCTCGGCCAGCGCGACCTGGATGGAGAACAGCAGCGGCTGGAAGACGTCCATGTCGTCGATGCGGCCGTCCGGGGCGAGCAGCTGCTCGACGAGCGAGAAGCCCAGCAGTTCCCGCATCCGGCGGTCGGACCTCATCATGGAACGGCGGAACACGGGCAGGCCGGCGAGCAGTTGCCGGCCCATGCCCACCCACTGCGAGCCGTTGCCCGAGAACAGGAACGCCACCCGTGGCTTGCGCCCGGTCGCCTCCCCGACGCCGAGCCCGGCCGCCTTCGTACCGCTGCCGAAGGCGTCCAGCTGGGAGCGGAGTTCGGCCATGCCCTGGGCAGTGGCCGCAAGGCGAAACGTTTCAGTACCAGGGGTGCGGCTGCAGAGCGCCCGCAGGTCGTTCCCGTCCCGCACCGCCCGGGCCCGCTCGACCAGCGCCTCCCGGGAGTCCGCGGCCAGCAGCAGCAGCGAGCTCTCGGGGCGCGGGAGTTCCTCGACGGCGACGTGGCAGATCGCGCCGCCGAACCCGAACGAGCTGACGCCGCCCCGGCGGGCGTCGGACCGCCGCGGCCACGGCTCCAGCCGGTCCTGCACGGTGAGGTTGTACTCGTCGAACATGATCTGCGGGTTCGGCGCGCTGTAGTGCAGGCTCGGCGGCAGTACGCCGTTGCGCATCGACATCGCGAGCTTGACCAGGCCGACGATGCCCGCCGCCGCCTCCAGGTGCCCGACGTTGGACTTGACCGAGCCGAGCCGCAGCGGCTCGGTGCGGTCGCCGCCCAGGACCGCGCCGATGGCGTTGGCCTCGATCGGGTCGCCGAGCGGCGTGGCGGAGCCGTGGCACTCGATGTAGTCCACCAGGTGCGGTGCGATGCCCGCCCGCCGGTACGCGGTGCGGAGCATCTTCTCCTGCGCCTGCGGGTTCGGCGCCGTCATGCCGTTGCTCAGACCGTCGTTGTTGGAGGAGCTGCCCTTGATCAGGCAGTACACCGGCAGGTCGCGCTCGAGCGCGACGCTCAGCGGGGCGAGCACGACGACGCCGGCGCCCTCGCCGCGGACGTAGCCGTTGGCGCGGGCGTCGAAGGACTTGCAGCGGCCGTCCGGGGCGAGCGCGCCCATCGCGTCCATGGCGGTGTAGTAGTCGGAGACGAAGCTCAGGTTCACACCGCCGGCCAGCACCAGGTCGCTCTCGCCCAGCCAGATCGACTGGCACCCCACGTGCACCGAGACCAGCGATCCGGCGCAGGCGGCGTCGATGGCCATGCTCGGGCCCTGCAGGCCGAGGACGTAGGAGACGCGGTTGGCGATGATGCCGTCGTGCATGCCGGTCGCGGTGTGCGGGGTGATCTGGCTGTCGGGGCCGCGGTAGTGCGCCAGCGCGGCGTAGTCGCCCCAACAGGAGGCCATGAACACGCCGGTGTCGCTGCCGACCAGGCTGTGCGGCGCGATCCCCGCGTCCTCCAGCGCCTCCCAGGACAACTCCAGGATCAAGCGCTGCTGCGGGTCCATCTGGACGGCTTCGCGCGGCGAGATGCCGAAGAACAGCGGATCGAACCGGTCGATGCCGTCGATGAACCCGCCCCAGCGCACCCGGTCGTTGAGGAGTTCTCTTCGAGCGGCCGGCACCGGTCCGACGGCGTCGCCGCCCTCGACCAGCAGCCGCCAGAACGAGGCCGGGTCCGGCCCGCCGGGGAACCGGCAGCCGATGCCGACGACCGCCACGGGCTCCTGCGAGGGCGCGCTGCGCCCCGCGCCCGCGGCGGGCTCCTCGGCAGGCGGACCCTCGACCAGCGCCCGCGCCAGGGCGTCGACGGTCGGATACTGCCACATCCAGGTGGCCGGCACCTGCCGGCCGAGGAACTCGGACAGCGAGGCCGCCAGGGCCACCGACCTCACCGAGTCCAGTCCGTACCGGTGCAGCGGCGCCCGACGGTCCACCGCGCCCGCGGACACGCCCAACAGCTCGGCAGCACGGGAAAGCAGGAAATCGGTGACGGCTGATAAGTCTCGCGCTGCGCGTTCTCGGGGCATGGCGACTCCCTCGGCGGGGCGGGTGGAATGGAGGGGAGGAACTGCCCGGCCGGTCTCCACCGACAGCGCGCGGGAAACCCCGCGGTGCTTGCCTGCCGTGAATCGACTCCGTGGGCCGAGGCGAACAGCCGGACCGCTACGGCCGGACCGGCCGGGCTCAGGACCGGGCTTGCGGTGGCGCTGGTCTCTTCATCCGCGCCCCGGAAGAGGAGGGCGCGGGAAAGCACGAGAAATACCGGACGACGGAAAAGAGGATGGAGTCTGTGTCCGAACTGTCCATCCGTGACAGCGCCGGGATCGGCACCCCCACGGTCCGCCCGGCGAACATCAGAGTGCCACCGTATGAATCGTGAGACAAGCGTGACTCGAACGCCGGTCGGAGCAGTGGCGAGATCTGGTCTCGAAACTGTCCGGTTCGATCTCCTCGGGCGCCCAAGGCAGTTGGGGCCGGCGTCGGCCGCCGTCCGGTGCGCAGGGGGCGGGGTAGACAGCAGATTCGTGACCGATGCAAGCTGATCCCCATGGCAGTTGTGAAACTTGATACGGCGTCAATCGATGGCGACAGCTCCTTAGTCGGACGTTCCCCGCACGACCGTGTGTTTGTACCCCTTGCCGCGCGCACCCCCGGACGGGTGCCCAGCGCCGGCGTGCGCGCCGGCCGCGACACCGACGGCAGGCCGGCATGACCGATACCGTGACCACGCCGGTGCGCCGGCCGGGACTGGCCCTCGGCGTGCTGGCCGGGGCGCTCGCCCTCGATGTGAGCGGCCTCGGAGTGCTCAACGCCGCCCTGCCGTCCATCGGAACGCGCTTCAGCCTGGACGACACCACGCTCCAGTGGGTCATGACTGCCTACGCCGTCACCTTCGCCGGCTTCCTGCTGGTGGGCGGCCGACTGGCCGACGTCCTCGGACGGCGGCGGGTGTTCGAGGTCGGCGTCGCCCTGTTCACCGTCTCCGCCCTGGTCGGGGCGGTGGCCCCGAACACCGTGGTGCTCCTGGGCGCGCGCGCCGTCCAGGGGATCGGCGCCGCCCTGTCGGGGCCGGCCGCACTGGCCCTGCTCACCGACACGTTCCCGGCCGGTCCGGCCCGCAACCGGGCCTTCGGCGTGTACGCGGCCGTCGGCGCCGCGAGCTTCAGCGGCGGGGTCCTGCTGGGCGGCGTGCTGACCGAGTTCTTCGGCTGGCGCTCGGTGCTGTGGTTCTCCGTGCTGCTGGGTCTCGGGGTGCTGGCCGCGACGCGCATCGGACTGCCCGACGGCGCCGGGCACCGCGGCCGGCTGGACCTGCCCGGCGCGATCACCGGCACCCTCGGCCTCACCCTGCTCATCGTCGGGGTGAGCAGCAGCGGCGCGACGGCGTGGGTCATGCTGGGCGCCGCGGTGGTCTCGCTGGCGCTGTTCGTCGTGCGGGAGCACCGCACCGCGGACCCGCTGCTCCCGCTCGGACTCTTCCGGATCACCTCGGTGCGGGAGGCGAGCCTGGCGGCGTTCCTCCAGTACATGGGCTCGGTCGGGATGCTGTTCTTCGCCCCGCTGTACCTCCAGGGCATGCTGCACTACTCGCCCTTCGAGTCCGGGATCGCGCTGGTGCCGATGTCCCTGGCGGTGTTCCTCACCGCCAACTTCGCCACCGGCCGCCTGCTGGCCAAGTACTCCCCGCGGACGCTGATGGCCGTCGGCCTCGTCCTGATCGGGGTCGGCACCGGGCTGTGGCTCGGTACGCCGCAGGACGGCGACTACGTGCTGCACGTGCTGCCCGGTCTGGTGGTCAGCGGCATCGGCCAGGGGCTGAACTTCCCCTCGATGACCTCCGCCGGCCTCTCCGGCGTCCCGGAACGGCAGCAGGGCGTCGCCGGTGCCGTGAACGTCGTGACGCAGCAGATCGGCGCCAGTGCGGGCGTCGCGGTGATGGTCGTGGTCGCGGCGACCGCGGACGACCAGCTCTCCGGCTACCACCTCGCCTACGTCACCGCCGCCGTCGCCTGCGTGCTGGGCGCGGCGGTCATCGCCCTGAGGCGGCAGACCGGAGGAGTGCCGGCGGTCGAATGACCCGCCGGGAGCGGCTCCGGTGCGCGGCGACGACCGCCGCCCACCGGAGCCGCCCTCTCACGCGTCGCGCTGCGCGGGGGCGGTCAGCGGGGCGAAGGTCTGCCGGAGGTCGACGACCGTGGTCGGGCCCTTCACCCAGGCGAGCGGGGCGTGGTGCACCCGGACCCCGGCCGGCTCCCGGAGCAGCGCCTCGCCGGCCGTGTTCTGCGGCCACTCCACCGAGCCGGTGGCGGTCCGGGCCGGGACGAGCCAGTAGTCGCCCCGGGTGTACTCGCCGCACGGTCGGAAGTACACCTGGACGCCGTCCTCCAGGTCGAGCCAGACGCCCTCCTGCAGCTGCAGGGCGCCGCCGGCCAGCGGCAGGGCGTCCCGGCCGCGGGGCGCCCGGTGGTCCCAGCGGCGCAGGAACGGGTGGCGCTCGGCCAGCCGCCCGACCTCCGGCACCGGTTCGGCGGACAGCCGCACCCGGCGGCCCGGCAGGTCGGTCTCCTCCACCTGCAGCAGGTTCGCCGCCTCGCCCCGGCTGAGGTACGCGCTGTCCGCGACCTCGACCCAGTCGCCGACCGAGAGGCTGAGCTTGTCGTCGTCGCCCAACGTGGTGAGGTCGACCCAGACGCCCTTGATCGAGGCGATCGGCAGGACGACCGAGCCGTTCTCCCGGGACCACTTGAACGTGGCGCAGCCCTCCGCCGAGCCGCCGTGGTGGACCTCCACCCGGTACAGCTGGTTCTCCGGCCCCCGGTAACCGGCCTCGGGGTGGGCCAGGCACGGCTCCTCGCTCGCCCGCTCCGGCCGCCGGGCGCGCGCGGCCAGCAGTGCGCCCGGCCGCTCGTGCGCGTCGGCCCACGCGTCGAAGGCCTCCCGCACCCGGGACGCCCCGCCGTCCGGCACGCTCAACTCCGAGGCCGGCAGGGCGAGTACCTGCCAGACGAGCTTGGCCCGGGCCGCCGTGTCGGGCATCGCCGCACCGAGCGCGACCTCGCGGATCTCCGGGTCCTCGACGGCGGTGACGCTGCGCTCCCAGACCTTCAGGTAGACCAGGAACGGGAACTCGCCGGGCAGCCGGTCGCCGTCGCGCTCCTGGTCCAGGTAGGCGTCCGGCTGGTCCCAGTACGTCCAGGTGGCGGGCGCCTCCCGGGCGTCGCCGCCGTGGCCCTGGCCTCCGTCGTCGGGCACGGCGATGCCGGGCTCGGGCCGGTCGGCCTCGCACAGGATGCCGTCCACGTAGTACCGGCCGCCGCCGATGGTGAGGTCGTCCACCTCGTGGTTGCCCGGCACGTAGCCGATCGCGAACCCGGCCGCCGAGGCCGGCCCGCCGCGGCGCCCGATCAGGTCGGCGGCGAGCGTGCGCAGCTGGTAGCGCTCGATCGCGGCCTGCTCGTTGGCGTCGGCGTCCAGCTGGACCCGGCCCTGCTGGGTCAGCACCGCGGAGTAGTGCTTGCCGGGCCGGAAGGTCAGGCGCGAGAAGTCTGCGTGCACGGTTTCCCTTTCGTCTTCATCAGGGCGGCTCAGGAGGCGTGGAAGATCCCGGCGTCGGCGCCGGCCGGCGTGTACTCGGCCAGCCGCGCCCGCAGGTTGTCCTCGCGCTGGGGCTGGAACAGGTCGTGGAAGGCGCCGAGTTCGGAGCGGTCCTCGGCGCCGCGGGTGATCTCCGGCGCGCACCCGGAGGCCAACTGGCCGTAGCCGGGCGTGCCGTACCGCAGGCTGGTGAACAGCGGGCGGACCCGCTCGGCCTCCACCTCGCGCAGCCGGGCCGCCTGGGCAGGGTCCAGCTCGCCGCGCTCGACCAGCTCGGTCACCGCCGAGCGCACCAGGTCGGGCTGGCACTCGTACCGACGCGGGGTGCGCGAGCACGGCGGGACGTAGCTGAACCGCAGGCAGCCGAGCGAACGGCGGGCCACCCGCAGCCGGCCGGTGAAGACGCAGTCCTCGGCGATCGGCACCGCGTGGGTGTGCACCTCGCCGACCACCGTGGAGCGGTGGGCGTGCAGCAGCGCGTGGGCGTGCTCGCAGTCGGGCCCGGAGAGCGCCGGCCGCTCGGACCCGGTGGCGTCCAGGATGCTGTCGGCGAGGTGGATCTCCAGCGGGTCGGTGTCCACCTCGTCGCCGACCACCTGGATCGTGCCCAGGATGCTGCGCTCGATCCGTACGCAGGCGGTGGTGTGGTCCAGGACGAGGCTGGGCTCCCGCGGCGCGTGCGGTTCGCAGTGCGGCTCCAGCGACCAGCCCGGCACCAGGGTGCAGTGCCGCAGGGTCACGGAGGCCAGCGGTCCGGTGACGTTGATCCCGCGACCGGTGATCAGCAGGCCGTCCAGGACCAGCCGTCCGCCCGGGCAGACGCCCCGGACGTTGAGCGCGTCCGGCCGGTTGCTGTACCAGTCGAGCAGCCGGATCACCGGCCGGGTGCCCTCGGCGGCGCGCAGTTCGAGGCGGTCGTCGGCGGCCAGGTCGAAGTCCAGCTGCTCCTGGTAGGCGCCGCTGTGGGTGATCTCGATGACGGCGGCGCCGCCCGCGCTGCCGGACTCCTGGTCGGCGCGCCACTGCTCGTAGGCGTCGTTGATCCGCTCGTACGGCCTGCCGGGGCCGACCTGGTAGACCGTCCGGTGCCGGGCCTCCGGGCGGTCGCGCGGGTACTCCCCGCCGCCGGTGTCGTCGCCGAACGCGTAGTGGTAGTCGACCCAGACGCCGCGCCGCGGGGCGGAGCGGGCGCCGAAGGCGATCCGGCCGAGCAGCGGGTCGACGGCGACCTGGCCGCGCTGGGGCCGGTACGTCCAGTCGCTCAGGTCGGCCACCGTGATCTCGGCGGGCGGGACGGGTTCCTGGGCGCCGTCGCGCCAGATCGCGAAGCTCTTGCCGGGCCCGTAGTAGTCGGCCAGGCGCTCGGCGAGCTGCCGGCGCCGGATCGGGGCCGGCACGTTGTCGATCGTCGCGAGGTGGGTGGTCGACGGCTCCGGCTCGGGCCTGGTGACCAGCTGGGCGTCGTTGCCGAGGACGGAGAAGGTGAAGAGGTTCCGGGCCCGGTCGATGCAGTACGCCGGCGCCCGGGTGACCGGGTACGGCTTCAGCCGCCAGACGTACAGGGCGACACCGGCCGGGGTGTAGCCGCCCTGGCGGCGGGTGGAGGCGGCCCGGCGGACGTCGGCGGTGTGCGCCTGCCCGTCGAAGGGCCCGCCGAGCAGGTCCAGTTCGGCGCCGCGCCGTACGTCGACCAGCCGGCCCCGGCTCAGCCGCTGCCGGTCGGCCGGCTCCTCGTCCGGGCGCAGCAGCCGCACCGGCTGGGTGCCGCCGAGCAGCCGGGAGAGCTCCACCGCCCGGGCCGGCCAGTCGGCGACCGAGGCGGACAGCTCCTCCAGCAGGGCGAGCGTGCCCTTGCGCCGGCGGTTGGCGACGGTGTTGGCGACGTCGTGCCGCGGCGCCAGCCGGGCGGCGAGCCGGTCGCGGGCCGCTGCCCGCTCCGGGGAGGCCCCGCCGTGCAGTCCGGTGGCGAGCACCTCCTCGTAGCCGGGCAGGATCCGGTAGCCGACCAGGTCGCCGAGGTAGGCGACGGCCCAGTCGGCGGCGGTCTCCACGAACCAGTCCTGGTAGCCCTGTTCGATGCCGCCGCGGACCACGTCGACCTGCTCGGCGATGACGGCCAGCAGGGCGCGCAGCGGCTCACCCGCCTCGGCGTCCCGCAGCCGGTGCCACTGCGGCAGCAGCTCCACCAGTCCGTCCGGGTCGCGGGTCATGCGCGGACCTCCTTGAGGATCAACGTGTCGGGCAGGTTCGGTGACAGCAGGGCGAGTTGGGCCGGGCGGATGCCGCGGAACACCGTCACCACGCGGCCGGGCGGCAGCGGGCGGGTGTCGGTGAGGGACGGGTTGAGGCGCAGCAGCTCGGCGACCGAGATGCCGTTGCGGGCGGCGACCTCGGTGAGGGTCTCCGGGTCGGGGCCCCGCACCCGGTAGCGCTGTTCGTCGAAGCGGGCGAGCCGGGCCGGGACGGTCGGCTGCGGCCGGGCGAGCCGCTCGGACAGCTGCTCCAGCCCCTGCGGGGTGAGGCTGCCGGGCACGCCGGTGAAGGCGTCCACCTCGACCCAGTCCACGCCGGGGACGGCCTGGGCGGCGGTGAGCACCTCGGACAGGTGGGCGCTCTGGCCGAGTTGGCGTCCGGCGTAGCCGAGGCGGTCGAGCAGAGCGCGGCGCAGTGCCGGTTCGACCAGGTCCCAGGAGTGGTCCGGGTCGACCTTGACGCTCAGGGCGACGACCAGCAGGACGAGTTCGCGCAGGGCGACCTCGACCGGCAGTTTCGGGTCGCCGTAGGCGGTGAGCGAGGAGCGCAGGGCGCGGATCAGGTCGGAGTCGGCGGTGAGCGGGATGTCGTCCACCCCGGCGACCGTGACGTGGACCAGCTCCCGCCTGCCGTCCGAGAGCCGGGTGGCGCTCGCGCGCCCGATGCCGGCCCGGGAGCGGGTGAAGTTCTCGTAGTCGGGCACCGAGACCAGCCGGTCCAGGGCGGTGACGGCGAGCGGGATGTTGCGCCGGGCCAGGCCCGGTCCGTCCGGTCCGGCGCCGCCGGTGGCGGGCAGCGGGTTGACGACGGCGGAGACGCCGAGCGGGCGGGTGGTGAGCTGGGTGATCCGGCCGGCGCCGACGTTGCCGCTCTCGCCGATGCCGATCCGGTAGCGGGCGCGGACGTTCTCCCGGCCGGTGGGCAGGCGTGAACCGTGCACGCCGTCGCCGAAGGTGACGGTGGTGCGGCCGTCGGTCGCGGTCGCGGTGACGTAGACCTGTTCGTCCGGGCCGCGCCCGGCGAGGCTGTCCACCTCGTGCCAGCGCACCCCGTCGACCCGGACCTCCAGGGTGCTGAGCGCGCCCCTGGGGGTGTCGGCGGCCAGCCAGGTGAGCGGTGACTGCCACAGCGTGAAGCGCTGGCCGGGGACGCCGGCGTCGCCGCTGCCGATGGCCTCGTCACGGGTGGCGCCCTGGGTGGCGCGGACCACGTTGCCGAGCACCTGGACGGTGTCGCGCCGGTAGCGGAAGGCGAGGCGGGCGCTGAGCGTGATGGTGGTGCGGACGGTGTCACCGGGCAGGTGCGGGTCGACGTTCTGCTCGACGCCGGCGATCATGGCGAGTTCGGTGCCCCGGACGCCGGTGGTGTTCGGGATGTCGGTCCGCTCGCCGCTGACGGCGATCCAGCGGCCGGGGGTCAGCCCGTCGTAGAGCCGGGCGAGTTCGATCCGGTCGCCGTGGACGTCCTCGGTGACGGGTTCGTCGGCGAGCCGCAGCGACTCGCCGCGGGCGTAGACCGTGGCGTCCCTGATGTGCGAGAGCTGGGTGTCCTTCTCGTCCAACCACGGTTGCTGCAGGGACAGTTCGGTCACCTTGCCGGTGATGCCGAAGTCGGCGCGGGAGATCACGCGCACGTCGGTCACCCGGGTGATGACCTCGGCGAGGTCGCGGTTGCCCGGGATGCCGCCGTCGAGTCCCTTGCGGGGGCGCTGGATGACCACCCAGCTGCCGGGCGCGATCTGGTCGTACACGGCGTCGAGGGTGAGGACCGTGCCGGAGACCGGCTGCAGCTTGGTGGTGAACACCACCTCGACCGCGGGCGGCGAATCGTCGGTGGCGGCGTAGCGGTGGACCCGGACGCTCAGCTCGCCGGAGTCGCCGGTCTTCTCCTGGCCCGCGTCGAGCTGGTAGTCGAGCGCTGGTCCGGGCCCGCCGTCGACCTTCACGTGGATACGGCCGTCGGCCTGCGGGCGGGACACGAAGACCGTGCGTTCGGGCAGCTTGGCCAGGAACTTGGCGCTGACCCCGGCCTCCTGGTCGGGAGCGGGCACGGCGGCGCGCACCGCGGCGGCGTGCGGGTTCGGCTGCGGCGCCGGCGGCTCGGTGGTGACCACCTTGACCTGTCCGGGCCCGAAGGGGAAGGTGTGGTCCCACGGCAGCGAGAAGCCGTTGTGGGTCAGGCTGCCGGCCTCGACGTACGTGAAGTCGGCGGTCTTCGGGACGGTGCCGGCGGTGTCGAAGGCGACCCGGACGCCGATCAGCGTGCTGCCGGAGAGCGGCCAGTCCACGTAGCGGTCGATCCGGCCGTCGTTGCCGTAGACGGGCTTGAGCGGCGCGGTGGCGCCGAACGGGGTGGCGACCACCCGCATCGCCTGGATCTCGTGCACGGCGAGCGGCGCCGTCAGGTCGACCCGCCGCCAGGCGGGGTAGAGGCCGTCGCGCAGCCGGGGGTCGAGAGCGGCCAGCAGCTGCACGCCGAGGTCGGAGCCGGACGCGAACAGGCGCTGCGGGTCCCGGGCGAGGTCCCGGGCGCTCAGCGGGGGCCGGGAGGGGGCGGTACGCAGCGCCGCCAGCACCGAGCCGAGCCCGCGGACGGCCGGGTCGGCCGCGCCGGTGCCGGGAGGGTTCGGCCCGGGCTCGTCGGGGGCCTGCGGCGGCTCCAGCTGGTGGGCGCGGTCGCGCAGACCGGACAGCTCCTCGCCGAGGTGCCCGAACCAGTCGGCCACCGGTTTCCGGGAGTGCGCCAGTTCGGCGGCCTCGGCCGCCCGGGCGATCACCGGGGCGAGCCGGTCGGCGAAGTCCGCCGGGGTGTCGAGCGGACCGGAGGGCCGGTCGAGGTCGGCGCGCAGCGGGGCCAGCACCTGGTCGTCGAAGTCCCGGACGATCCGGCTGTGCCCGGGCCTGGGGTTCGGGGCGGTCTCGGAGACGGTGATCCACTCGGCCAGCTCGGCGCGCAGGTCCTTGAGGGTGCGCAGGTCCCGGGGCAGCCCGATCACCGTGACGTCGTTCTCGCGGTCGAGCCGCACCTCGGGCACCAGCCGCAGCGCCCGGTGGACCGGGTCGGCGGCCTTGTCGGCGCTGAACACGAACAGCAGCCGGTCGCCGGGCTTGATGTTGTTGGCGGTGCCGGCGGCGAACAGCTCGGCGCGCCCGCCGGGGTTCAGCTGCCCGGGAGTCAGCTGGTACGGGCGGCGGCGCAGCACCGCCAGTTCGTTCCAGGCGGAGCGGGCGGCGAGGTCCTCGGCGGTCTCGAAGGACTGCGGGTCCTCGCCGGGGCCGGGGACGCTCTGGCTGCGGGCACCGCGCGGGATGGTCACGGTCGGGTCCTCGGCCGCCCGCGGGTCGTGGTCGAGGGTGTAGGCGAGGTAGGTGTCGGCGGCGACGCCGGGCCGGGGCCGGTGCCCGACCAGCCGGCCGAGCAGGGTGAGCGAGCCCTCCTCGGTGGCGGTGCGCAGGTACCCCTCGTTGGCGATCCGCTCCGAGTAGAAGGTGAGCACGTCGGCGAGCACGGCCCAGGAGTCCAGCAGCGCGATCGCCGGGTCGTCCGGGGTGCGGACGGTCAGGTCGCGCAGCGCCGGGTAGGCGGGGCCGGACAGCCGGGCGAGCAGGCTGTCGAGGAAGTCCCCGTGGCTGCCGACCCGGTAGCCGATGGCGTCCAGCCCGGGCGGGTTGAACAGCGGGACCGGCGTCGCGGTGGCGGTGCCCGCGCAGCCGCAGGTGCACTGGCCGTTCATCGGCCACCTCCGATCACGATCGAGAGCCGGCCGTTCTCCGGCCAGTCGGGGTCGTTGTCGCAGCCGGCGATCTCCAGCGCGCCGAGCCGCAGCAGCCCGTCGGCCAGGTCGCCGTCGTCCCGCCCGAACTGCCGCCGCAGCCGGGTGACTTGCGCACTGACCACACCCGGCACGGCGGCGGCCGCGGCCACCAGCCGGGAGACCCGCACCGGCTCGCCGAAGCCCAGCGCGTCCGGGTGGAAGAAGCCGAGGCGGCCGTCCGGCAGGGTGCGGTTGCCCAGCACCCGCCGCAACTCGGCGAGCACGTGGCCGCGTTGGTGGCCGGGGGCGGCGCAGATCCGCAGTTCCAGGTCGAGCGGCACCACCAGGGCGGGGCGGACGACCAGGTCGTGGCCGATCCGGCGGTACGCCTCCAGGCCGTGCCCGACCGCTTCCAGCAGGGCGGTGTCCGCGGTGGCGTGCCCGTACGGCTCGACCGCGACGTGGACCTCCTGGACGCTGCCGGTCCAGCGGAGTTCGGCGGCGGCCCGCCGGACCCCCGGCAGGGCGGCGGCCAGCTCCGCGTAGTCGGCGGCGGTGACGGCGCGCAGCCGGGTGCGGCTCAGCGCGAGCGGGGCCGCCTGCCGGACCCGGTCGAGCGGTTCGGGCTCGGTGCCGCCGCCGGCGGGCATCGGGTTGCGGACCCGGAGCACCGCGTCCTGCGGCGGTACGACGGTGCTGCGCCCCTTCGCGCGGGGCGGCTGGTCCTGGCAGACCACCAGGTGGTTGATGGCCTCCGCGCCCACGTTGCCGGCCGCGCCGTTGCCGATCCGGTACGCGACCCGCAGCTCCGCGCCGGGCCGCGGCGGCCGGCCGTGCCGCCCGTCGCCGAAGCGCAGCGCGAGGCGGCCGTCGTCCTCGGGTTCGCCGACGAAGTGCCGGTCGCGGGGGCCGTCGGCGAGCAGGTCCCGGCGGGGCGTCCACTCCTGGCCCTCGGCGGTGGCCAGGACCGCGGGCAGTGCGGCGCGCGGGTCCTGGACGGCGATCCCGGACGCCGGGCCGGCCAGCGCGGGGGAGTCGGGGTCGAGCCCGGAGGCGTACCGGCCGCCCCAGCTCTGCGCCACCTCCCAGACGCCGGGCCGCCGGAGCACCCCGCCGGAGCGGGCCCGGGCGGTGAGCACGTCGAGGCGGCGCAGCTTGGCGGCGAGCAGTCGGGTGCGGCGGGCCAGGAGTTCGCGCAGTCCGGCGGCGGGCCGGTCGGCGAGGTGCAGCTCGTGCACCACCCGGGCTCCGAACAGCAGGGTCAGTTCGGCGAGTTCGGCGCGGGAGAGGGGGTGGCCGCAGTCCGCCCGGTGCCACAGCTCCTCCAGCCGCTGCCGGACCCGCTCGGGGATGCCGGCGAGCAGGGCGGCCTGCCGGGCGCAGACGTGGGCCCGGTCCGGGTAGGCGGCCGCCTGCGTGACCGGCGCATAGCGCAGCACCGGGCGGAAGGGCTGCGGCAGGACGGGGTAGCGGGTCTGGTCGAGCAGCGTCTCCAGGGTCGCCGCCTGGGCGTCGGCGGTGGGCGGCTCGACCACCGCTCCGTGGCCGTCCTCGCCCTCCGCGTTCGCGCCGGGCGCGAGCTGGATGCTCAGCCCGGCCCGCCGGACGGCCGCCTCGCCGACCAGCGCGTACAGCTCGCGGACCTGTTCCGGGCCGAGCTGGCGGCCGGTCCTGGTCCGGTCGAGCAGTTCGTGGATCGCCTCCGCCGCGGGGCTGCCCCCGGTGCGGTCCGCGCAGCCGGACCCGTCCGGCCCGCAGGGCGCCACCCGGACCGGCTCCGGCGGCACCGCGAAGGTCTCCGGGGCTCCGCCGCAGAAGGTGAGCGAGCGGCCGTGGTCGACCAGGACGACGTTGCCGCGCGCGACGCTGACGTCGGCGATCGGGCCGCAGTCGCTCCCGCCGTGCGCGGACAGGCAGACCGGGAAGGAGAGCGCGTCCTCCGGCGCCCACTCGACCTCGACCAAGGGCTGCTCGTACAACTCGTCGACCAGGTGGGTGACCGCGGTGAGCCGGACGGCCTGGCGGTGCGCGGGGTCGGCGTCGGCGGCGGCGCCGGTGCGCGGCCCGAGCACCTCCTCGATGACCAGCAGGTCGCCGGGGCGCAGCGCCAGGTGCCGGGTGCGGTCCTCGGGGCGGTCGGCCCCGTGCCAGTCGTCGCGCAGGGTGGCGGAGGTCGCGCCCTTCGGCAGCACGCAGTCCTGGTCGCCCCAGGTCCAGAACCGGATGGTGTTGTGCTGGGGGTGCAGCACCAGGTCCGTCCCGCCGAGCGGCTCGAACACCTCGACGGCGGCGGTCCGGGTGAGCGCGTCCAGCTGCTCGTCGGGGATCACCGTGGACAGCTCCGGGCGTTCCTGCGGGCCGAGCCGGCTGACGTCGACGGCGGCGAAGCGGAAGCTGCCGGGGTGCAGGGTCAGCGGGCGGTCCGTCGCCAGGGTGACGAACGCCCGGGCGTTGCAGCCGTCGTGCACGGCGTAGTCGATCAGCCGGACGTGCCGGCGCACCGACACCCGGCGGCGGGCGGTGTCGAGGTACGCCTCGGTGGCCACCGCGTCCTGCTGGTAGGAGAGCTGGTCGGCGGTGTAGGCGAGCAGCTCGACCAGGGTGACGCCGAGGTCGGGCAGGTGCCGCTCGGTCCAGCCGGGGGTGGTCAGGCTCATCCGGTCCAGCACGAGCCGGCGCAGGCTCTCGTAGTCGCGGGCGGTGTAGTCGATGACCGCGGACGTCGGGCTGCCGGGCGGGCAGCCCTCCTCGGTGCGGCAGTCGTACGGGGAGGGGCAGTCGGCGCCGAAGGAGAAGCCGGTGCTCGCGTACCTCGGGTCGAAGCCCGGGTACGGCCGGGTGCCCGGTCGGCCGTAGGCGTCCGGCTCGACCACGGTCAGCCGGTAGCGGGAGGTGTCGCCGACCCGGTCGAGGGTGACGTGCATCCGGTCGTCCAGCTCCGGGTCGTCCGCGCGCTCGATCTCGACCGCGACGGCGCGCAGTCCGGTGATCCGGCGGCCGCCGTCGACGCGGATGTTCTCCGGGCCCAGCTCGCCCGGCGCCCGGCCGAGGAAGGTCACGGTCAGGGTGCGCCCGTCGTCGTCCGGCTCGGCGCCGTCCAGGCCCAGCAGGTGTGCCGCGCGCACGTGGGCGCGCCGCAGTTCCGTGCCGCACTGCACGGTCGGACGTTCGGACCGCCCGGTCGCTTCGGATCGGCCGGTCATGCCGCCACCCCGCCCTCGAACACGTCGTGCCGCTGCGTACCGGTCCGGCGGACCACGTACGCCAGCTCGACCCGCACCACGTTGTCCTCGCTCTCCACGTCGAGCGAGGCGACCTCGATCACGTCGCCCAGCCACCGCTGCAGCGCCGCCTGGACGGACAGCTGCAGGGTGGCCGCCAGCTCCGGGCTGTTCGGCGCGAAGACCAGGTCGAGCAGCCCGCAGCCGAAGTCCGGGTGCATGACCCGCTCGCCGGGGCTGGTGAACAGCAACTGCTCGATCAGGTCGCGCACATGGTCGTCGTACGCCGACTCGGCGGTGCGCCCGCGGCTGTCGATCCGGAGCGGGAACGCGAGGTCCGTCCGGGCCGGACCGGGCAGCTGTGAGGTGTTCATGGCCCCGGTGTTCACACCCCCACCGCCCGCTGCTGGACGACGGTCACGATCGGCGGCCCCTGCGGGACCTGCTCGGCGCTCTGGCACAGCCCGACGGCGGACTGCGGCAGCGCGGGGGAGCCGTTCACCCGGATCCGGGCGGACGGCAGCACCCAGCGGACCGTCACGCAGGGCTGCGGCTTGCCGGCCACGTTGAACGGGCAGCCGGTCACGGTGTACTGGTCGGCCGTGCTGGTGACGGCCTGGCCGGCGACCAGCGCCCGCGCCTGGGCGGGCCGGGCCGTCACCTGGCCGCCGTGCGGGCAGGTCACCGTCGCATTGACGTGCAGCAGATTTCCGGGCATGACGTTCTCCCCCGTCAGGTCACGCTCAGCGCGTCCTGGTTGATGGAAACGGTGGCGCCGACGAGCGAGATCGAGGCGCCCTGGCCGTTGCTGATCTGGATGCCCGAGTCGTTGATCACGATCGACGCCCCGCTCGGGGTGCGGAGCGTGATCCCCGTGGTCGGGTCGTCGGAGAGCACGATCACCCGCCGCCCGGTGGTCTCCAGCACCGCGTTCGGCGCGCCCGGCGGGCCGGTCGTCGCCTCCACCGGGACCTCCGAGGCGGAGCCGTACCAGCAGCCCGTCCAGATCGGGTAGCTCTGGTCGCCCTGCTCGAACTCCACCCACACGCCCGCCCCGGCCGGCGGGACGGCGTAGTGCCCCATGCCGGGGCCGGCTACCGGGAAGCACGGCATCGCCCAGGTCGACACGGCCTCGCCCAGCACGTCGGGCACCTGGGCCTGGATGCGGCCGATCCCGAGCGGGTCGGCGTTGTTCACCACCGTCCCCCGGAACTTGCCGAGGTAGCGGGTCGGTTCGGCCATGCGGGCAACTCCTGCTGCAGCGTTAGGGAATGACGGTCGGCTGGAGGGCGATCAGGCCCTCGCGGGTCAGCGTGAAGTTCTGGGTGTACGAGCCGCGCTTGAGGTTGTGGGTGACGCTCTTGACGAAGTACAGGCCGTCGTAGGTGAGTCCGGCGCCGCGGACGCCGACCAGCTCGCGCGGCCGCAGCACGTGCCCGTACCGGACGACGTCGAGCTGTCCGGAGCCGGAGACGGCGTCCGCCGACTGCATCGCCTTGGCGATGGTCTCGGCCACGGCCTGGGTGGTGTCCTTCTTGGCGGTGTCGGCGATGACCTTCTTCTTCAGTGCCGGCGCGGGCCTGAGCGCCAGCGGCGGGCGCAGGATGCTGACCTCCGGCACCGGCAGGACGGAGGACACCTTGGTCGCCGGGAGCTGGATGCGGGCCTCCGGCTCCTCGCGGGCCGTGCCGTCGAAGGCGAAGGTCAGCTGGTCGACGTTGGACAGCGCGTCCATGTTGACGTTCAGCGCGTGCTGCGGGACGCCGAGCCGGTTCTCCGGCCCCCAGTAGGCGCGGCTCATGCCGGGCGCCGGGCCCGGGTCGAGGTAGAACACGTAACCGTTGGCCTTCGCCAGCTCGTTGACGTACCCGAGGTCGGTGCCCTTCTGGAAGTCGATCCGCCGGGTCGGCATCGGCGTCTGCGGCACCAGCTCGGGGACGACCAGCGGCAGGATGCCGTACTGCCCGTACTTGCCGATGATCGCGGCGACCCGGGCCGCCGGGGACATCGCGGGGAACGGCACACCGGCCTGCTCCTCCAGGTCCATCAGCACCGTCAGGTCCTCGCCGGTGACGGTCAGCGTGGACTGGCCGGGCTGGTTGCTGATGCCCACCTCCTGGCGGATGATCACGCCGTCCATCAGCACGGTCGGGGTGCCCGTGACGGTCACCATCAGCACGACCCTGATCTTCGGGTCGAAGAAGCCGCCCGGCAGCAGCGCGGTGTTGATCAGCCCCTGCTTCGACAGGTCGAAGGCCAGCTGGAACCCGCTGCGCTGCCCGGACGCCACCGTCACCTGCGCCGACAGCAGGGCGTCCGTCACCGGCTGCGGCACCGGCACCGGGATCTGCGGACCCATCAGCAGGCTGAGGTGGATCGACCCGACCGGCCCGCCCCCCGTGACGGCCGAGAGGTCAGCCATTACCCACCCCACTGCCCGCCCCCGGCACCGCGCCGGGCAGCGCGACGGTGATCCGCCGCCCCGGCGTCGCGGTCAACTCCCGCGGATCGACCACCGGGTTGGCGTCGGCGATCCGCCACCACTGATCGGCGCTGCCTAGGTAGCGCTGGGCGAGCAGGTCGAGGCGGTCGCCCGCGCTCACGGTGTGCTCGGCGAGCGGGGTCAGGCCGTCCGCGCTCGGCAGCAACCTCCGCTGCAGGTACGGCACTTGCCGCCCGTCCGGCATCGTGTGCAGGACCACCGGGACGCCGTGGTACCGGCTGGTCAGCGGGTACGGCGAGGGCGCGGGCAGCGCGCCGGGCGTGTGGTCGACGGTCATCGGAGTCCCCCTCCCAGTCCGAGCGCACTCAGCCGGCCGTCGGCCGTGGCGCCCACCAGCCGCTCCTTCTGCGCCAGGTGCGCCAGGTACAGCTCGGCCCCGCGGTGACCGGTCGGCAGATCGGTGACGGTCAGCACGCGCAGGCCGATCGCGACGGCGGCCCTGATCGGATTCAGCTCGATGTCGAACGCCTCTTCGGTGATGGTGAGTTCGGTCAGCCGCACCGGCAGGATCCGCTTGCTGCCCCAGGTGAACAGCGTCAGCGGCGCCTCGACCGGCGTGATCTCCAGGGTCCCCGCCGCGGCGAGCGCCTGATTGGCCCTCAGCTGCGCACTGGCCGGCTGCACCAGCAACTCCAGCGTCGCCAGCTGCGGATGGATCCCGTTCGGCGACGGCACGTCCAGCTGGTCCGTCGCGTCCAGCTCCGCGGTGAACTTCCACGTCTCCACGGCCGGCCCCTTCAGCCGCAAGGCCTCCGTCCGGTCCCCGCTCCCGTCCGCCCCCGCCACCTGCGGCGCCAGCGACCGCTCCAGGCTGTCCGGATTGAACTGCAGCACGATGACCCGCTGCGGCGTCCCCCGCTGCGGATCCACGATGACCAGCCCGGACCTTATGGGCCTGGGGGCGTCGGTGAAACCGGTCACGGCCTACCACCGACCCCTTGGGCTCGATACGCCTCGATGACGAGCCCCGCCCGCTCGCGAATCTCGGCGACGGGATCCTGCGCAGCCAAGGCCTGTAGCAGCGGGAGGTACTCGGGCCACGGCGAATACGTACTCGCCCAGAGCGACATGTCCCGTACCCGGGAGTCCGGGTGGGTCAACCCGCTCTTGATCCGCCGGAATGTCTCGTCGTGGAAACCGTGCGGTGAACCGACCGCGAGCCGCATGATGGACAGACCGAGCTCGATGGGATCCGGTGCGTTGTCGACGCACCAGAGCAACTCGGCGAGGTCCCACGGGAAAAGCTCCTCGGCAATCATGTCCCCGACCGTTTCCACGCTCTCGCGGGTCGGACCGTGCGCAACGAGATAGCAATTCTTCGACATGTCGTCCTCGGCATACTGGAGGACGCCTCCGCCGCCCAGGTCCCAGGTGGCGGTGTACGGGCTTCCGCCTGTGCGGCGGGTCTCCGCTTCAGCCCTCCTCGGCCAGTGATGGAGATCGGCGAATTCGGCCACCTCGTCCTCCGCCGGGCACGAGCGCAAAACGATCCTGTTCGTCTTGAATTTCGAGCTCTTCATCGCTCAGTCCATCCCGTTCCGAAGTGCGGTATAGCGCGGGTCGATATTGTACATCCGATGAATTCGCTCTCGGATCTGCCGCATGAGCTGCTTCCGCTTCTCCTGCCCGGTGGCCTGGGAATCCACAACGATTTCCTTGCCCAGGCTCCGGATCCATGCTTCGACGACATCGACTTCCAGAGTGCGCAGTTGTTCCGCGCCGGACGTCCTGGTCGTTTTCCGGAGGATGGAGGCGTGCAGTTCCCTGGCTCGCGCCTGCGACCCCTGGGGTGCCATCGGATGGAGTCGCGCCGCCTCTGCCAAGGTGATGTGGCCGCGTGCTGCCATGTCCAGAAGCATGCCGCCGGTTGCCATGGTTCCGACGTTCCGCAGGCCCTCCTGCTGGATCATCAGCGAAGTCAACTCTGCGGTGAAGCGCCGGTTCGGCCCGTCCGGCATTCTTCCACCGAGCATTCCGAGTGCTTGTTGTGCGATCGTCTGCTGCTTCAGGGCGCCGCGTCGTCCCCGCCACGAATCGAAAAGTCTTGAAATCTCCGGATAGGACAGGCCGACACTTTCCTTGCGTGATGGTGCTCGTTTGCGCGGATCGCGCCACGGCTGTTCCGCACTGTAAGGAATGCCGAAAAGGACCCCTCGGTTCTTCACGGTCCGTCCCCACCATTGCTGCCATTCGACGTCGAGGGCGGTTCCGGACTGATCCCGGTAGCGCTGGACGTCCCGCTGCCACAAATTCGTGCCAGGGCGCCCGCGGAGGTACTCCTGTATCTCGGCGCCGGAGCGGTCACCGAGCTCATGGACTTCATAGGATTTACCGGCGGCCGACGGGACGGAGGTGGGGCCCGCCATCGGACCCTGGCCCGCTCCGGTGGCACGCGCCCACTGCGGCGCTCGCACGACCTCCGCACCGACCTTGCGGACGAATGCCAGCAGATCATCAATGGGGAATGCCACGCCGTGCAGGAAGACGATGTCCGGGTTGAGCCAGGCGCGGAATCGGATACTCCGCTCCCCGAGCCACTCCAGCCCGGACAGTCGGTACCAGAGCCGCATCGCCGCGAGTGCGGCGCGAACGGTGAAATCGGAGGATCCGCGCCGGAGCAGTCCCTGCAGTCTCGGAGTGATCCTCGCGACGATCAGCTCCAGGCGCTGCTTCTTCGCGTCCGGCGAGTTCTCGTGGGCGCGGCGCTCCGCGCGCTGCTGTTGACGCTTCTGGTGCCAGGCGCGCAGGCGGTCGCGCTGCTTGCGGTAGGCGTCGCGGAGCTTGTGGGCGCCGTTGGTGAGGGCGCGGCCGAGCTTGCTGTCGAGGAGCTTGCGGCCGAGGGTGCGGGCGGCGACCCGGACGCGGTTGAGGGCGGCCTTGACGGTCTGGCGGGAGGCGTTGAGGGCGCGCCCGACCGGCGAGGTGGGGCGGCGGGGTGCGGAGGACTTCGGGCGGGTGACCTCGCGGCGCGGGCGTCCGGGGGTGGGCGAGGGGTGGCGCCCCGCCTGCCGGACGGTGTGCCGGGCGGGGCCGGTTCGGGCCGGGCGGGCGGGGTGGGCGCGGCCGGGGGAGGGCGGTTTGCGCAGGGACCGGGTGGCCCGGCGCAGGCCCGCGCGGGCCTTGTTGACGGCGTTCCCGGCCGCCTTGCGGGCGCCCTTGCCGGCCCTGGCCAGCCCCTTGAGGATCTTCTGGGCGATCCCCTTGAGCTTGGTGCCGACCGCCTTCCCGGCGCCCTTGAGCTTGCTGAGCAGGAAGTTGGAGATGAAGTCGAGCAGCGCGACCACGCCCGAGGCGACCGCGTCGGCGAACAGGCAGGCGGCCGATCCGGACTTCACCGCCTTGAGGAAGGTGACGAACTTCCCGATCATCGCGACGATCTTGCTGATGGTGTTCCACGCCGCCACCAGGCCCTGGATGATCGCCATGATCGCGCCCGCCGCCGGCACGATCAGCGACACCAGCTTCTCGACGACGATCGAGACGATCATCCCGGGCAGCGAGGCGACGATCGCCTGCCAGGCCATCCGGCCGATCTGGGCCATCGAGATGCAGCCCTTGACCAGGACGTTGACGATGGTGGAGGTCAGGCCCACCACCGACTCGACCTTCTCGTTGAACCACTGCTTGACCGCGCTCTTGATCGCACCCCACAGGTAGTGCTGGATGCCGTCGATCGCGGCGCTGCCGAGCTTCTTCAGCCACCCGCCCGGGTCGGAGGCGATGTCGCCGATCAGGACCGCGAACTCGCCGAAGACCGCGATCGCCTTCTGCACGAAGTCGATCGCGTCCATGACGGCCTTGCGGACCGCCTCGACCGCGGCCTTGAGCCCGGCCTCCAGCGCGTTCAGCAGCGCGTTCAGCCCGGCCGCCAGCAGGTCGAGCAGCTTGTTGACGGCGTTCTTGAGCTTGTCCGCCCACTCGTTGACCTTGGCGACGGCCTTGTCGCGCCACTCCTCGATCTTCCTGCGGAACTTGTCGCGCAGTTCGGGGAAGGCCGCCAGCAGGACGTCGCAGATCTTGATCAGTGCGTCCGCGAGTTTGTCGATCAGCTCGACGGCGAACTTCCGCGCCTGGTCGATCGCCCAGTTCGCGAACTTGCGGAAGCCGTCGATGATGTCGTTGACCAGGCCGCGGAAGTAGTCGAAGACCTTGGTGACCGCCTCGACCAGCGCGTCGAAGGCGGCCTTGACCTTGGACTTGACCCAGCCCCACCAGCCCTCGGACTCCTCCTTCTTGCGGTCCTTCTCCTTCTGCGCCTTCTCCTCGGCCTCCTTCCGCTTGTCCTGGATCTTCTGGTTGTCCTGCTGCTGACGGTCCCGGACGTCCCTGTCGGCCTCGGCGCGCTTCCTGCCGATCTGCCCGGTCTTGTCCTCGTGCTCGGCGCCGGCGTCCTGGTCCGCCGCCGAGACCTTCTGGTCCTGCTCGGCGCGCCACTGCTCGCGCTCGGCCTTGACCTGCTCGGCGGCCTCGCCCCGCTCACCGGCCTGGGCCTGGGCGTTGTCGGCCACCGCCTGGTCGACCTCGGCCTGGTTCTGCCGGCGCGCCTCGGCCTCGCCCTGCTTCTGCTGCGCCTGTTCGGAGCCCATCCGGCTCTGCCCCTGGCCGACCGCGGCCTGGATCTGCGGGCCGCGCTCCTGCTGGGTGACGATGCCGATGCCCGGCTTGGTGTCGACCGCGCCACCCGCCCCGGCCGCGCCGGTCCTGCCGCCGCCACCCGGCACGGAGGCGGTGAGGGTCTCCTTCGGCACGTCCGGGTAGATCCGGTCCTCGCCCATCGGCTTGGCGGCGTCCTCCCGGCCGACGCCGAGGATCCGGCTCGAACTGTCCTTGAGCTTCGCCGCCTGCCGGTCGGTGCGCGCCGGGTCGCTCTCCCCGGTCAGTTCGACCTCGGGTGCCCGACCGACCGTGGTGTTCAACGCCGGATCGGTCGTGGGGACGCCGTCGACCGCGCCCTGGACCCGCTGCACCTCCTGCGGCGACACCTGGGTGCCCGCGTCGTCGGCGACGTGCGGCGCGGCGACCCGGTCGCCCGGGTTGCCGCCCTCGACCTTCTTCTGCTCGGCCTTCTGCTGCTCGCTCCCCGCGTCCTGCGGACCGACCCGCTCCAGCCGCTCCGTCACCGCCTCGGCCGGCGGCGCGGCTTCGGGCGTGCCGGACTGGGTCTGCGGGGCGCCGGACGGGCGCTGGACGGCCGGCGGGGCGGCCTGCAACCGGGCGTGCTGCTCGCCGACCGTACGGTTCACCGAGCCGTCCACGCCGTCCAGGGTGGCGGCCATTCGGTCGGGCGGCAGGCTCGCGGCGGTGGCGAGGGCGCTCTGCGGGTCCTGGGCGGAGACGTCGGGCGGGGGCGGCTGCTCCTGCTGCTTGGGCGGGGCACCCCCGGCTGCGCCGCCGGCCGCGCAGGCGCCACCGCCGCCGGCACCGCCTCCGCCGTCCGGCTCCGCCTCGGTGGTGGGCTGCTGCGGGCCCGCGCAGGCACCGCCGCCGGACTCCAGTGAGGCGTCCGGGGCGGGCTGGGTGGCGAGTGCGGCGGGCGCGTCGGCCTGCTCGGCCGCCGGTCCGGCGGCGGCCTCGGTGTCGGGGCCGGTGTCGGTCTCGGGCGTGGCGCCGGGCCCGCCCGGGCCGTCCCCGCCGACCGGACCTGCCGCGGCGGGCGCGGCAGCGCTGCGCTCCGGGCCCGGTCCCTGAGGCTCGGGTGCGGCCGCGGGCTCGGCCTCGCGCGCCTCCTCGGCGGGGGCTTCCGGCTGCTGCGGCTCCGCGGGGGCGGGCTCGGCGGCAGCCGGTGCCGGTGCCGGGGGAGCGGTCGGGTTCGTGGTCGGGTCGGGGCCGATCTCCTGCTCGACCGGCTGCTCCGGCTGGAGGTCGCGGGCGCTCCGGTCCTCGGCCTCGGCGGGGCTCGGCTCGGGGGCAGCCGCGGGCTGTGCCGGATCGGGCTGTGCCTGGTCGGGTCGGGCCTGCTCGGGAGCCGTCGGTTCCGCCTCGTCCTCCGGCCGGCTCTCCCGCTCGGCCTGCACCTGGTCCGCCTTGGTCGCGGGCGGCTCGGGGAACTCCGGCGCCTCGGCGTTCGCGGGGGGCGCGCCGTCCGCCGACAGCGGGATCTGATCGGTGGTCGGCACACCGGACACGTCGAGGTCGGTCGAGGGCAGGAAGTCCCCGGGATTGAGCTCCGGCCCGGGTACGGCCGACTGCGACGGCCGCTCCCGGTCCGCGCCGGGCCCGTCGTGGACCTCCGCGTCTGCGCCGGGCTCCAGGCCCAACGGCCGTTCCTGGTCCGGGGTTTCGCGCTGCTGGTGGTCGCCGTCCAGCATCCCGTGCCGGGCGAGCGGGCTGTCCTCGGCCCGCGCGATCGCCTCCAGGCGCTCGGGCTTGACGGGTGTGGGCTGCGGCAGCGGCGCGGCGGCGGGCTCCTGCGGCTTCGTGCCAGCCGAGGGCTGGGCGGCGGCGTCCGCCGGCCCGGCTCCGGGCGAGCCGGGTACGGAGACGGTTGCCGGCTGGGCGCCCTCCTCCGTCGTGGCGGCCTGCTCCGGCCCCGCGTCGGCAATCGCCGCGGGTGCCTCCTCGACGGCCGGAGGCTGTGCTTCGGCGAAGGGCTGGGCCTGACCGGCCTCCGGCTGCGGAGCGGGCTGCGCATCCGGCGGAGTTTGGGTGGCCTTGCTCTCCGCAGCCGGGGACTGCTGATCGTCCTGCTGCTCGGGGCGGTCCTGGTCGCCCTTGCCTTCCGTGCCTTCCTCGGAGCCGTGCCCCTTGCGACGCTTGCGCCGCACCTTCGGGCCGTCCGACTGCCGTGCCTCCTCCTCGCGTTGACGCTGCCGGTCCTGCTCAGCGCGGTCCTGTTCGTCCGTCTGCCCGCGCTCGTCGGTGGCCCGGTCGGCGGCCGCGGTCACCGGATCGGTGACCGGCTCGGGCGTCTGCGCACCGTCCACGTCGGCCGGGCGGTGCTCGGCGGCCTCGACCAGCTCCAGCACCCGGGTGTAGTCCGAGGAGGGCAGCCGGTCCGCCAGCCGGGCGAGCACCGAGACCTGCAACTCGGGTGCGAAGCGGGCGAGTTGCAGGCGGACCCGGCCGGAGGAGTCGGTCGGGTCGCCGCGCAGCGAGCGCAGGATGCCGGCTGCCAGCCGGTCGACCAGGGTGGCCGGGTCGAGCCGCTCGGTGCGGAACCGGTCGGCGTCGACGGTCGCGTAGCGGAGCCAGCCCGGTGTGGCACCCGGCGTCGCCGCAGCCGGCCGGTCGTCGCGCGCGCCGTGCTCCGCCTCCCGTTCGATCGCGTCCTGCGGCAGGCTGACCGCGCCCAGGTCGCGGCCGGCCCGCAGCGCGCCGAGCGCGTTCGGGGCCTGGACGGTGTGCAGCAGCTCGTGGGTGAGCAGCCGCCGGCCGTCCTCGCCGGCCGGGCGGTACTTGCCCTCGCCGAAGAAGAGGTCCGGACCGACGGCGACGGCGTCCGCGCCGATCAGCTCGGTCAGCGCGGCGGAGTCCCGGTCGGTGTGCACCCGGACCCGGCTGAGGTCGTGCCCGAGCCGCGCCTCCAACTCCCGGCGCACGCCCGGGTCGAGCGGCTGGCCCGCGCCGGAGACGATCTCTTTCGGCTCGGGCGTACGGGCCTTCGGCGCCCGCGTCTTGCGCCGGGCCGCGCCCTGCTTGGCCTCCTGCCCGGAGTCCCGGGCAGGAGCGTTGAGTCGACTCATGTCCGCCCCCGTTCCGGCGCCCGGCCACCGCCGGACAGCCCGGTGTGTACGGCGCGGGCGAGCGCCTCGCCGAGCCGCTGCGCCGAGGCGCCCGCGGGCAGCGGCGGCAGCCCGGAGAGCAGGTCCAGCGCGCGGTCGCCGCCGACCGCGAGCGGCACGCCGCGCGTCTCGACCAGGCGGGTCAGCTCGCTCCGGAACGCCGCCGTCAGCCGCTCGTGGTCGATCCGCGCGAAGCCGTCGAGGACCAGCTCGCCGATCTCCACCTCGATCCGCCCGGCACTGCCACGCTCGACCGCGTGCTGCTCGGCGCTCCCGCCCTCGACCGGGTGCTGCCCGGTGCTGCCCGGCCCGGTGCTGCTCGCCCCGGTGCTGCTCGGCCCGATGCTGTCCGGCCCGATCCCGGGCCCCTCGGTCAGATCCATCCGGAGACCTCCGAGGGCGTCAGCGAGCGCTCCAGCTTGAGGTACTCGGTGCGCGCGGCGGCCAGCAGGTGCCGCATCTGCATCGGGCAGTCCTCGTCGGCGGCCAGGAAGGCGGCGGAGAGCGCGATGTTGCGGATGGAGCCGCCGGCCACGGTGAGCTGGGCGAGCCGCTCCGGATCGACGCCCTGGCTGGGGGTCCGCGCGGGGATGACCCGCCGCCAGATCTCGGCGCGCTCCGGCACTCCGGGGAACGGGAAGTCGGCCACGAACCTGATCCGCCGCATGAACGCCGGGTCCAGTGCCTTCTTCATGTTGGTGGTGAGCACGGCCAGGCCCCGGTAGGCCTCCATCCGCATCAGCAGGTAGCTGACCTCCAGATTGGCGTAGCGGTCGTGGCTGTCCTTGATCTCGCTGCGCTTGCCGAACAGCGCGTCGGCCTCGTCGAACAGCAGCAGCGCGCCGCCGCGCTCGGCCGCGTCGAAGACCCGCCGGAGGTTCTTCTCGGTCTCGCCGATGTACTTGCTGACGACCTGGGAGAGGTCGATGACGAACAGGTCCACGCCGAGCTGCCCGGCGACGACCTCGGCCGCCAGCGTCTTCCCGGTGCCCGAGCCGCCGGCGAACAGCGCGGTCACGCCGAGGCCGCGGCGCAGCACCGACTCGAAGCCCCACTCCTGGTAGACCGTGCCGCGCCGGCGGACGTGGGCGACGATCTCACGCAGCGTCGCGAGCTGGCGCTCCTCCAGCACCAGGTCGTCCCAGCCCGCGCGCGGCTCGACCCGCCGGCCCAGCTCGTCCAGGGACATCCGGGCTTCCGCCAGCCCGGCGTGCCAGGCCAGTCGGCTGACGTCCGCGCCCTCGCCGGCCTCCCCGCCGTCCCCGGCCTCCCCGCCGTCCCCGCCGTCCCGGCTGGACTCGGCCGCCCGCCGGGCCGTCGCCGCAGCGGCGCGGATCACATGGCCGGGCAGCGAGAACTGCGCGGCCAGCGCGCGGAGTCCGTCCTCGGTGACCCCCGGCGCGCCGTCCAGCGCCTCGGTCCAGATCCCCAGCTGCTCCTCGGGGCCGAGCGGGGGCACGGTCAGCCGGGCGCGGTCCGAGGCCCCGGCGGGCGGGGGCTCGTCGCCGGACACGACCAATGGCACCGCGAGGCCGGCGAGGAAGGCCTCGGCGCCGTTCGGGGCCTGCGGGCGCTCCCGGCCCGGCTCCCCGCCCTCCACCAGCAGCGCCGCCGGGATCAGGATCGCCTCCCGCTGCCACAGCCGGGCGAGTTGCTCGCGTTCGGCGGGCTCGGTGGGCAGGTCCTCGCGGTGCGCGGCGTAGAGGCCGAGTCCGGCGCGGCGGGCCGCCTCCGCCGCGATCTCCCAGCGGGTGCGGCGGTCGGCACCGGTCAGTTCGGTGTGCGGCGGGCCGGCCAGCCCGGCCGAGGTCCAGCCCCGTGCCAGCTCGGCGGCGCACCGCTCGTGCGGCCCGGGCAGCTCGTCGGGCGGCCCGACGCGGGTGAGCAGGCCGTGCAGCCGCACGTCCAGGTACGGCACGCCGACCAGGAAGTGCAGCACCCGCTCGTCGATCCGCAGCCGGGAGGCGGTGAGCGCCGTCTCGTCGTCCAGTTCGACCAGCCGGAAGCGGCGCAGCGGGGCCACCGGGGTGAGCGCGCTCCAGTGCGGCTGGTCCAGGGCGGCGAGGGCGAGGGAGAAGGTCGGGTACGCGCGCCCGGGGTCGCCGCCCGCCGCCGCGCACCGGGCGGCGGCGGTGGGGTCGATCGAGGGGGCGGCGGTCAGCACGAGCACGTCGCGCTCGAACGGGGTGAGCCCGAAGGAGGCGGTGAGCGCGTCCAGGGCGGTGGCGGGCTGCCGGCGCCCGCCCCGACGGGTGCCGGAGGCAGCGGGCGCGTCCGGCTCGGCGGTCCGGCCCGCCGCGTGCGCGTCGACCCGTTCGAGCACGGCGGCGACCGCGGCGGACAGCGACTGCCGGTGCGCGTCGTCCGCCGAGCCGTCGCGGCCCTGCCTCCGGCGCGTGCTCATCTCCGAACCCCCCGTCCTGCGGTCAGTGCGTCAGGTCCACGACCGGACCGGTGAAGGCCCCGTCGCCGGACACCGTCAACTCGCTCGGCACGCCGTCCACCTGGACCCGGGCCAGGTACGCCGTCGGGCGGACGCCGACGACCGGCACCCGGACCTCGAACGGGTCGGTGCGCGGCATGGGCGGCGCGGGTGCGCGGAACTGGTGGCTCGCCCCGGGCCGCCCGGCGGGCGGGTTCAACTCGTCCAACAGCAGCAGGACTTGCTGGTCGTCCCGGAGCGGCAGGTCCAGCCGGACGTCCAGCCGGGCCGAGACCCCGGCCGGTCCGTCGCTGCGGTCCGCCGTGCCGATCGGCGCGACGATCCGCGGCTGCCGGGCGAAGGTCTGCGCGTTGGACTCCACGGCGAGGTGCTCGGCGGCCGGTCGGCCGTCCAGCTCCAGTCCGTGCAGCACCTGCACCTGGTACACCCCGGGCGGCAGGTCCTCCGGTACGGCGACCACCAGGCGGTCGTCCCGGACGCCGCCAGGGTCGACCGTCACCCGGCGCTCGCCCAGCCGGGCCACCACCAGGTCCGCGCGCAGGCCGGAGCCGTCCACCACCAGCTCCCGGTCCTTGGTCACCGGCCCTTCCGCGGGGGCGCCCCGGGACCCGGCGGGCCGGGAGAGCACCCGCTCGACGACCGGTCCGCGGGACGGCACGGCCCGTACGGTACGGCGCAGCACCGGCTTGCCGGCCACCGGATCGGCCCTGCCCTCCACGAGGACGGCGGTGGCCTGGTAGGCCACTGACAGCGCGTACGGCGTCTGGAAGAGCGTCATCCACAGCTTGGACATCTCGTCCACGTCCATCGGGGTGGGCGTGAAGCGGACCCGCTGCGGCGAGGCGGCCAGGTCCGTCCCCAGCAGGTACGGCTGGGTGGCCGCCTCCTCGATCAACTGCCGGGACAGCAGCGGCTGTTCGGTCAGAGCCCGGACCACGCAGCCGAGCAGCCGCTGGCCGACCAGCTGGGTCTCCTCGCCGTAGCAGCTGATCAGGTAGTGCAGGTCCAGGGCGGCGGCCGGGCGGGTCAGCACGGTGCCGTCGGTCGCGCGGGTCGGCGCGTCGCGGTTGCGCAGCGAGGGGTTGGGCGCGACCTGATAGAGGAAGACGGTGATGGTCGGGTCGGTGGGCGGCTCGGTCGGCGGCTTGCGGGTGCCGACCTCGACCGCGAACGGGATGTCGGGCGAGAGCGCTCGGCTGATGAGCAGCCGCAGCGCCTCGCTCACGGTGGCGATCGCGAGGTGGTTACTCACGCGAGGTCTCCCGGTTGAGGTACGTGCCGAGGTCGAGGGCCGGGGCCGGTCGGGCGGCCGCCGGCTTGCGCGGCGCGGCCGGGGTGCGCTCGGCGGCCTTGACCTCGACCCGCCCGATCTGGACCCGCACCACCTGCTCGACCGGCCGCTGCCGGCGTCGGGCGCCGGTCCCGTGCGCGTGGCCCGGGGCAGCCGCCACGACGGGCCGCCGCCCGGACGCCGGTGCGGCGACGGCGGGCCGGACCGGTGCGGGCGCGGCCGGCAGCTCGCGGGCGGCCGTCCGGTGCGCCGCGGTGACGGGCGGCGGTACGGCTACCGGGCGGGCGGGCGCCCCCCGCACCACCGTCTCGACGGCCGGAGCGGCGGCGGGGGTGACCGGCGGGGCGACCAGCAGGGGCGTGCGCGGCAGTGCGGGGACGGGCGCGGCAGCCGGCCGCTCCTCGCCGGCCGAAACCGGCCGCAGCGCCCCCTCGCCCGGCGCCGTGGGTGCCGCCGCCGGCCGGGGGAGCGGTACGGGAACGGGCTGCCCGCCCGACCGGCCCGGTCCGAACGACTCCTCGTCCACGACCGGCAGTGCCGGAGCGAGCGCGTCGAGCCGTTCGAACGGCCCCGGCAGACGCGGGCGCACCCGCACCCCGGCCCGGTCCCCGCCCGGGTCGCCCTTCGCCACCAGGCGGTCGAAGTGGTCAGGCATCTGTACACAGCTCCAGGTAGTAGCGGCGCCGCAGCGGGCTGAGCGCCAGGATCTCCGCCTCGCTCCAGCCGTAGGCGGTGGCCAGGAGGTGGACGTCGAGCAGGGTTGCCCGGGCCCAGTCGTCCAGCTCCTCCCAGAGGTAGGAGGCGATGTCCAGCTCGGCGAGGGCCTGCTCGCCGCACTCGGGGCAGCCGAGGTTCAGCCGGACGTCCGCGCAGGGGTCGGCAGCGGCGGCGGCCTCGGCCACGCGCCGCTGGACCGGTTCGGGGAGCTGCCGGGCGGCGACCGGCTCCCCGCCGTGCTCGGCGGTCAGCACGCACCGCTCCAGCAGGACGGTCCTGGCCTGGCCCGCGGGGGCCTGTTCGGCGGCGCCCAGGTCGCCGGGGGTGGGCAGCCGGAAGCCGACCTGCCAGCCGTCCAGCTCCACCCACAGCGGACCGTCCGCCGGCCGCGCGGCACCGACCACCTGCCCGGCGTCGAAGGCGAACTCCATCTCCTCCGCGCAACTCGGGCAGCCGACCCGCACGTCGAGCCGCTCACCGAACAACTCGGCGCGCAGTCCGAACAGTTCGGCGTCCCGCCGGCCGATCGGTACGGCCAGCAGCTCCTCCGTCCCGGCGCCCGGACGGGCGACGGTGTGCAGCAGTAGCGCCCGCCCGGTGTGGCCGGCCGCCAGCCCGGCCTCCCAGACGGCCAACAGGGCCGCCGCCCCCGCGAGTTCCATCGGCCGGCCGCTCAGGCCGGCTGCTGGAACGAGGGCTCTTCCGGCTCGGGCGTCTCCTCGTCCCGCTCCCAGCCCTCCACCTCCAGCTTGAGGCTCTGGATCGCCACCGCGTTGGCGTTGGCGTCCAGTTCGCCGAGCACCTGGTACTCGCTCGGCCAGGCGCGGTACAGCTTGTGGGCGACCGCCACCTGACCGGCCTCGTTGAGCACCTGGATCACCAGGTCCTTGCGGAAGTCCCGCAGCGAGACCTCCGCCCCGCGGCCCGCGCCGACCATCCAGACCTTGTTGGCCCAGCGGTCGAACTCCGGGTCGTGGGTGACCCCGCGCTCCAGGGTGACCGCCTCGAAGTCGGTGCGGCCCGGCGACTTGCGCGGCGCACTCGGATCGCCCCCGCTGCGGTGCTTCACCACCTCGGTGGTGCGCTTGAGCGGGCTGATCTTGCTGATTCCGGCGACGACCCGACCGTCCCAGACGACCAGGAACTTGAAATTCTTGTACGGATCGAACCGGTGCGGATTGACGGTGAACTCGACCATGGAGATCCTAAACCTCGAACTGTCCGGCGAGCTGCTCGATCTTGACGATCACGAATTCCGCGGGCTTGAGGGGCGCGAATCCGACCACGACGTTCACCACCCCGCGATTGATGTCGTCCTGCGTGGTGGTGTCCTTGTCGCACTTGACGAAATAGGCCGAGCGCGCGGACGTGCCCTGGAACGCGCCCTGCTGGAACAGCGAGTGCAGGAACGCACCCACGTTCAGCCGGATCTGCGCCCACAGCCGCTCGTCGTTGGGCTCGAACACGACCCACTTGGTGCCGCGGTAGAGGCTCTCCTCCAGCATCAGCGCGAGGCGCCGCACCGGGACGTACTTCCACTGCGAGCTGAGCGCGTCGGCGCCCGCCATGGTCCGCGCGCCCCACGCCACCGGGCCCACCACCGGGAACGTCCGCAGGCAGTTCACCGCGAGCGGGTTCAGCAGGCCGTTCTCCCGGTCCGTCAGCGGGACGGTCAGCGCGCGCACCCCGGGCAGCCCGGCCTCGGTGCCCGCCGGAGCCTTCCACACGCCCCGCTGGCCGTCGGTGCGCGCCATCACGCCGGCGATGGTGCCCGACGGCGGGAAGCTGCGCAGCCGGCCGGTGAGCTGGTCGACCAGCTCCAGGTGCGGGAAGTACAGCGCCGCGTGGTCGCTGCGCACCGAGTCGAAGGCGGACAGGCCCGCCCGGGCGGCGTCCAGCGTCGTCCACGCCTGCGGCGCGTCCACGATCAGGAACATCCGCTGCTCCACGCAGAGCGCCTGGGCCGCCGAGACGACCGTGACGGCGTCGTCCACGCTGGCGTAGCCGGCCAGTTCCGGCAGCACCAGCAGGTTGACGTCCGGCACGTCGCGCAGGGCCTGGATGCCGGTCTTGCCGGCCTCGCTGCCGATCAGGTCGGTCATGCCGGGGGCACCGCCGTCCTGGCCGCCGGCGAGGGCGAGGACCGGTGGGTTGACCGAGCCCTCAAGTCCGAGGTTGTTGGCGGCCTCGCCGAGGAAGCGCACCACGTCGGCCGGGTCGGTGGAGCCGGCGACGACCTGGAGCTGCCGCCCGAACACGCTCACCCGGGTGCCCGCGAAGGCCCGCTTGCCCGGGGCGTCGGGCAGGGCGCGCAGCTTGCGCTCCAGCAGCAGGGCGAGTTCGGGGACGGTGGTCGGCGCGGTGCCGTCCGCGGCGGGGTCGTAGATCTTGACGGTCCGCGAGACGTCGGCGATCTTCACCTGGATCTCGTGGGTGAGATCCGGCAGCGTGGCCGCGAAGGGCTTGGAGACGGTGCCCACCGGGTCCGGTCGGCTCTCCGCCAGGACCCTCACCCGGACGACGCCCGAGCCGCTGTTCACTACCGTCTCGGCGAACCGGGGGCTGGCGGCCCGCACCGACAGGTCCGCGAAGGACTCCCGGACGGCGCCGGAGGTGTCGAAGACCTGGAGGTTGAAGGTCTCGGCCGGGGTCGGCGTCCGGTAGTCCACGGCGACCCGCAGCCCCCCGCCCCAGAGCCCCGGCTCGACGGCCGTGACCTCCAGGGCCGGGGTGGCGGTGGAGGTCTGCGTCGAGTTGAGCGTGACGCCCGCCGCGGCACCGGTGCCGGCCGCCGCGACCCGGACCACGACCCCGACCGAGCCCCCGTTGAGGAAGAACTGCTGGACGGCGTAGCTGACCGGACTCTGGCTCGCGAGCCCGCCGAAACGGCGTTCGAAGTCCGCGAAACTGGTGATCGTGACCGGCTGGTCGAGCGGACCGCGCCGGGTGGCCCCGACGAAGGCGGTCACCGAGGTGCTCACTGCGGTGATGGTACGGACGCCGCTGGGAAGCTCTTCGATGTAGACGCCCGGGTAGGTCGGTGTCGTCGGCAATTCCCCCTCCGTTCACTTCGTGCATCAAGCGATCGCCAAAAGGGATCCGGATGCATCGGTGGCAGGCTCAGTTTCGGATTCAGGTGACAATTCGTCAAGACCTGAACGTGAAAGGCTAATTGTATTACTGGTCCTATTTCCAGGGGTTGCGGAATATGGTATTCCGCAACCCCCGGGTCGGTGCCCGTCAGCCGCCTTCGGGCAGGTTCCGGTAGTCGGGTCGGGCCGGCGTGGGGTCTGCGGGTGCGGGCTCAGGCTCGGGCGCCGGAGCGGGAATGGGTGTCGGTGCCGGCGCGGGCGTGGGTGCGGGCGCAGGCGCGGCCTGCGTGGGAGTGGGCGTCGGTGCAGGTGCGGCCGGTGCGGGCGCGGGCTCGGCCGTCGGCGCGGTCGGCGCCGTCGGAGCGACCGGCGCGGGCGTGGCCGGCGGCTCGTAGGACGGCGGCCGGGCGGCCCCCAGGAACCAGCCCCAGCTCGCGCCGAACCGGTGCTCCAGGAACCGGAACGCGGCGTAGTAGACCGTGCCGAAGCCGGTGACCAGGGCGGAGGTGACGGAGGCGTTGTCCAGGTGGATGCCGAGCCGCGCGGCCTGCACCACGAGGAACGCGACGATGTAGGGCACGCACGTGCGCCACAGGGACAGGGCGAGTTGGTACATCTGTCCTCCTCGACCGACGTCAGCCGACGACGGTGAAGCCGTGCGCCTGGCCGAGCCGGGTCAGCGAGTTGATGCCGGGTATGCCGTCCGCCTGCTGCCCGCTGTACCCGTACCTGCGCTGCAGCGCGGAGTAGGCGTCGATGGTCTGGGTGCCGAAGGAGCCGTCGGCCCACTGCCGGTCGAGCAGCCCCTCGGCGACGAGGGCCCGCTCCACCGTGTACACGTCGTCGGCGTGCGTGGTGGCACCCTGGGGCGAGCCCGGGTCCTGGCGGGCCGCCGCGACCACACGCGACTTCGACACCTCGGCCAGCGGGATCGGCCCGCCGAGCAGCCGGCGCAGCGAGGACTCGCCGGGCACGCCGTCCGCGTCCCCGCCGGAGTAGCCCAGGCTGCGCTGGTAGTCGGCGTAGTTGAGGGTGTCGGCGTCGGTCCAGTCCGGTCCCGGGCCCTGGCTGTAGTGCGCGCCGAAGCCCGCCGCCACCAGCGCCTCGCCGACGGTGGTGACCTGCGGACCGTGCGCGCCGTAGCCGTACGACAGCCCGCCGATGTCCTTCCGGTACCGGGCCGGGGTCGGGTCCGGGGTCGGGTCCGGCTGCGGAGCGGGCTGTTGGGGCGGGGTGACCACCGTCCCGGACGGGCGCGGTGCACCCGACGTCACCCAGGCGTACAGCGCCGGGCCGGGGCAGTCGGTCGAGTAGCCGTCCTGGTGCCCCTTGATCTCCGGGCCCGCCGGGCCCTGCTGCTCGCAGTACTCGATCGCGTCCCGCAGCCCGTTGAGCTGTTCCGGGGTCGGCACGGTCGAGCCGGAGGAGCCGACCAGCCCGCACACCGCGTAGTGCGCCTCGTTGAGCGGGACGTCGCCGTTGGCGCTGTTGCGCCGGTTCAGCCCGCGCCCCTCGAACACGTAACCGTGCTCGCAGACCACGAAGCTGTAGCCGATGTCCGACCAGCCGTCGTCGTCCATGTGCGAGGCCTGGAGGCGCCGGACGTAGGCCGGGCAGGTGTCGTGGGCGTCGAAGGTGTACGCCGTGCCGAGGTAGTGCACCTTCACTCCGGCGCGCGGGCCGGCGTACGGGATCGAACCGTTGGGTTCGCGCCAGGGGCGCGCGCCCCACTGGTCCCGGTTCACCAGCTGCAGCCCCGGCCAGCCGGGCGGCTGCGGCCCGGGGTCCGGGGTCGGCGTGGGCGGCTCGGGGGCCGGGGCCTGGGCGGCGCCGGCCCACGCCCGCAACTCGTCCAGTGAACCGTTGAACACGTCCGCGTCGAGCGGGTCGTCGCTGTACTGGTGGAAGTGCCAGGACGCCTGGATGCGGGGCGAACCCGCGGACACGTAGTCCGCTATCCACAGGAAGTCACCCGCGTTGTCGTCGGTCCGGAACCAGTAGTCCCGGTTGGTGTAGAGCCCGACCAGGCGGTCCGGGTAGCGCTGCTTCACCGCCGCCAGCCAGCGGTTCTTCGCCTCGGTCGCGTCGCCGTCGCCGACCGACTGCCCGTACGGCTCGAAGTCCAGCACCAGCAGCTCGCCCGGGGGCACCTGCCCCACGACCCGGCAGAAGTGCTCGACCTCGCCCTCGACCGGGTTCTCCGCGTGCAGGAAGTGGTAGTGCCCGACCACCAGCCCGCGCCCCCGGGCGTCCGCGAGCTTGGCGGTGTACCCCGACTGGCCGGTGTGGCCGCCTTCGGTGGCCTTGATGAAGACGAACTCCGCGTCCCCCGGAATTCCCGACTGGAAGTCGGAGACGTCATAACCCTTCGCGTATGCCATCAGGATGCTCCCCCTTTGCGCCGATGGCAGCCACGGCCGACCGGCCCCACCCCCGGGGCCCACGACGCCGGCCAGGGCGTCATGCTCACTCCACAGTACAACTGACTGGACGTCAACTCCCGTGATTTGAAGGTGTTCTGTGGGTTCTGCGAGCCTCCTGCGGCAGCCCGTGCCACAGGCCCATGCCCCTGGCACATCCACCGGATGACACGCCGCGGCGAGGGGCGTCCGGGGTCCGGGGTCCGGGGTCCGGGGTCCGGTGGCTAGGGGGCCATGGTCAGCCCCGCCGAGGCGGCGCCCCGGCTGAGCACCGTCGAGCGGATGTGCTCCAGCGCCCGGGCGTAGTCGGCCCGGCCGGGGGTGCGGCGGGCGGCGTCCCGCAGGTCGAGGACGCGGTAGGGCGGGCCGAGGTCCGTCACCTGCGGGATGAACTCGGCCTTGGCGACAGTCCACCGCTGCCCCGGCGCGCCCGGCGGGGCGAAGGTGAACCGGGCGATCGAGCTCCAGTTGCCGCGCGGATCCTCGGCGCCGTCGTAGGTGAACATGTGTCCGGCGAGCTGGTCGCCGAGCCCGTACACCGTCCAGGTGTCGTTGATCCGCTCGTACGCCTGCGGGATGTGGGCATGGGTGCCGAGGATCAGGTCGACGTCGGGCCGGCCCTCGCCCTGCCCGGCGGCCAGGTCGCGGGCCAGGGTGAGCTGCTGTTCGTTCGGCGCGTCCTGCCACTCGGTGCCCCAGTGGACGCTCACCACCACGAGGTCCGCACCCTCCGCCCGGGCGGCGCGCGCGTCGGCGAGGATCCGGTCCCGGTCGATCAGGTTCACCGCCCAGGGCCGGCCCGCCGGCAGCGGGATCCCGTTGGTGCCGTAGGTGTAGGCGAGGTGCGCCACGGTCGCACCACCCGCCCGGAGCAGCGCGGGCCTCCCGGCCTCGGACTCGTCGCGGGCGGAGCCGGTGTGCGCCAGCCCCACCGCGTCCATGGCGTCGAGGGTGCGCCGGATGCCGTCCGGACCGTCGTCGAGGGTGTGGTTGGAGGCGGTGTCGCAGGCGGTGTAGCCCGCGTCCTTGAGGGCGGCGGCGACCTGCGGCGGCGACTTGAACGCCGGGTAGCCGGTGAACGGCCCGCCGTCCTTGCCGTAGACGGTCTCCATGTGGCAGATGGCGAGGTCCGCGCCGCTGATCAGCGGTTTGACGCCGGCAAACATCCTGCGGAAGTCGTAGCCGTCCCCGCCGGCGTCCTCGTTGGCCTGCCGGATGATCTCGGTGTGCGGCAGCACGTCGCCGGTGGCGACCAGGGTGAACGCGCGCGGCCCGGTCGGCGAGGCGGTGGCGGTGGCAGCCGTGTCGGTCGGCTTCCGGTCGTCCGGGGGCGGCGGCGCGGTCGGCGAGCCGCAGCCCGCGGGGGCGAGGAGCAGAGTGACGGCCAGCGTGATGACCGGTCGGCGGGGCAGCCGCATCGTCGTCTCGTCTCGTGATCGGGAGGTGTCATCGGCCCTCCGACTATGCGACGCCCCCGCCGCTCCCCCTCGACCCCACGCCGACGGATCCCCGGCACGGCGGCTGCCGCCCCGACCGGGACGGTGACCCGGAACGCCGACCGGCCGCGGACCGTTGGAGGATGGTCGTCGTCGGGGTCCCGTCTGCCCTCCGCTCACCCATGCCGAAGTGGTGCACTCACATGGAATTAATGGTCATCTTCCTGATCCTCATCATGGTGGTCGAACGCCTGTGGCGCTGGGCGAGCAAGGTCAAGCGAAAGGGGACGTCGATCTCCCAAGCGGGGCTGGACGAGTTCCAGTCGGCCTTCCAGAGCATGAAGCGCGTTCAGGTGGAGCAGCAGCAGACCGAGCTGATGCTCCGCGATGAGGAGGGTGACTCCGCACCCCCGAGGAACCGGATCGACCTCACCAGCGGGAAGGTGATCATCAACCCGGCGGACAGGAAGAGCTAGGCCTGGCCTGCCCCGCCCCATGCCCCGGGCGCCGCGTGACCACCGAAGACGGTGATCACGCGGCGCCGTGGTCAGTACCCCCCCGGCGTTGAGGTGTGGCCCGGGTCAGCTGAGCGTCTTCACCGCCGCCGCGTCGTACGGGCGCAGCTCGCCGAGGCGGTCGCCCAGGACCTTCGCCGCCCACTCAGGGTCCTGGAGCAGGGCGCGGCCGATCGCGACCAGGTCGAACTCGTCCCGCTCCATGCGGTCGAGCAGGTTGTCGAGGCCCTGGACGGGGGCGCCCTCGCCGGCGAAGGCGCGGATGAAGTCGCCGTCGAGGCCGACCGAGCCGACGGTGATCGTGGGCAGGCCGGTGAGCTTCTTGCTCCAGCCCGCCAGGTTGAGGTCCGAGCCGTCGAACTCGGGCACCCAGTAGCGGCGGGTCGAGGCGTGGAAGGCGTCGACGCCGGCCGCGGCGAGCGGGGCGAGGATCGCCTCCAGCTCCTGCGGGGTCTCGGCGAGCCTCGCGTCGTACGCCTCCTGCTTCCACTGCGAGTAGCGGAAGATCACCGGGAAGTCGGCGGAGACCTTCGCGCGGACGGCGGCGACGATCTCCGCGGCGAACTTCGTCCGGGCCACGGGGTCGCCGCCGTAGGCGTCAGTACGACGGTTCGTCCCCGCCCACAGGAACTGGTCGACGAGGTAGCCGTGGGCGCCGTGCAGCTCGACGCCGTCGAAGCCGATGCGCTCGGCGGCCTCGGCGGCCACGGCGAAGGCGCCGATGACGTCGTCCAGGTCGCTCCGGGTCATTGCCTTGCCCGTGCCCTCGGTGCCGTCGACGCGGATGCCGGAGGGACCGACGGCGGGGGCGTCGGCGTAGGGCGGCTCGCCCTGCTTGCGCACCATGCCGATGTGCCACAGCTGCGGCACGATCGTGCCGCCCGCCGCGTGCACGGACGCGGCGACCTTCGCCCACCCCGCCAGTTGCTCCTCGCCGTGGAACCGGGGCACGCGGTCGCTCTGCCCGGCCGACTCGTGGCCGACGTAGGTCCCCTCGGTGACGATCAGGCCGACGCCCGCGGCCGCGCGGCGGGCGTAGTACGACTCCACGTCCTCGCCGGGGACGCCGCCCGGGGAGAACATGCGCGTCATCGGCGCCATCACGATGCGGTTGGGGACGGTCAGGCCGTTCAGCGTGACCGGCCGGGAGAGGATCTCGGCCGCGCGGGAGGCGGAGGACGCACTGCTGGTCATGGATGTTCCTCGCAGGTGGCGAATGTCGTGTGCACGTGCATTGACTACGGCCTTCCAACCGCCGCCGCGACCACGGCATTTCGCCCCTCGGGCGCCGGAGTGTGTGATCCCCGCCACGTCCGGCGGCTCCGGCGGGGGCCGACGGGGCCGGCAGGGGTTCCGGTGGGGTTTCGGCGAACCGGAACGGGTGTGCGCCCATTGACGTGCCGGGCCCGGTGCACCACGCTGCTGGGAGCAGCGCGTACTAAGCAAGCGCTTGGTCACTCGATCGGCTCTCCGAAGTCCCCTGAAAGGCAGGACCCGCATGGCGTCGTCCCTTCTGCTCTCCCGTCGCGACCTCGACTTCCTGCTGTACGAGTGGCTGGACGTCCGTTCGCTGACCGGGCGGCCGCGGTACGCCGACCATTCGCGCGAGACCTTCGACGCCGCCCTGGACCTGAGCGAACAGGTCGCCACCCGGCACTTCGCGCCGCACAACAGGAAGAACGACGCCGAGGAGCCGCGCTTCGACGGCGAGCGGGTCCACATGATCGCGGAGGTCAAGGAGGCGCTGACCGTCTTCGCCGGCACCGGCCTGCTGGGCGGCACCATGGACTACGAGGTCGGCGGCGCCCAGCTGCCCGCCGTCGTGGCCAGTGCCTGCTTCGCCTGGTTCCAGGCCGCCAACCCGGGTACGGCGGCCTACCCGTTCCTCACCGTGGGCAACGCCAACCTGCTGCTGGCGCACGGCAGCCGCGAGCAGATCGACACCTACGTACGGCCGATGGTGGAGGGGCGGTTCTTCGGCACCATGTGCCTGTCGGAGCCGCAGGCCGGGTCCTCGCTGGCCGACATCCGGACCCGGGCCGAGCCGCGCGCCGACGGCAGCTACCGGCTGTTCGGCAACAAGATGTGGATCTCCGGCGGCGAGCACGAGCTGTCCGAGAACATCGTCCACCTGGTGCTGGCCCGGATTCCCGGCGGACCGCCCGGGGTGAAGGGCCTCTCGCTGTTCATCGTGCCCAAGGTGCTGGTCCGTGCCGACGGCTCGCTCGGCGAGCGCAACGACGTCGTGCTGGCCGGGCTCAACCACAAGATGGGTTACCGCGGGACCACCAACACCCTGCTCAACTTCGGTGAGGGCGGGCACCGGCCTGGCGGCGAGCCCGGCGCCGTCGGGCACCTCGTCGGACAGCCGCACCACGGACTGGCGTACATGTTCCACATGATGAACGAGGCCCGGATCGGCGTCGGGCTCGGCGCCACCGCCCTGGGCTACACCGGCTACCTGCACGCCCTGGACTACGCCCGCACCCGCCCGCAGGGCCGCCCGCTCGGCGCCAAGGACCCGGAGTCCCCGCAGGTGCCGATCATCCGCCACGCCGACGTCCGTCGCCTGCTGCTGGCCCAGAAGGCTTACGCGGAAGGGGCGTTGGCACTGGTTCTGTACTGCGGCCGGCTCCTGGACGAGGAGCGCACCGGAGCATCGCCCGAGGACCGGGCCCGCGCCAAGCTGCTGCTGGATGTCCTCACGCCCATCGCCAAGAGCTGGCCCTCGCAGTGGTGCCTGGCCGCCAACGACCTGGCCATCCAGGTGCACGGCGGCTACGGCTACACCCGCGAGTACAACGTCGAGCAGTTCTACCGGGACAACCGGCTGAACCCCATCCACGAGGGCACCCACGGCATCCACGCCCTGGACCTGCTCGGCCGCAAGGTCGTCATGGACGGCGGTGCGGGGCTGCGACTGCTCGCCGAGACCGTCTCGGCGACCACCGCCCGCGCCGAGGCCCTCGGCGGTGACGCCGCCGAGTACGCGGCGCAGCTCGACCAGGGCGTCCGGCGCATCGTCTCCGTCACCCGGCGGCTGTGGGCGACCGGCGACCCGGAGACGGCGCTGGCCAACGCCGGCAGCTACCTCGAGGCGGTGGGCCACACGGTCGTCGGCTGGCTGTGGCTGGAGCAGTTCCTCGCCGCCGCAGGCGGCAGCGGGCCGTTCCACGAGGGCAAGCGACGCGCCTGCCGGTTCTTCTTCCGCCACGAACTGCCCAGGACCGAGGCGCAGTTCCGGCTCCTGGAGAGCCTGGACCGCACCGCGGTCGAGATGCCGGAGGACGCCTTCTGATCCCTGCGGCGCTGTCAGCGCCGCAGGACGCGGCGTAGCCAACGGGTGCGGGCGGCGTGCGCGTCCCGGCTGAGGGCCGCGTCCGGGGCGAGGGTGTCGAAGCCGTGGCAGGCGCCGGGCCACACGTGCAGTTCCGCGTCGCCGCCGGCCTGCCAGATCGCGTCGGCGTAGGCGACGGCCTCGTCGCGGAAGGTCTCCGCCGAGCCGACCTCGACGTAGGCCGCGGGCAGCCGGGCGAGGTCGGTGGCGCGGGCCGGGGCGGCGTAGGGCGAGAGGTCGGCGGCGCCGTACCGGTCACCGAGCAGGGCCTGCCAGGCGGTGGCGTTGGACGTGCGGTCCCAGGTGTCGTGGCCGGCCATCTGGCGGCTGGAGAAGGTGCCGCCGCGGTCGTCCAGCATCGGGCTCAGCAGCAGCTGGCCGACCGGCGCCGGCCCGCCGCGGTCGCGGGTCAGCAGGGCCAGGGCCGCGGCGAGCCCGCCCCCGGCGCTCTTGCCGCCGAGGATCACCTGCCGCGGGTCCACGCCCAGCGCGTCCGCGTTCCCGACCACCCGGTCGAGCGCGGCGTAGCAGTCCTCCAGCGGCCCCGGGAAGCGGGTGCGCGGCGCCAGCCGGTATTCGACGGACACGACCGCCAACCCCAGCGGCAGCGCCCACCCGCGCAGCAGCCGCGGCAGGACGGACCACGCGTTGCCCGTCACCATGCCGCCGCCGTGCAGGTAGTACAGCAGCGGCAGCGCCCCGCGCACCCCGGCGGGCCGCGCGCTGACCACCGTGACGTCCCCCTCGCCGTCGGCCCGGGGAACGGGCAGCTCCTCCACCTCGAACTGCCCGCCGTCGCGGAGCTGTTCGAGCGTCGGGCGGGGCCGGCGCGCGGCGTCCCGCTCCTGCCACGCCGTCAGGCCCTCCGGAGTGAGTGCCTCCCGTGCCCCCGTACCGGCCGCCGCCACCGCCGCCCCCACCTGCGGGTCCAGCGGAGGCACCCGCCACGCCGCCGATCCACCCACCATTCGCAACCCCCTCCACCCGATGCGCACCCCGCCGGCCCCCGGCCGGCACGGCCTGCCAGTCTCGCCGACTCCCGCCCGCAAGGCGAGCCCGATCGCCGCAGGGCCGCCTGGACGGCCGTCGGGGGGATCCACGTCGGCGGCTCACCCTCCCCGCACACCTGCTCGGACGTCTGGGCACTCTGCCTGAACCTCGACCGGAGGACCGGGAAGTGACGACCACGGCGCCCCGCTGAACCGCGGGACCGACCGGAGGCGTTCGGGATGGGTGGGGCCGCAGCGGCTCCACCCTCTGCCCTCGGCCGCGGGCGGGCACGGCGTGCGGAGATCACCCGAAAGAGGCTCCGGTGTGACAGCGGGGCCCGGCCCGGAGCGTGACGGTTCGGTGGTCCGGATCGGGGGTGACGGGTGGCGCGGTTCGGCGCCGGCTGCGGCGAGGTCGACGAAGAGCTTGACCAGGCCGGGTGTGGCGGCGTTCTCCATCAGCATGTCCGGGCCCCAGAAGGCGCTCGTCTCGCCGTGGGTCTCGGTGGCGACGGTGTCCCGGGCTTCGAGTACGGCGGTCAGGAGCGCCTCGCGGCTGCCGAAGTGGTGCAGGACTCCGGCGTCGGTCATCCCGACGCGTTCGGCGATGTCGCGGACGGACACGGCTCTGCTGCCGGCTTCGGCGTAGGCCGCGAGTGCGGCGTCGATGATCATTTTCCGCTTGGCGGTGGTCTTCGCGTAGGGGCCACGGGGGCTGCGGGCGCTCACCCGGAGAACTGTAACGAAACCTCGGCGCCCAAGGTTTTCACCTTCGCGGTGGCCGGCCCGGGCGGTTCCCGGCCGGCGCCCGCACGCGCCCTGGCGGTGCGTCAGACGCGGAGCACCTCGACGCCCTGGGCGGCGATCTGCTCGACCACCTCGTCGGGCGCGCCGGTGTCGGTGACCAGGACGGAGATGTCGCCGATCCCGCACACCCGGGCGAAGGCGCGGCGGCCGAGCTTGGTGGAGTCGGCGACGACGATCACCTTGGCAGCGCGTTCCGTCATGGCGCGGTTGGTGCTGGCCTCGCCCTCGTCGTGGGTGGCCGCGCCGAACCGGGCATCGATCGCGTCAACCCCGAGGATCATGCAGTCCAGGGAGAGGCCCTGAAGCACCAGGGTGGCCAGGGGGCCGGTCGCCTCGTAGGAGTTGGTCCGGATCACCCCGCCGGTGACCACCGTCTTCACGTACGGCCGCACCGCCAGCTCGTTGGCGATGTTGATCGCATTGGTGACGACGGTCAGCGCCGCCCCGTCGGAGTGCCCGGCGAGGTCGGTCCGGACGGCCAGCTCGCGGGCGACCTCCGAGGTCGTCGTCCCCCCGTTGAGGCCGACCACCGCCTCGGACGGCACCAGGGCGGCGGCCGCGCGGGCGATGCGGTGCTTCTCGTCGGCCTGTCGCGCGGTCTTGTAGCGGATCGGGAGGTCGTAGGCGACACCGCTGAGCACCGCTCCGCCGCGGGTGCGGGTCAGCAGCTGCTGCCGGGCCAGCTCCTCCATGTCGCGGCGCACCGTGGCCGCGGAGACCCCAAGGAGCTCGGCAGCCTCGGCGACGTCGACCCGGCCCTTGTCGCCCAGGATCTCGAGCAGCCGCGTCCACCGCTCGTGCATACCCACTCCTCTTTCACTGGTTGCGCCGCCGCCCAGGGTATCGCGCACCGATCTTGCGGTACCGGCTCGGGAGTCCCGCCCCCGGTGCCGCGGGACGCTACTTCACGGAGCCCGCGGTGAGGCCGGAGACGACGTGGCGTTCGATGACGGCGAACAGGATGACGACGGGGACGATCGCGACGAGGGAGGCGGCGAAGACCTGGTTCCACTGGACGCTGTAGGCGCCGATCATCCAGACCAGGGCCGCCCCGTTCGGTGCCCCGCCCGGCGTCTGAGGCCTGGCGCCTGGCGCCCGACGTCGGGCGGAGCGGCCCGCGGGCAGGAGGCGACCCCTCCGCCCGCGGGCCGCTCCCGGCGGCAATCCGCTGCTCGGCTTACTGCTCGCTCTTGTGCAATTCTGCTCAATCTTACTATCTTCAGAGCATCATCGCGCAGGCGTTGCCGCTCCGTCGCGCGTCTCCCACGTCTTCAGGAGGGCCTCCATGACCCACGTCGCCGACGAGACAGCCAGCCAGCCGACCACCTGGCGCCGCGCCATGGAACTCACCCCGCACGGACTGCCCGAGCCGGGCGAGCGGGTCGCCGTCCTCGGCTGCGGCACCTCGCTCTACATCGCGCAGGCCTACGCCGCCCTGCGCGAGTCCGCCGGGCTGGGGGAGAGCGACGCCTTCGCCGCCTCCGAGTTCCCGGCGAGCCGCCGCTACGACCGGGTGCTGGCCCTCAGCCGCTCCGGCACCACGACCGAGGTCCTCACCGCCCTCGGTCGGGCCGCCCGCAGCGGCACGCCCACCGTCGCGATCACCGGCGACCCGGCGACCGCGATCGGCCCGGCCGCCGACACCGTGATCGACCTGGGCTTCGCGGACGAGAAGTCCGTGGTGCAGACCCGGTTCGCCACCACGGCCCTGGTGCTGCTGCGCGCACACCTCGGGCTCGTCCCCGCGGACCTGCCCGAGCAGGCCGAACGCGCGCTCCTCGCTCCACTGCCCCAAGGAGCCGTCGAGGCCCAGCAGTTGACCTTCCTCGGCACCGGCTGGACGGTCGGACTGGCCAACGAGGCCGCGCTCAAGCTGCGCGAGGCCTCCGGGTCGTGGACCGAGTCCTACCCCGGGATGGAGTACCGGCACGGCCCGATCAGCGTCACCGGCCCCGGCAGCGTGGTGTGGTTCTTCGGCGAGCCGCCGACCGGCCTGCCGGCGCAGGTCGCCGCGACCGGAGCCGTCACCTCGGTGTCCGACCTCGACCCGCTCGCCGACCTGATCCGCGCCCAGCGCCTCGCGGTCGAGCGGGCCCACGCCCGCGGCCTCGACCCCGACCACCCGCGCAACCTCACCCGCTCCGTCGTCCTGACCGCCCCGGCCGGGCCGGGGGCGAGCGGACCGGAGCGAAGGGCATGACGGTCATCGCGCTCGACGTCGGCGGCACCCGGATCAAGGCCGGCGTGATGGCCGACGACGGCTCCCTCCTCCACACCGAGCGCCACGCCACCCGCGCCGACCGCGGGCCCGACGCCGTCATCGACACCGTCCTCGCCTGCGCCGCCGACCTCTCCCGCAGGTACGCGCCGTCCGCGGCCGGGATCGCGGTGCCGGGCATCGTCGACGAGCACACCGGCACCGCCGTGTTCGCCGGCAACCTCGGCTGGCGCGACGTCCCGGTCCGGGACTGGCTCACGGAGGAACTCGGTCTCCCGGTGGCTTTCGGACACGACGTCCGCGCGGGCGGGCTCGCCGAAGCCAGGCTCGGCGCCGGCCGGGGCTGCCGCTCCTTCCTGTTCGTCCCCGTCGGCACCGGCATCGCCGCCGCCGTCATGCTCGACGGCAAGGCACTGCTCGGACGGCACAGCGGCGCCGGAGAACTCGGCCACGTGGTGGTACGGCCGGGCGGGGAGCCGTGCCCCTGCGGTGGGCGCGGCTGCCTGGAGACGCTGGCATCCGCCTCCGCCATCGCCCGCCGCTACGGCCGGGCCACCGGGGAGACCGGCATCAGCGCCAAGGACGTCGGGCACCGGGCCGCCGCCGGGGACACCCGGGCGGCCGAGGTCTGGCAGGAGGCCGTCGACGCACTCGCCGACGGCCTGGCCACCGCCGTCACGCTGCTCGACCCCGAGCTGATCGTGATCGGCGGCGGCCTGGCCAGGGCCGGGGACCCGTACTTCGGCCCGCTGCGCACCGCGCTCGCCGACCGGCTCACCTTCCAGCGGATGCCCCGGGTCGTCCCCGCCGAGCTCGGCCCCCAGGCCGGCTGCCTCGGAGCCGCACTGCTCGCCCGGGATCTCCCGCACGCCCGGGACCTCCCGCACGCCCGGCCCGCCACGGGGTCGCACCGCCCGGGCCCGGCCGTGCCGCACCTCCCGGGCCCGGCCGGCCCGGCGCCCGCGTCCCGCCGAGGAGCCGACCGGTGATCCTGACCGTCACGCTCAACGCCGCCCTCGACATCACCCACCGGCTCGACCGGCTGTGGCCGCGGGCGAGCAACCGGGTGCGGGAAACGGCCACCCGGGCCGGCGGCAAGGGCGTCAACGTCTCCCGGGTGCTGCACGCCCTCGGCCACGGGACGATCGTCACCGGACTGGCCGGGGGAGCGAACGGCGAGGCCGTGCGCGCCGACCTCGCCGCCGCCGGACTGGCCGACGAACTGCTCCCGATCGCGGGAGAGACCCGCCGCACCGTCGCCATCGTCGAGGAACACCTCGGCGACACCACGATCCTGCTGGAACCCGGCCCCGTCGTCTCCGCCGCCGAGTGGACCGCCTTCCTCGACCACTACGAGCGGCTGCTTCCCCGCGCCCGCGCGGTCGTCCTCTCGGGCAGCCTGCCGGGCGGCCTGCCCGTCGACGCCTACGCCGTCCTGATCCACCTCGCCCACGCCCGCGGCATCCCCGCCGTCCTCGACGCCGACGGCGACGCACTGCGCGCAGGCCTCGCCGCGGCACCCGCGATCGTCAAACCGAACGCCGCCGAACTCGCCGCCGCGAGCGGCACCACCGACCCGCGCGCCGGTGCCGAAGCCCTCCGGGCCGGCGGAGCCCAGGCGGTCGTGGCCTCACTCGGACCGGACGGCCTGATCGCCGCCACACCGCAGGGGAACTGGCGCGCCCGACCGCCGGGCCCGCTGACCGGCAACCCCACCGGCGCGGGCGACGCGGCCGTGGCCGCGCTCGCCCTCGGGCTGGTCGCGCACACGCCGTGGCCGCTCCGGCTCCCCGAGGCGGTCGCGCTGTCCGCGGCCGCCGTCGCCGCTCCGCTGGCGGGCGACTTCGACCCGGAGGTGCACCGCCGCCTGCTGCGGCAGGTGGTCGTCGAACCGCTCCCGGACCGACCGCTCGCCGGGCGGCTCCTTCCGGACCTTCCGGACCTTCCGGAACGGCCGCCCGCCGTCCCGCCGCCCGCCGTACGAGAAGGAGGATCCCCATGCCGCTGACCAGCACCGGCGAGATCGTCACCGCCGCCGCCACCACCGGTCGCGGCGCCGGAGCGTTCAACGTCATCCAGCTCGAGCACGCCCAGGCCATCGTCGCCGGTGCCGAGGCCGCCGGATCCCCGGTGGTCCTGCAGATCAGCGAGAACGCGGTCCGCTACCACGGCGGGCTGGTCCCGGTCGGCCGGGCCGTGCTGGCCGTCGCCGCGGCCGCCGAGGTGCCGGTGGCGGTCCACCTCGACCACGCCACCTCCGCCGAACTCGTCCGGCAGGCAACCGGGTTGGGCTTCTCCTCGGTCATGTTCGACGCCTCCGTGCTGGACTACGCGCAAAACGTACGGGCCACCGCCGAGGTGGTCGCGCACTGCCACGCGGCGGGCGTCTGGGTGGAGGCGGAGCTCGGCGAGGTCGGCGGCAAGGACGGCGTGCACGCGCCGGGCGCCCGTACCGATCCGGCCGAGGCGGCCGCGTTCGTCGCAGCGACCGGTGTGGACGCGCTCGCCGTTGCGGTCGGCACCTCGCACGCCATGCTGACCCGCGACGCCGCGCTCGACTTCGCGCTGATCACCGCGCTGCGCGGGGCGGTACCCGTGCCGCTGGTCCTGCACGGCTCCTCCGGCGTCGCCGACGAGCACCTCACCGCCGCCGTGCGGCACGGCATGACCAAGGTCAACATCGCCACCCACCTCAACCACGTGTTCACCGCCGCCGTCCGCGAGGTCCTCGCCGGTGACGAACGGCTGGTCGACACCCGCCGCTACCTCGGCGCGGGGCGCAGCGCGATGGCCGCCGAGGTCACCCGGCTGCTCGCGGTCCTGAACGCGGCGCCCCGAGGGCTGTCCGTGAGCTCGCTCTGAGCTTGCTCTGAGTCCGCTCCGAGTCCGCTCTGAGCCCGCGGGCCGGGTGGGCGCACCTTCCGAGCAAAAACTTTGCACGGATCGAACCCGCCCCCGGCCGCTTCTCCCGCGCGGCCGTCGCCCACTACCGGCGCATCGTCGACGGAGCACTCGACCGCGGCCTGCGCCCCATGATCACGCTGCACCACTTCACCCTGCCGCGCTGGTTCGCCGAACGCGGCGGCTGGCGTGCCCCGGACGCCGTCGACCGCTTCGCCCGGTACGTCGCGGCCACCGCGCCGATCATCGGCGACGGCGTGCGGCACGTCTGCACCGTGAACGAGCCGAACCTCGCCGTCGCGCTCCCCGCCCCCGCCGCCGCCTCCCCCGGCGGGCTGCAGCTGCCCGACCCGGCGCTGACCGAGGTGCTCATCCGGGCCCGCACGGCCGCGACCGCCGCCGTGAAGGAGGTCTCCGCCGCCGTCCGCACTGGCTGGTCCGTCGCCAACCAGGGTGCGGCCCAGTGTGCCGCACCGACGGGCGGGCCCGACCCGCCGCAATCACACACCGGCTCGTTAGGGTTCGAACATGAATCGCACGCCCGTGCATCCGCCCATGACGCTGCCCGTCCTGGAGACCGCCCGCGTCCGCCTGCGGGACCGCCGCGCCGACGACCTCGACGCCATGCGCCTGGTCTGGGGCGACGCCGCGGGGATGCGCCACCTCTCGACCGGCGAGGCGATCGGCTGCGAGCCGATCCTCTGACCGCTTCCGTCGAGCGGCCGGACCGCACCGCAGAATCGGACCCGCCTCCGCCGGTACCATTGACGGTTGTTGACTGTGCATCAGTTATCCGGCCCCGGCGACTGCTGGTCGGACTGACAAGTAGTGGCCGGGGGCGGGCCGGACACGAGGGGGCTCGCGTTGGATCGTCCGGCTGGAGCTGACGTGGGGATGATCCCGCGGGCGGGGGCTCCGGGGTTGCGGGGGTGGTTGGGGCTGGTCGCGGGGCTGGCCGGGCTGGTGGCGGTCGGGCTCGGGGGGTGGTACGCCGGGGCGGGCGGGCCCGGGGCGGTGGACGTGCGGGTCGCGGCGGCGGTGGAGGGGGTGGGGCCGCCGTGGCGGTACGTCGCCCGGGCCCTGGACTTCCTGGGGGAGCCCGTGGGGGCGGCGCTGCTGGTCGGGGCCGCGGTGGCGGGCTGCCTGCTGCTCCGGCGTCCTCGTGCGGCGGTGTTCACCGTGGTCGGCGTCGGCGCGGCGGTGGGGGTGGTGACGCTGCTCAAGCACCTGGTGGGACGCACCATCCACGGCGACAACCTGTCCTACCCGAGCGGGCACACGGCCTTCTTCACCGCGCTCGCCCTGGTGTCGGCGATGCTTGCGACCGGCCGCCGGGGCCGAGACGGGCTCGGCCCCGGCGGGACGGCCGGTGCGTCACTCGTGCTCGCCCCGGCCCTGGTTGCCGGCGCCGCCATGGGCTGGGCGCAGGTGGCTCTGGGCGCGCACTACCCGACCGACGTCCTCGGTGGCTGGTGCACCGCGCTGGCGGTGGTACCGGTCACCGCCCGGCTGGTCGACCGGCTGGTCGACGGGGTGGCGGACCGGAGAGCGGAACGTCGCTGACGCCACGTCACGCCAGGCGGCGGAAGACGGGCTTCACCGGGCGCCCGGCCAGCCATGGGGTGGGGTCACCGGCGTCCAGCGCCTTCCGGTACACCGCACAGGCCTCGGCCACCACATCGACGGTGTGGTCGATGTCGGCATCCTCGAGCGCGCTGCTCACCACGAACGACGGGGCGAGCACTCCGCCCGCGAGGAGCCGGCGCAGGAACAGGGTGCGGTACGGCTGCGAGGGCTGCCGGTCCTCGTCGAGGGTGGCGAACACCAGGTTGCTGGCCCGGCCCCGGACGAGGACGTGGTCGCCGACGCCCGCGTCCACCGCGGCCGCGCGGACACCGGCGGCCAACCGTTCGCCGAGGGCGTGCAGCCGCGCGGTGATGCCCTCCTCGGCGTAGGTGGTCTGCACGGCCATCGCGGCGGCCAGCGCGTGGGTCTCCGCGCCGTGCGTGGTGGACAGCAGGAACACCCGGTCCCCGGAGTGGCGCAGCCCGCCCCGCTCCATCAGGTCGCGGCGCCCGGCCAGCGCGGCGACGGCGAACCCGTTGCCCAGTGCCTTGCCGAAGGTGGAGAGGTCGGGGACGACGCCGTACAGGCCCTGGGCGCCCGCCGCGGACCAGCGGAAGCCGGTGATCATCTCGTCGAAGACCAGGACGCAGCCGTGCCGGTCGGCCAGCTCGCGCAGGCCGGCGAGGTACCCGGGCGGCGGCTCGGTGTGCCCGGCGGGTTCGAGGATCAGGCAGGCGACCTCGTCCCGGTGGCTGGTGAGCAGCTTCTCGGTGGCCGCCAGGTCCCCGTAGGGGAACGCCACGGTGAGCTCGGTGGTCGCCGCCGGGATGCCGGCGGACATCGGCGTGGTGCCGATGAACCAGTCGTCGACGGAGAAGAACGGATGGTCGCCGCAGATGGCCACCCGCGGGCGCCCGGTGACGGCGCGGGCGAGTCGCACCGCGGCGGTGGTGACGTCGGAGCCGTTCTTCGCGAACTTCACCATCTCGGCGGTCGGCACCGTGGCCAGGAAGCGTTCCGCTGCCTCGACCTCCAGGACGGACGGCCGGACGAAGTTGCTGCCGCGGTCGAGTTCCCGCCGCACCGCCTCCACCACGCGCGGGTGGGCGTGGCCGAGGCTGACCGACCGCAGGCCGGAGCCGTACTCGACGTAGCGGTTGCCGTCGACGTCCCACACGTGGGCACCGCGGCCGTGGCTGATGACCGGGGCGAGGTGCTCGGGGTACTGGTCGTCGCCCTTCGCGTAGGTGTGCGCGCCTCCGGGGATCAGGGCGTGCAGGCGCTCGTTCGCCGCCCGCGACCTGGGCAGGCTGAACTCCTCCGTGGCCATGGCGACTTCACTTCCCCTCGGGTCGCAGGATTTCGGCGAGGTTCGGCGCCTCGCGGTCCCGCTCGGACACCGACACGGCCGGCAGCGGCCAGGGGATGGCGAGTTCGGGGTCGTCGTAGGCGATCGTCACGTCCTCGGCGGGGTCGTGCGGGCGGTCGATCCGGTACGAGACGTCCGCGTCGGTCAGCGCCTGGAAGCCGTGCGCGCACCCCGCCGGGACGTACACGCTCACCTGCGTCTCGCCTGAGAGCTCGAAGACGGCCACGTTGCGGTAGGTCGGCGAGTCCGGGCGCAGGTCCACGACGACGTCGAAGACCTCGCCGTGCGAGCACCGCACCAGCTTGGCCTCGCCGGCCCCGGAGCGCAGGTGCATTCCGCGCAGCACGCCCCGCACCGAGCGGGAGACGCTGTGCTGCACGAAGGCGTCGGGGTCGAGGCCCACCGAGCGGAGCACTTCGGCGTCGAAGGTGCGGCAGAAGAAGCCGCGCTCGTCGGCGTACGGGGTCGGCTCGAACAGGTAGGCGCCGGCGATCGCCGGGACTTCGGTCACCTTCATGGGGACTCCTGCGAGGGTTTGTCGGCCGTCGGGAAGAGGGTGGCGGTCAGGGCGGTGAACTGGTGCTCCAGGCGTCGGGCGGCGGTCAGGTTCCGCTCGGCGAGGGTTCGTCTCAGCTCCACCGATCTCTTCTCCAGTTCGTGGAATTGTTCGAGTAACAGGTCGGCGTCGACCTCGCGCGCCGGGTGGCAGTACGCGCCGAGTCCCATCTCGGCCATGAGCGCGTCGCTCTTGGTCGCGTAGCAGAGCGCGAGCACCGGTGTTCCGGTCTTCAGCGCGCAGATCAGGTTGTGGTAGCGGACGGCGACCACGGTGTCGGCGGCCGCCATCTCCGTCATCAGGTCGGCCAGTGAGGCCGGTTCGGCGGCGGTGACCAGCGGCGAGTCCACCGCGGCGAGGATCGCGGCGACCACCGACGTGTCACATTCGTCGCCGGTGAGCAGCCGGACGGGCCTGCCCTCCTCGACCAGCGCGCGGACGAAGCGGACGGTCCCGTGGAGGTAGCGCCGGTGGATCTCCTCGGCCCGGGCGCGGTCGTCGTTGCCGCCGTGGAAGTCCATGACGCCGAGGCAGACCGGGCCCGGCCCGCCCGAGGGCGGTTCAGCCGGTGGCGCCGGCAGGGAGAACGCGAGGTCCGGGTAGACCTCGTCGCGCGCGGTGTCCACGCCCATCGCCCGCATCGCGTCGCGGGACGGGGCGTCCCGGTACGACCGGTACGCGGCCAGCCGCGCCGACCAGCGCACCAGGCCCCGGGTCGGCCGGTTGCGGATCTCGGCGGCGCCGACGCTGACCAGCGCCACCCGGGTGCCGAACAGCCGGCCGGAGGCGCAGAGCAGGAACAGCGCGTACGGGAAACCCCAGGGCCGCAGCGGCAGGGTGGCCTCCAGGACGCCCATGCCCGGCACGATCACCAGGTCGTGTCGGCGCACCCAGGCGGCGGTGCGGACGGCGTCGACGAGTTTGCCCAGTCCCTTCGCGGCGACCGCGCCCGCCCGCGACGCGGTGCGGTACTCGGCGCGGTTCCAGTGCAGCCGGGTGGCGGGGATCCGGAACCGGGCGGTGACGACCTCCGGCCCCCCGCACAGCGCGTCCACCACCGCCTCCGGGTGCTCGGCGCGGAGGTAGGCGAGTACGGCCTCCAGCGACCCGTCGTTGCCGAGGTTGCCGGAGCCGAGCAGCCCGAACACCCCGACCCGCACCCGGGTCGCGCCCGTGGACGTCATGGCCGCCGCCCCTCGCGGCCGGCCACCAGGGCGTCGACGGAGACGGTGAGCAGGGCCGGGTCGACCGGGGCGCGGTCCTCGACCCGCTCGCCGGCACCCGGCCGGGCCCGGCTGCTCATCCACGCGGCCAGGTGGCGGTAGCACTCCCGCCGGTCGGCCGAGGACAGCGGCGCCCGCCGGACCGCCGAGACGAAGCCCCAGACGTACTCGACGAGCAGCCGGGGCGTCGGGTGCAGCGGGCCCGCCCGGCGCGGGTCCAGGTTGACGCACCGGGAGCGCTTGGAGGGGTTCGCCCGCTCGGCGCGGGTGGGGTGGTCGCGGCGGAAGTACAGCAGCTCCGGCACCTGGTGGAAGGGCCCGTGCAGGCCGATCTCGGTGACGAAGGTGCGGTCGGCGTGGTGGTAGCTGTCCATCGGCTTCACCCGGCGCAGCACCTCGGCCCGGATCACCCCGTAGAAGTCGTCGCCGCCGGGCTCGAACAGCATGCTGCGGAAGCGCTCCGGCGCGTGCGACGAGGCGGTGGCGAGCCCGTACTCGTAGGGGACCTTCACCTGGCCGTCGCCGTCGATGACGGCCTGGTCGGCGTGCGCGAGGATCACCTCGGGCCGCTCGTCCAGCGCCTCCACGCAGCGCAGCAGCAGGTCTCGGGCGTACAGGTCGTCGTGTGAGGCCCACTTGAAGAGTTCGCCGCGGGATTCGGCGAACACGTGGTTGTGGTTCGGCGTGGCGCCGATGTTCCGGGGCAGCCGGAGGTAGCGGATGCGCGAGTCCCGCGCGGCGTACCGCCGGCAGATGCCCTCGGTGCCGTCGGTCGAGGCGTTGTCCGAGATGACCAGCTCGAAGTCCTCGTAGGTCTGGCCGAGCAGGGCGTCGAGCGATTCGGCGAGGTACTCCTCGCCGTTGTAGACGGGCAGGCCGATGCTCAGCCGGGGAACGGAAGTCAAGGCGTCCTCACTTCGGGGATGGTGTGGTGGTGCTCGCGCAGGGCGGACCGCAGTTGCAGCCACCACACGGCCGAGCCGCTGACGGTCGCGGCGGCGACGCCCCAGGCGGAGCCGACCGTGCCGCCGGCGGCCGCCCCGCCGAGCCCGCCGCCGACGTAGCAGGCGGAGGCGAACAGCTGGCAGCGCAGGCTCCGCCGGGCCGCGCCGAGCGCGCGCAGCCCGGCCGCCGCGCCGGTGCCGAGGCCCGCACCCGCGACGCCGAGGGTGATCGGCACGATGAGGGCCGAGGCGGAGTGCCAGACGTCGCCGAGCGCCAGCTCGCCGAGCCGGCCGGGCATCAGCAGCAGCGTCGCGCCCCAGAGCAGCGCGCCGGCGGCCTGGCCCCCGCCCAGCAGGAGGCAGAACCCGCCGAGCCGGTGCGGGGCCTGCCGCAGCACCCGGGCCGCCTCCGGGACGGTGACCAGCGAGAGCCCCATGAGCACCGCCAGGAACGGGCCGAGCAGCAGTTCGGCGCCCCGCACCGCGCCCACCGCGCCGACCCCGACGATCGCGCCCAGCCCGTACGCCCGCAGCTGGCTCGCGCCGCTGAGGCTGACGTTCTCGACCAGGTAGCGGTAGCCGAGGTCGCGCTGTTCGCGCAGCCACCCGCGCGCCCCGGTCACCCGGGGCCGGATGCCGGACTGGAGGTAGCCGTACCCCGCCGCCACGGTGGCGGAGGCGCCCCAGGCGAGGACGAACGCGGCCACGCCGCCCACCCGGGCCGCCACGACCATGGCGGGGACGAGCGCGACGCCCCACACGACGTCGTTGAGGAAGGCCTTCCGCCCGGCGCCGGCGGCGAAGAACGAGAACCGCCAGGCGTCCTGGAGCAGCAGCCCCGGCACCATGACACCGAGGGCGGCGAACGCGGACCCGACCCGGCCGCCGAGGCCGAGCCCGGCCACCAGGCAGACCGCGCCGATGACCGTGCCGACGCCGAGCGCGGTGCCCGTCGACCGGGCCACCGCCCCGCGCCAGGACGCCTCGGGCACGCCGCTGAAGCGCACCACGAGCGGATCGGTGGCCAGCCCGCGGGAGACGTTGAGCACCACGCCGTACGTCACCCAGGCGAGGCTGAACACGCCGAACGCGGCCACCCCCAGCGAGCGGGCCACGTAGACGCCCACCACGAAGTTGCTCACGCTGGAGGCCGCCTGGTCGGCCAGCCCCCAGGACAGCCGGCCGACCAGGCCGGCGCTGCGGGCCGGTGCCGCCGGTGTCGCCGTCTGCTCCTCCTCGGTGGTCATCGGCGTCACGCCTTGATCAGTCCGGCGCCGTGCAGGGCGTCGGCGGCGGCGGCGACGGTGTCGAACGGCAGACCGGACCGCTCGGCGATGTCGAGCAGGGCGTGCTCGCCGTCCGAGAGGTTGAGCATCCAGAGCATGGCCAGCTGGGCCTGCTTGGTGTCGCTGCGGCCGCCGAGCGCGTCGTACAACCCCCGCCGGCCCAGCTGGGGTTCGCCGTAGGGGCTGAGGTTGACGTACCGCCGGTTGCGGTCGAGGACGGCGAACGCCTCGCGGCAGACCGCGAGGGTGTCCGCCATCGCCTCGGGCGAGACGAAGTCCGGATCGTCCGCCGAGGTGTGGTACTCCGGATAGCCCGCGTACGGGGTCCGGGTGAGCGAGCCCACGCCGAGGTCGAACCCGGGCGAGCAGTACTGCCGCTCGTCGTAGCCGTACGGGGTGAACTCGGTGACGCGGTGCGGGCGTTCGGAGGTGGTGAGCACGTGCTGCAGCACCCGGTCGATCTCCGCGTCCCCGCGCCGGCTCCGCTTGTACGTCAGCTGCCCCCGGTCCCCGGCGCAGGCCAGCACCAGCCCGTGCCTGACCCGTTCCACCCGCTCCGCGTTGCGGGCCAGCCAGGTGATCGCCCCGATGGTGCCGGGCGCGAAGACGAACCGGTAGGTGTAGTACGGCGTCCGCTCCGCCAGCTCCCCGGCCAGGAAGGTCGCCACCGCGATGCCCGCCAGGTTGTCGTTGGCCAGCGAGGGGTGGCAGACGTGGCAGGAGACGATCACCTCCTCGGGGACCTGCCCGGGGACGACGTGCTCGGCGTAGGTGAGGTGGCCGTCCGCGAGGGTGGAGTCGATGCGCACCTCGTACTCGCCGTCCGGCAGCGCGTCCAGGGTCTCCTGGGCCAGGCAGAACCCCCACTGCGGCTGGTAGTAGCTGGTGCGGTACGGCACCCAGCTCGGGTGGTCCGGCAGGGTGTGCAGGTGCCCGCGCAGCTCGGACAGCGGCAGGGTCGCCGACACCGGCACGCTGTAGCCGAGCACGTGCAGGCTGGACGCGGCGAAGTCGACCACCCGGTTGCCGGCGGCGTCGGCGATGTACGCGTCCCGGATGTTCCACTCCTGCGGCACCGTCCAGTCGAGCACCTGCGTCCCCGTCGGCACCTCGTGCACCCGCAGCGGAAGGTACTCGCCGACGATCTCCAGGGTGGCGCGCACACCGTCGCCGGTGATGCTCCGGCACAGCGGGTACAGCCGCTCCACCAGCGCGTGCATCTCCTCGCCGACCGAAACCGCCTCGCCCGCCGCGGTCATCCGCGCCACCGCAGGGTCTCGTCGACCGTGCCCGCCTCGGACGCCGCGCGCAGCACCGCGAGCCGGGTGAAGCGCTGCTCGAAGGCCTCCCGGGTCAGCCCGAACGTCCGGTAGGCGTCGGCGAGTTCGAGCGCTCCCCGCTCCACCGTCCACTCGCAGGCGAAGTCGGGGGCCGCGGCCCGGAACCGGGAGAAGTCCACCCGGTACGAGCGGGGGTCGGCGCCGGCCTCGCCGGTGATCCGCACCTTCGAGCCCTCCACCGCCTCGGCGACCTGCTCGGCGATCTCGGCGACGGTGACGTTGTTGACCTCGCTGCCGATGTTGAACGCCTCGTCGTGCACCGCCTCGCGCGGCGCGACCAGCGCGGCCGCGAAGGCCCGGGCGATGTCGGCGGCGTGCACCAGCGGGCGCCAGGGGGTGCCGTCGGAGAGCACCAGCACCTCGCCGGACAACAGGGCGTGGCCCACCAGGTTGTTCAGCACGATGTCGGCGCGCAGCCGGGGCGAGTAGCCGAAGGCGGTGGCGTTGCGCAGGAACACCGGGCTGAAGTCGCCGTCGGCCAGGTCGTGCAGGTCGTCCTCCACCCGCACCTTGGACTCCGCGTATGGCGTCACCGGACGCAGCGGGGCGTCCTCGCCCACCAGGTCGTCGCCGCCGGCGGCGCCGTAGACCGAGCAGGTGGACGCGTACAGGAAGCGCTGTGCGCCGGCGTCGCGGGCCAGCTTCGCCAGCTTCACGGAGGCGTGGTGGTTGATGTCGTAGGTGAGGTCGGGCGCCAGCGAGCCCAGCGGGTCGTTGGACAGCGCGGCCAGGTGGATCACGGCGTCCACCCCGGCCACGTGCTCGGCCGTGACGTCGCGCAGGTCCACCCGCCGACCGGGCGGGTCGGCGGGCGTCGGGCCGAGGACGCAGTCCGCGAACAGCCCGGCGTCCAGCCCGACGACCTCGTGCCCGGCCTCGGCGAGGACGGGGGCCATCACGGTGCCCAGGTAGCCCTGGTGTCCGGTCAGCAGTACGCGCATCTGTCAGCCCTCCAGATCGAGAGTCAGTTTGGTGACGGCGAAGGCCTCGGCGTAGCGCTCGTGGCATTCGATGCCGCGGATCCGGGCGAGGCCGAGGAAGGCCTCCCGGTCGTACCAGGACCGGTGCCGCTGCGAGGGGTAGTGCTCCTGCAGCAGTCGCACCTTCTGCTCGGCGGTCTCCGGGGACAGCGGCTGGTAGGCCGGCAGCCGGCCGAGGTCGCCGTCCCACTTGACGATCTCGTAGCCGAGCACGAGGTGGTCGCGGAACGCGGTGGTGACCAGCCGCGCCAGCCCGCGGTGGTCCTGGTGCGCGTCCTCGGTGCGCGGGGCGAGGACGAGGTCGGGCTCGGTCCGCGCGCGCAGCTCCTCGACGGCGGCCTTGGCCTCCGCCCAGTGCGCGGGCAGCCGCCCGTCCGGCAACTTGTCGACGGTGAGGTGCAGTTCGGCGCCCGGGCAGAAGGCGGCGAGCGCGGCCCGCTCCTCCTGCTCGCGGTCGCTGCCACCGCCGGAGAGCACCAGCGCGTCCACGCGCAGACCCGGTCGCGCGCGGCACAGCGTCAGCAGCGTGCCGCCCGCGCCGATGGCGATGTCGTCGCAGTGCGCGCCCACCGCGACGATCCGCTCCAGGCGCCCGGCCCCGAGCCGGATCACGCGCGCACCCCCGCGCCGTCGCGTTCCCACACGGCCCACGGGCGGTCGCCCCGCGCGTAGGCGGCGTCGAGCGCGGCCCGCTCCTTCACGGTGTCGGTCGGCTTCCAGAAGCCGCGGTGCTGGTGAGCCACCAGCCGCCCGGACTTGGCCAGTCGGGCGCATCCGTCGGCGACCAGGTCGCCGTTCTCCGGGATGTGGTCGAAGACCTCCTGGCGCAGCACGAAGTAGCCGCCGTTCTCCCACAGCGGCATGTCGCTCACCGCCGTGATGCCCCCCACCAGGCCGTCCTCGCCCAGGTCCACGCAGTGGAACGAGGACTGCGGCGGCACCACCATCATCGACGCACCGGCGTCGCGCCGGGCGAAGGAGTCGATCATCTCCGGCAGCGGGGCGTCGGTGAGCACGTCGGCGTAGTTGGCGAGGAACATCTCGTCGCCGTCCAGGTGGTGGCGCACCCGGCGCAGCCGCTCGCCGATCGGCGACTCGATGCCGGTCTGCGCGAAGGTGATCGTCCAGGAGGCGATGTCGGTGGACAGCAGCTCGGTCTTCCCGCCCCGCAGCACGAAGTCGTTGGACGTCGTCTCCTTGTAGCGGAGGAAGAAGTCCTTGATGTGGTGGGCCCCGTAGCCGAGGCACAGGATGAACTCGGTGTGCCCGAAGTACGCGTAGTAGCGCATGACGTGCCAGATCAGCGGCCGCGGTCCGACCATCGCCATCGGCTTGGGCACGTCGTCGGAGGCCCCGCTGCGCATCCTCAGCCCGTAACCCCCGCAGAACAGGACGACCTTCACGGCTTCACCTCGACGATGGTCAGTTCCGGGATGGGGAAGACCAGTCGGCCGCCCCACTGGTGCACGAAGGACAGCTGCTCGACCAGCTCGGCCCGCAGGTTCCACGGGAGGACGAGGACGTAGTCGGGCCGGTCGGTGGCGATCTGCTCGGGAGGCAGGATCGGGATGCGGGTGCCGGGGGTGAACCTGCCGTGCTTGTAGGGATTGCGGTCGACCGTGTAGGGGAGCAGGTCGGGCCGGATGCCGCAGTGGTTGAGCAGGGTGTTGCCCTTGCCCGGGGCGCCGTAGCCGACGACCGTCTCGCCGCGCTCGGCCGCCTCGATGAGGAAGCGCAGGAGGTCCCGGCGCACCTTGGCCACCCGGGCGGAGAACTCGGTGTACCCGGACAGCTCCTGCAGCCCGGCGGCCTTCTCCCGGTCCAGCGCCTCGGCCACCCGCCGGCTCGGCTCGCCGGCCGCCTCCGCGGGCCGGGCCCACAGCCGGATGGAGCCGCCGTGCGTGGGCAGCAGCTCGACGTCCACGAGCGTGAGCCCGCCGCTCGCGAGCGCCCGGATCGCGGACGCGACCGTGTAGTACTGGAAGTGCTCGTGGTAGATGGTGTCGTACTGGTTCTCCTCGATCAGGGTCAGCAGGTGCTGCACCTCGATGGAGACCCAGCCGTCGTCGGCCACCAGGGCGCGCAGCCCGCGGGTGAACCCGACCACGTCGGGGATGTGCGCGTACACGTTGTTGGCGACGACCAGGTCCGCCGGACCGTGCTCGGCGCGGACGGCCGAGCCGGCCGCCGGGTCCAGGAACTCGGTGAGCGTGGGCACGCCCGCGTCCCGCGCCGCGGCGCCGACGTTCACCGACGGCTCGATGCCGAGGCAGCGGATCCCCCGGTCCACCACGTGCCTGAGCAGGTACCCGTCGTTGCTCGCGACCTCGACCACGAAGGCGTCGGGGCCCAGACCCAGCCGCTGCACGGCGTCGGCGACGAAGGTGCGGGCGTGCTCCACCCAGGAGGTCGAGTAGGAGGAGAAGTACGCGTACTGCGTGAACGTCTCCTCCGGGGTGATCAGCGGAGGGAGCTGCGCCAGCCAGCAGTCGGTGCAGACCCGCAGGTGCAGCGGGTACGTCGGCTCCGGCCGGTCCAGGTGCTCCGCGGGGAGGAAGCTCTCGCACGGCGGGGTCGCCCCCAGATCGACGACGCTCCCCAGCGCCGTCGAGCCGCAGAGTCGGCATCGTGTCATCTAGTGCCCCCAATCCCTGCCCGCGGGGGTGCCCCGCCGCGGACCGTCGTTTCCGTTCCCTGTCGGCGGCGCGCCGTCCGCGCCGCCGGACCGACCCGCGATCGCGGTGCGGTACCCCTCCACCAGGCGCTCCAGCCCGACGGCCGGGCTGAACCCCTGCTCGTAGCGGCGCCGGGCCGCCCGGCCCATCTCCCGGTTGCGGTCCGGCTCGGCCGTGATCCGGCGGATGCAGGACGCGAGCGAGGCCGCGTCGCCCGGCCGGTGCAGCAGCCCGGTCACCCCGTCCTCGACGAGTTCGGCGAAGGCGCCGTGACCGGAGGCGACAGCCGGGACCCCGGCCGCCGTCGCCTCCGCGACCACCAGGCCGAAGGTCTCCATGGACATCGAGGGAGCCACCACGGCGACCGACCGCGCGAGGGCCTGCCGGCACTGGGCCGGGTCGTACAGGCCGACGTACCGCACGTCCTCCCGGCCCGCCGCCCAGGCGGTCACCTCCCGCTCCAGCGGTCCCGCGCCGGCGAGCACGAGCGGCACGCCCGCACCGCCGTCCGCGGCGATCCCGTCCCACGCGGCCATCAGCAGCCGCACGCCCTTGGACTCGGTGAGCCGGCCGAGGAAGAGCAGGTGCTCCCCGGCGCCCGACCGGCGGGCGCCCGGGTCGGGCACGAAGTTGTGCTTCACCAGCAGCCGTTCGGCGGGCATGCCGGAGCGCACCAGGACGTCGCGCTGCGCCGCGGAGATGCAGAAGAACCGCTCCACGCCGGACCACCACCGCCGCCGGTTGACCGTCAGGCTGACCGCGAGCGGCACCGTCGCGAGCCGGGAGTCGCGGTAGCAGCCGTGCCGCACGGCGGGCAGCGCCGCCGCCGACCCGGCGCAGTCGGTGCACACCCGGCCGTCCCGGTGCAGCGTGCCGGGCGGGCAGACCTGGGCGTAGTTGTGCAGCGTGGCGACGACCGGCACGCCCGCGTCGGCGCAGGCGGCGAGCACCGCGGGCGACAGCAGCGGGAAGACGTTGTGGACGTGGACGACGTCCGGCCGGTCGCTGCGCAGCCGAGCGGTGAGCTCCTTGCGCACCGCCGGGTTCCAGGGCACGAGGAGCGGCACCGCGGCCTTGCCGAGCAGGGACCGGGCGGCGATGTCGTCGCTGCGCCGCTCGAACACGTCGACCCGGTGGCCGGCCGCGCGCAGCAGGCCGACCTCCTCGTCGACGACTCTGTTCTCCCCGCTCGGCTGCGCCGAGGAGTAGCGGTTGTGCACCACGAGGACGTGCACGGTCAGGTCACCTCCCGGTTGCGGTCCCGGCGCGGGATGCGCGGTCGCGGGACGGTGAGCGTGGGCAGGGGCGCGGCCTCGGCGGGTGTGGCGAGCAGTGAGGCGGCCAGGGCCAGGTGCAGCAGGTACGGCGAGGCGTCGCCGAGCCCGGCCTCGGTGTACGAGGAGATCGCGACGTAGCTGATCAGGAAGATCGCGCAGGCCCGTTCCAGCGAGGGCGGGCGCAGCAGGGCCACGCCGCCCAGGACCAGGAGGATCGCCGCCACCAGGGCGATGCCGACCAGGCCCTGCTCGTTGTAGACGGCGAGCCAGCTGTTGTCGATCGGCAGCCCGCCGAAGGACTTGTCGCCCAGGCCGATGCCGAAGGCCTCTTCGGGGATGGTCCGCGGCTGGGTCAGCAGGGCGTCCCAGACCTTGGCCCGGCCGGTGAGGTTGGAGAAGTTCTCCTTGCTCTGTCCGCGCATGAACCAGGTCTCCAGCGCGGAGGCGAAGGCCACCGCGGCCACCGTGGAGCACAGCAGCGCCCAGGTGAAGAACCGTCGGGCGGCGGCGCTGGTGAGGATGAGCGAGCCGATCGCCAGGGCCAGGCCGATGAGCAGGCCGATCGTGGCCGTCCGGGTGTGGGTCATGGCGAGCAGGACGAAGGTCGGCACGATGATCGCCGCCGCGCTCCTGCCGGTGGTCCGGCCGCCCAGCAGGAGCAGCACGGTGAGCCCGATGATCACCGCGGAGTACTGGCCGATCTGGGGCGGGGTGAGCGGCCAGAGCGCGCCGACCAGGCGCCCGCCGTAGTACTCCGGCATGGCCGTGCCCGGTGAGATGATCAGGCCGGCGGCCACCGACCAGAGCACCGCGTAGTACATCCGGATGTGGGTCCGGACGAACGTGAAGCCGCCGTCCCACCAGCGGCTGGTCAGCCAGAGCGTGCCGACGAAGATGGCCAGCCGGGTGCAGCGGAACAGCGCTCCGAGCCCCACCTCCAGCTTCAGGCTGGAGATCACGCTCGGCACCAGCAGCAGGGTGAGCAGGAAGAGGAAGGCGTTGGGGCGGATGCGTATCCGGGGGTTGAGTACCAGTGCCAGTGCGAACGCGGAGACCAGCGCGCCCATGGTGGCCATCTGGATGAGGGAGCGGGGTAGCCGGACGATGGTCTTCGCCCCGGCGGAGCCGAGCGTGTTGAGGCCCAGCAGCACCCAGACGACGTAGACGGCCTTCGGCGTGCCGTCCGGGCGCGGTTCGGCGCCGGGACGCGTGACCGCCGTTCCCGTTCCGCCCGCCGGTCCGCCGCGCGTCGGGTGTCCGCCCATCTCAACCACCCGCCCGCGGGGCGAAGGTGCTGCCGGCGTCCTGCCGGTACGGTGCGCCCTGCCACTGGCCGGAGTCGAGGGCGCGGCCCGGGTCGTCGGCGACGAAGCTCCACGGTCCGCGGTAGACGTTGTCGTGCCAGCGGTTGTGCTGTTCGAGGGTGATCGCCTGGGCCACCCGCTTGCCCTTGTACGGCGACCAGTCCGGATAGGTGCCGTAGTTGGAGAGCACCGCCATGCGGCCGCACTCCGTCGTGCAGTCGACGACGGTCGGGTCGAGGAGGAAGCGGTTGTCGTGGATGTCCACCTGCTGGGTCTTCCACCGGCAGTCGGCGTAGAGGGGCGCGGTGGCGATCGCCGGCTGCGCGCAGCGCCCGGTGTCCTTCACCAGCAGCGTGCAGTAGCCGGCCGAGGTGTTGGCCGGGCTGTTGCAGAACCGGTCGGCGTTCTCCCACAGGGTGATCCCGGACCAGTTGTCCTCCAGCACGTTCCGGTAGATCTCGATCTTGTCGGTGCGGGCCGGCACCCGCGGTTCGCCGCCGGCCTCGGAGACGTAGACCGTCGCGTACGGGAAGTCGTCGCCGCGGGCAGCGTGCTTGCGGCCCTCGACCCAGTTGTTGCGCCGGATCGTGTTGTTCCGGACGACCGCGTTGTAGCTGGTCTCGTACATCAGCGCGGCACCGTCGTTGGCCTCGATGAGGTTGTCCTCGATGCGGAAGTCGTTGTTGTCGGTGTCCGCCCACAGCCCGGTTCCGCGGTTGTCGTGCACCCAGTTGCCGCGGATGTCGGCGCCGTCGACGGCCCAGAACTTGATGCCTCCGGTGCAGCCGCAGCCCGGCTGTTGCCGCTCCCAGTCGTCGGTGTTGTTGCCCGTGATCTCGTTGCCCTCGACCACCAGGCCCTTGATGGAGTCGCCGGTCTTGTAGGCGTTCATCCCGTACTGCCCGTTGCGGCGCAGGCAGCTGGCGCGGACCTGCTGGCGGGCGCCGCCCATCAGCCCGGCGCCGGAGTTGTCCTGGATCGTGGCGTGCTCGATCACCCACCCGTCGGCCATGTCGTGGTTGACCACGCCCTCGTCGTGCGGTGCGACGAAGCCCTGGACGGTCAGGTGGCGGATGGTGACGCCGGGAGCGGTGCCGCTGAACGCGTAGTTGTTGGTCCTGCCGCCGTCGAGCACCGCGCCCGGCGCGCCGAGGTAGGTGTCCCCCTCCTTGGCCATGACCTGGGCGTAGCGCTCCGGTTGGAGCCGGTGCGTCCCCGGTTGCAGCCAGAACGTGGTGTGCGGGGGGCTGCTGTCGGTCTTCGCGGCCAGGTCGCCGACCACCGCCGGGTCGACGGTGACCGCGCCGGCCGGCGCGGTCGCGGGTCCGGCCTCGGGACGGGCGCACACCCGGGCCACGGCCGCCTGCCGGGAGGGCGTGGCCGTGGGCTCCGGCGAGGCGTCGTCCGACCCGCTCGTGCAGCCGGTCGCCGCCAGCGCCAGCGCCAGCGTCGCCGCCCCCCGGAGCCGCTTCCTGATCCCCACCCTCACCCCTCGCCGTTGAACCTGAGGAGGGTGGTGAATCCCCGCGGGCCGTCGGCGGTGCCGGTGCTGGTGCCGACCAGTGTGGTGGCGGGTTCCTTGCGGCCGAAGCCGGGGGAGTACCAGCCCAGCGGCGGTTCGCTCTCGCCGCGGTGCGCCCGCCAGGTCAGCTGACCGGGCAGGTCGAGCACGGCGGAGCGCTGCTCGCCGTCCCCGGTCCAGGTGAGCAGGGCCCGGTTCCCCGTCAGCTCCGCGGTGATCGCCGGGCCGAGGTGGAACGCCAGACGGACCGCCCCGCCCGCGCCGTTCACCTCGTCGAGGATCCGCAACTCCCGCTCGGTGTGCGCCAGTTCGACCCGGCGGCGGTGGACGGCGGGCCGGTAGCCGTCGTGCTCGGCGCACCAGCGGGACACCGCCGGGTCGGAGGTGTCCGCGACCAGGACCCGGCTGCGGGCGTGCCGGGTCCACAGGAACGGGCCGCCGGAGGCGGACTGGTCGGCGCCGTCCAGCTGCAGGGTGTTGTGGCCGAGGGTGGAGCGGAAGTACCGCCGCCACTCGGGCTGCCCGTGGTAGCAGAACGTGCCCGGGTCGGCGAGCACGTCGACCCCGTCGTGCCGGACCTCCACGGACAGCGCGTCCGCGTGGGCGTGCGCGGCGATGGACAGGAACCCGTGCGGACCGCCGTCGCAGCGGCACCAGATCTCGTCGCCGCCGTCGCCGCCGCGCAGGATGGTCATCCCCGCGTCGGGAAGGTGCACCGGCCGGCTCGCCGGGCGGGTCACGTTCGTTGCGTACGGCCGGACGAGCGCGGCCAGCAGCGGGGTGCGCACCGCGGTGCCGGTCACCTCCGGCCACCAGGCGAGCCGTCCGAACACGGCCTCCCCGGTGGCCAGCAGCGAGGCCCAGCGGTCGGTGCCCGCGCCGTCCACGACCAGACCGTGTCCGTCGTCGGCGTCCCCCTGGCGCGGCGGGCGCAGCCGGTTGTCCACGACGGCCGCGAGCGCGTCGGTCATCCGCAGCAGCACCAGCCGGACGGTCGCGGGGACGGGCACCGCGGCGGCATCGGCCTCGGCCAGCGCGGCCAGGCCGAGCTCCAGGACGAGGCCGTGGTACTCGGTGGCCAGCTCGCGGTTGAGGCCCGAGGGGAAGGTGTTGCCGCGCAGGTGCCGCTCCAGCGACCGCAGCGCGCCGGACCGCCAGCGCTCCGACTCGGGGAACCAGTCGAAGGCGCAGGCCGCGGTGAACTGCCCGGCGGCCTCGGCGATGACGTGGTTGTTCGCCGAGGACCCCCGGCTGGGGAAGGCGGCCAGCCAGCGCTGGTGGTGCCAGATCCGGTCCAGCGCCACCGGGTTGCCCTCGAACAGCGCGGCCGCGCCGGACCAGCCGTCGAGCAGCCGGCGGATCCACACCCAGGACAGCAGGCGGATGCCCAGCTCGATGCCGCTGACCCAGTGCACGCCCTCCAGCGGCGGGTTGACCTTCCACCAGGAGCGCAGGTGGTCGGCCACGCGCTCGGCGTAGCGCTCGTTGCCGGTGATCGCGTACGCGGCGGCGAGCACCGTCAGGTACTGGTGCCGGGAGGGCTCCCAGATCTGCTTGATGTCGCCGACGGTGTCCTCGTCCCGGTACGGCACGTCGAAGGCGTAACCGGCCGTGGCCCGGCGCCCGGTCTTCGGGTCGAGCCACCAGTCCGGGTCGACCAGGTCCTCGCGCTCCACGCCGAAGAACTCGGCGCGGCCGTCCATCAGCCGGTCCGCCTCGGCGACCAGGCGCTTGGCGGCGTCGGCGGGCACCGCGGCGATCGTCCCGGCGGGCAGCACGGCGGTGAACCGGGCGCCGTTCACGGCCGGGCCCGCCGCCGGCGTCCCGGTGCGCCACCGCCGCCTGCGGAGCGTGTCGCCCAGCCGGCCGGCGACCTCCTGCGGCCCCATCGCGGACAGGCGCCGCAGGTACCAGCCCGCGCTCATGGTCACAGCGACCTCGCCAGGGTCACCGGCGCGCCGTCGGCCAGGCTGGCCCGGACCGCGAGGGTGGCCGCCGTGGTGGCGACCAGCGACTCCAGCGGCACCGGCATCGGCCCGCCGGTGCGCACGGCCTTGATGAAGCAGGCCAGTTCGTTGGACTGGCCCTTGTCGCGGGCCCTGGGCAGCCGCGAGCTGACCCACCGCTTGCGCCCGGTGCTGCTGAAGAACACCGAGGCGCGGACGAAGTCGTCCAGCGTGAGCACCTTGCCGTCGGCGAGGAGGTCCAGCGTCTCCTTGGGGAAGGCGGGCGCGCCGGAGGTGACGTAGCTGATGGTGGCGGTGGAGCCGTCCGGGTAGCGCAGCACGATCTGCAGGTCCTCGTTGCCGGACGGGGCGACGGCGTACACCGAGACCGGGTCCGCGCCGAGCAGCCAGCTCGCCGTGTCGATGAAGTGCCCGCCCTCGCCCTCGAACCGCGAGCCCTCGGTGCCCTGCCGGAGGTACCAGCTGCCGTGCTGGAGGCGGCCCGCGTTGACCAGGTAGCGCAGGTTGGCCGGGCCGGTCCGGGCGCCGAGGCGGGCCTTGGCGTCGCGCAGCAGCGGTGCGAAGCGGCGGTTGAAGCCCACCTGGAGGCGGTCGTTGCCGGACTCCTCCACCGTGGCGAGCACGGAGGCGAGTTCGTCCCCGGTCAGGGCGAGGGGCTTCTCCACGAAGACCGTCTTGCCGGCGAGCAGCGCCTTGCGGGTCAGGTCGGCGTGGGAGCTGTGTCGGGTGACCACGAAGACCGCGTCGATCGAGGAGTCGCCGAGGACGGCGTCGAGGTCGGTGGTCGCCAGGGCGAAGCCGAACTTGCGCTGGGCGTTGGCCGCGGACAGGGCCGTGGTGGTGACGACGGTGGACAGCGAGACGCCCTCGCGCCGGGCCAGGTGGGGCAGCAGCATGGAGCTCGCGTAGTTGCCCGCGCCGACGAACGCCAGCCGCACCGGGGACTTGGACGGCCGGGCCGCGCCGGCCTGCCCGGCGGGGCGCTTGACGGCCGGCACCGCCACCGTCGGGGCCCCGGTCCTGGCCTCCTCCTCCGCCGGGGCGTAGCGGAACAGCGCCGTGACGGCCTTCAACTCGCCGTCCTTCAGGCGCCGGTACGTCTCCACGGCGTCCTCGAAGTCGGCGACGTGGGAGATCAGCGGGTCGACGTTCACCCGGCCGCGGGCCATCAGGTCGAGGAAGCACGCCAGGTTGCGGCGCTCCGTCCAGCGCACGTACCCGATCGGGTAGTCGCGGCCCTCCAGCTCGTACCCGGGGTCGTAGCGCCCGGGGCCGTAGGAGCGGGAGAAGCGGACGTCCAGCTCCTTCTCGTAGTACGCGTTCCACGGCAGGTCCAGGCGGCACTTGCCGATGTCGACGACCCGGCCCCGGTCCCGGGCGAGGTGGGCGGCCAGCTCCACGGGCTGGTTGCTGCCGCCGCCGGCCGCCAGGTACACCTGGTCCACGCCGTGGCCGTCGGTCAGCTCCGCGACGGCGTTCTCCACGGCAGCGGACCCCGGGTCGCCACAGGCCGCCGCGCCCAGGCGCTCGGCCAGTTCGCAGCGCGAGGGGTCGGGGTCGGCTCCGACGACGCGCACGCCCGCGGCGGTCAGCAACTGCACCACCAGCTGCCCGATCAGCCCGAGGCCGATGACCAGCGCCACCTCGCCCAGCTGCGGTTCGCCCTGGCGCACGCCCTGCAGGGCGATCGAGCCGACGGTGCCGAAGGAGGCGTGCCGGGGCGCGAGGCCGTCCGGCACCGGGGTGTAGAGGTTCTTCGGCACCCAGTTGATCTCGGCGTGCAGCGCGTGCTCGTTCCCGGCGCAGGCCACCAGGTCGCCGACCTTCACGTCGTCGATCCCGGCGCCGACCTGCTCGACGACCCCGCACAGCGAGTAGCCCAGCGGCGTGTAGGAGTCCAGCTTGCCCATCACCTTGCGGTAGGTGGCGGGCAGCCCGTTGGTGGCCACGCTCTGCATGACCTTGGCCACCTGGTCCGGACGGGAGCGGGCCTTGCCCACCATCGACATCCCGGCCTCGGAGACCTTCATCATCTCCGTCCCGGTGGAGATCAGCGAGAAGACGGTGCGCACCAGCACCCCGCCCGGCTTGCACCCCGGCACCGGCACGTCGAGCACCGACAGTTCGCCGCTCTTGTAGTTCTGCACAACCTGTTTCACCGGAAGTCCCCTTGTTTCTATGCCGGTTGCTTCAATGCCGGGAAGTGGCCGCTACGCCGTGGTCGCGCCGCGGTACCAGTACTCGAGGGTCAGCACGTGCCACAGGTGCTTGGAGAAGTCCTGCTGCCCGGCGGCGTCCTCGGCGACGAGCCGCGCCAGCGCCTCGCGGCGCAGGAACCCGGAGCGCACCAGCTCGCCGTCGTTGATCACCTCGCGCACCAGCGGGGCCAGGTCCCGGCTCATCCAGGCCCGCAGCGGGGCGCTGAACAGGCCCTTGGGCCGGTACACGATCTCCCGGGGCAGGATCGAGGTGGCCGCCTCCTTGAGGACGGCCTTGCCCTGGCGCCCGACGATCTTGCGCTCGCCGGGGACGGTGAACGCGGCCTTGACCACCTCGACGTCCACGTACGGCACCCGCACCTCGGTGGAGGCGGCCATGCTCGAGCGGTCGGTGTACGCGAGGTTCAGGCCCGGCAGGAACATCCGGGCGTCGCCCAGGCACATGCGGTTGACGAAGTCGTCGAGGTCGTTGTCCGCGTAGACGTCCGCGTGCTCGGTCAGTACGTCCTCGACGGCCGGGGCCAGGTCCGGGTCGACGAGGTCGAGCAGCTCGGAGCGGTCGTACAGGGTGTAGCTGCGCCGGAAGGCCGTCTCCTCCGGCAGGTCGGCGAAGGAGAGGAAGCGCTTGGCGAACCGCACCGAGCGCAGGCCCCGGCTGGAGGTGGCCACCGGCAGCCGGTCCACGGCCGCGGACAGGCCGCGCCGCAGCGGTCGCGGGACGCGCTGGTAGCGCAGCGCGATCAGGTTGGCCAGGTGCTTGCGGTACCCGGCGAACAGCTCGTCGGCGCCCATCCCGGAGAGCATCACCTTGACCCCGGCCTCCCGGGCGGCGGAGCAGATCAGGAAGGTGTTGATCGCGGCCGGGTCGCCGATCGGCTCGTCCAGGTGGTACGTCATCCTCGGCAGCAGGTCGAGCACGTCCGGGGCGATCTCGATCTCGTGCAGGTCGACGCCGTACCGCTCGGCCACCTGCCGGGCGTGGCGCAGGTCGTCAGGCATCGCCTCGAACCTGGCGTCCTCGGCGCGGAAGCCGATCGTGTAGGCGGAGATCCCGGGCCGGTCGCGGGCCGCGAGCGCGGTCAGGTAGCTGGAGTCCAGCCCGCCGGAGAGGAAGGTCGCCACGGGGACGTCGGAGAGCAGGTGACGCCGGGTCGACTCCTCGACGATGGCGGCGATGTCCGGCAGCTCGCCGGCCCGGGCCCGCTCCCGGCCCTCGGCGGCGACGTCCCGCAGGTGCCAGAACCGGCCGCGCTCCACCCGGCCGTCGGGCCGGCACCGCAACCAGCTCCCCGGCGGCAGCTTCTCCGCCTCGCGGAACGCGCACCGCGAGTCGGGCACCCAGTAGTAGAGCAGTGAGGCCACCAGCGCCGCGTGGTCCACCTGCAGCGAGCCGCCGGTGGCGGCGGCGAGCGCCTTGAGCTCGGAGGCGAACACCAGGCCCTCGCCGCGCCGGAGCAGGAAGAGCGGCTTGATGCCGAGCTGGTCGCGGGCGAGCACCAGTTCGCCGGTGCGCTCGTCGAAGATCCCGAACGCGAACATGCCGCGCAGCCGGGGCAGGCAGTCCGTGCCCCAGCGCCGCCAGGCCTCCAGCAGCACCTCGGTGTCGGAGGTGCCGCGGAAGCGCACCCCGGCGGCCGCCAGTTCGGCCCGCAGCTCGGGCGCGTTGTACAGCTCGCCGTTGTACGTCAGGACGAGGCCGTTCGAGACCATCGGCTGGGCGCCGGTCTCGGTCAGGTCGATGATGGACAGCCGCCGGTGCCCGAGGTGCACTTCGCCGTCACCGACCGGGTGGCTGTAGCGGCCCGCCCCGTCCGGACCGCGGTGGGCGAGGGTCTCGGTGAGCAGGTCGGTCACGGCCTTCCCGTCCGGCCATCGGTACGTGCCCGCGATGCCGCACATGTCCTACCTCGCCTCCTGGTCGCTGTCGGGGACCCGTGCGGTCCACATCGGTAGTCGCTCCGTACGCCGCCGGGCCGTCCCGTTCGGCCGGGTCGGCCGCTCGCTGCGGCCGCGCAGGGCGGTGTGCAGCCCGTCCCACAGCGTGCCGTCGGTCCGGTCGCGCGGATCGGGGTCGATCAGCACCACCCCGATCACCGGGATGCGCTGGTCCGCGAGCTGCCGCGCCACGGTGTGCAGCCAGGCGGCGCTGCCGTGCCCGGCCCGTACGACGAGCACCGTCCGGGTGCCCAAGTACCGCAGGTCGGTCCAGGCCGTGCCGGGTGCCACCGAGCCGACGCCGAGCCGGCGCTCCTGGTCCGGCACGGTCTCGGCGCGCTCGCCGCCGACCACGGTCGGGTCCCCGGGCTCGGGGCGGCGCTTGGCGAGCTGCGGGCCCGGCAGGCCGTCGACGACCACCACCGGCCCCTCCTCCTGCGCCAGTGCCCGGGCGAAGTCCATGGCGATCTCGACGGTGCTGCGCGCGCAGCCCAGTTCCAGCAGCGACACCGGTTCCGCGGAGCCGCGCACGGCGCGGGCGAGGGTCGCGGTGAGCCGCGTCCGGGGCGCCCGGGTCCGCCGGCGCTGCCAGGGCCTGCCCGTCCGCCGGGGCAGGCGGGGCAGTTCGGCGACGACCGAGGCGCCGAGGTTCGCCGCGATCTCCCGGCGCAGCACCGGGCGGTCCGCCACGACCGCACCGACCGCGGCCACCGCGAGCCCGAGGACGAGCCCGAGGACGAGCCCGATGGCGGCGTCGGTGGCGGCGGCCCTGGGCAGGGACTGCCGCTCCGCGCGCGGGGTGTCCACGATCTGGGTGCCGGCGACGAGCCGGGGCGTGCCGACCCGCGCCTCCGCGGCGCGTCGGCTGAAGTCGCTGATGCGCGAGGTGAGTTCGGCCCGGTTGGCGTAGAGCGACTCCAGGTTCGCCGAGGCCTTCGGCCCGTTCTGCGGCGATGCGTCCGCGATCGCCTTGTCGACCTGGGCGAGTTCGTCCTTCAGCCGGTCGCGCTGGTCGAGCAGGGCCTTGGCCTCGGCGTCCGCGGTCTCCTGGATCCGCCGCACGTGCTCCGCGACGAACGCGTCGGCCAGCGCCTTGGCCCGGGCCACCGCCTCCGCGTCGCTGCGGCCCGTCGCGGTGATCTGCAGCAGGTTGTTGGTCAAGCCGATGCCCCCGTACTCCTTCATGAAGTCCTCCGGCTTCTCCGGGGACCCGAGGGACTGCAGCGCCTTGCCGGCGATCCCGGTGGTCTGCAGCAGGGCGACGTCGGTGCGGATCAGCGTTCCGGAGTCATTCGGCTGGTCCGCCTGGTGCGCGACCAGCAGCTTGGCCACCGCGCTCGGCGGTGCCGGCAGCAGGACCGCCACCACCGCGCCGAGCAGCAGCCCGATCAGCGCCAGGGAGGACCAGAGGCGGCGCCGCCTGCGCACCGCGACCACCAGCGCCTGGAGGTCCAGCAGTGGTGCGGCGGCCGACGGCTCCGAGGTCGTACTCGTCATCACGTCGAACCTCTCCCCGTGCCGTTGCCGACCGCGAGCGCCGGCTCGGCGACCTCCGGGGGGCGGTCGCCGGAGCGTGCCGGGCGGGCCCGGACCGGGCCGGCGAGGACGACGCCGACCACCTCGTGCCCGGCGTCCGCGCACGCCCCGGCGATCCCGGCGAGCTCCCCCGCGGTCCAGCTGCCCGCGCTGAGCACGACCACGGCACCGGAGTCCTCGTCCTGGTCCGGCACCAGCGGCCGGGACACCGGGACCTCCACCACCCGCAGCAGCGGACCGCTCCCCGCCTCGGCGACGAGCTGCCCCGCGGCCCGCAGGGCGGTCCCGTCGCCGTCCGGGACGACGACCAGCAGCCGCCGGGCGGCCGGCACCCGGTCCCGGAGCCGGGCGCACACCCGCCGGAAGCGGGTCTGCCGGTCGGCCTCGTCGCCGGAGACCTGCGGGGCCGGTACGTCCCACCGGGTGTCGAGGTCCAGCATCCGGCGGATCAGGGCGCGCGGGCCGCGGCCCCGCGGCCGGAGCTCGGGCGGGCCGCCGGGGACGTCGACGGTGCCGAGGAGCACCGAGCCCAGCGCCGCGGCGATCTCCGGCCCGGCGCGCAGCCGGCGACTCACCCGCGCGGCGGTGAGATGGCCGATGACCGCGAGCAGGACGGACAGCAGCGCCCCGGCGAGGGCGAGCTGGACGGGCGTCGGCGGCGCCTCGCCGGTCGGTCGGGCCGCCGGACCCATGACCACCATGGTGGCCTTGGCGGCAGCGGGGTCGACCTGGTCCAGCTTCTTGACGGCGTCCTGCAGCGCGGTACGCAGCTTCGCGAGTTCGGTGCGGGTCTGCACGCTCTCCACGGTCTGCCCCGGATCGGTCGCGTCGGCCAGCTCGGTGATGCGCCGGCCGGCCTGCGCCACCAGCTGCCGCAGCGCCTCGGGCTGCGTCGCCCCGGAGTCGGTGCCGTCGCCCGTCATCCGCGCGGTGAAGGAGACGAACTGCTGGACCACCTGGTCGGAGAGCTGCTGGGCGCGCTCCGGAGTGTCGGCCGTACCGGAGATCTTGACGATGTTCCCGTCGGCGACCGTGGCGCTCACCCGGTCCTGCAGGTCGGTGCCGCTGACCCCGGCCCAGCCGAGCGCGGCGGCCGCCCGGTCGACCACCACCGAACTGGTCGCGATCTCCGCCTGGGTCATCAGCTCGCGCTCCTGCCACGCCCCCGGCAGCAGGACCGAGGCCGAGGTCGTGTAGCGCGGCGGGAACAGGAAGGAGGCGCCGTAGCCGACGAGCGCACCCACCACGGCGAGGACGGCGAGCAGCCGCCATCGCCGGCGCAGGATCCGACCGACCGTGACCAGGCGAATGGTGTCGTCGTTCAACGGCGCGGCCTTCTCCCCGCCCGGCCCGCCCGGCCCGCCGACACCGGAGCGCGGCCGGCGCAGGCGGCGGCGTAGGCGGCGAGCAGCGAGCGCTGGGAGTTGCGCCAGGAGAGCGGCCCGTTGATCCGCTCCTGGCCGATCTTGCCCATCAGGGCCCGCCGCTCCGGGTCGTCCAGCAGCTGCGCGATGAGCCGGGCGAACTCCGTCTCGTCGTCGGTGGACGCGTAGACGGCGGCGTCACCGGCGGAGACCCGTGCCTCCCGGAGGTCGAAGGAGACGATCGGGCGGCCCATCACCATGTACTCCAGGACCTTGTTCATCGTCGACACGTCGTTGAGCGGATTGCACGGGTCGGGGGAGAGGCACACGTCGGCGGTGGACAGGTAGCGCACCAGATCGGCGTCCGGGACGCGCCCGGTGAACTGCACCTGCTCGGAGAGTCCGAGCCGCCGGGACAGCTCCACCATCGCGTCGAAGGTGTCGCCGCCGCCGACGAACACCGCGTGCCAGTCGGTCCGTCCGAGCTCGTCGCGCAGCTTCGCGAGCGCCCGCAAGGCGTAGTCGACGCCGTCCTGCGGGCCCATGACGCCCAGGTAGCACAGCAGATGGGGCTTGCCGCGCTTCAACTCCGGCTCGGGCGGCACCGGTCGGAACCGGTCGGTGTCGGGTGCGCTGCGCACCACGAAGACGTCCTCGGGCCGCCGGCCGCCGCGGCGCAGCGCGACGTCCCGGTAGCTCTCGTTGGTGGCGAGCACGACGTCCGCGGCCCGGTAGGTGAAACGTTCCAGCGCGCACACGGCGCGGTAGAGCAGGTCCTTTCCGCGGTCGAACCGGGAGAGGTACAGCTCGGGCACCAGGTCGTGCTGGTCGAAGACGAACCGGGCGCCGCGCCGCTTCATCAGCAGGGCGGGCAGGAAGAGCAGGTCGGGCGGGTTGCAGGCGTGGACCACGTCCACCGGGCCGACCCTGCGGGCCAGCCGGGCGGTGTGCCACAGCGCCGATCCGTACTCCCGCAGGTAGCCGGCCGGTCCTCCGGTGGCCGCGCGCAAGGGGTAGCGGTGGATCCGCACCCCGTCGACCTCCGCTTCCGCCTCGGTGTCCCGCTTGCTCCCCTGCGGGCAGATGACGTGCACCTCCCAGCCCGCGTCGCGCAGCGTCGTGCACTCCTGCCACACCCGCCGGTCGAAGGGCACCGACAGGTTCTCCACCAGGACGAGCGCGCGACGGGCCGGCCTGCCGCCGACCGGGTCACCGAACGATGTGTCACCAAGCAAGGCCCACGTACCCCGGTTCGGCCCGGCGCGCCTCGGCGTCGGGAAGGCGGATGAGGTCGACGATCACCGGGCCGTCGCCCTTGGGCAGCGCCGACAGCACGGCCGGATCGCTGGTCCCGACCAGGCACACCTCGGCGTGTTCCAGCACCTCGCCCACGGACTCCGCGAGCAGCTGCGCGAGGTGTGGCAGCCGGGTCTCGATGTACTCGCGGTTCGCGCCGAGCAGCCGGGACAGGTTCACGTTGGGGTCGTAGATCCGCAGGTCGTAGCCCTTGCCGAAGAGCCGCTCCGCGAGCTCGACGAGCGGGCTCTCGCGCAGGTCGTCGGTGCCGGGCTTGAAGGACAGGCCGAACAGGCCCACCCGGCGCTTGCCGGTGTGCTCGACGAGGTCCACCGCGCGCTGCAGATGCGCGGAATTGGAGGGCAGCACGTGGGAGAGGATCGGCACCGAGACGTCGGCCCGCTGCGCCGCGTGGACCAGGCTGCGCAGGTCCTTGGGCAGGCAGGAGCCGCCGAAGGCGAAGCCGGGCCGCAGGTAGGCGGGGCTGATGTTCAGCTTGCGGTCGGCCAGGAACACGTCGATCACCTGGTGCGAGTCCACCCCGAGCGCCCGGCACACCGCGCCCAGCTCGTTCGCGAAGCCGATCTTGAGGCCGTGGAAGGCGTTGTCCGCGTACTTGATCGCCTCGGCGGTCGGGACGGGCACCCGGAACACCTCGCCGGGCAGTCCGTCGTACAGCGCCGCGACCACGTCGCCGCTCGCCCGGTCCAGCTCGCCGATGACGGTCTTCGGCGGGTCGAAGAAGTCCCGCACGCTCGTGCCCTCGCGCAGGAACTCCGGGTTGACCGCGACCCCGAAGTCCACTCCGGCCGTGCCGCCGGCGTACTTCTCCAGGATCGGCACCAGCAGGTTCAGGCAGGTGCCCGGGAGCATGGTGCTGCGGAACACGACGGTCTGCCGCCCGCCCCGCTCGGCCACCGCGGCACCGATCTGCTCGGTGACCCGCTCCAGGTACGTGGTGCACAGGCTGCCGTTGGGCTCCGAGGGCGTGCCCACGCAGACCAGCGACACCTCGCTGCCCGTGATCGCCTCGCGGACGTCGGCGGTGGCGCGCAACGCCCCGGTCCGCACGACCTCGGCGACGAGCTCGCCGATCCGCTCCTCGACCACCGGAGCCTTGCCGTCGTTGACCAGGTCGACCTTCACCTGGTTGACGTCCACCCCGATGACCTCGTGACCGAGGCTGGCCAGGCAGGCGGCCGACACGCAGCCCACGTAGCCGAGCCCCAGGACGCTGACCCTCATGACCCGTTCCTCCCCTCGGGCAGGCCCCTGCGGCCTGCCGTCCACGCGCCGACCGGGCGACGCCCCCCGCGCATCAGTACGCCCCCTGCCCGTGCAGCACCGCCCGCAGCGTCTTCCAGAGGATCACCGCGTCCAGGGCGAGCGACCAGTCCTCCACGTACCGCAGGTCCAGTCGGACCGCCTCCTCCCACGGCAGGTCGCTGCGCCCGCTGATCTGCCACAGGCCGGTCAGCCCGGGCTTGACGAGCAGCCGCCGCCGGATGTCCGGGCCGTACGCGGCGGACTCCTCCGGCAGCGGGGGCCGCGGACCGACGAGCGACATCGAGCCGGTGAGCACGTTGAGCAGCTGCGGGAGCTCGTCGAGCGAGTACCGGCGCAGTACCCCTCCGACCCGGGTCACCCGCGGATCCCGGCGGAGCTTGAACAGCAGGCCGGCGCCCTCGTTGCGGTCGGCCAGCTCGGCCCGCGCCCGGTCGGCCCCGACGACCATGGTGCGGAACTTGACGATCGTGAACTCGCGGCCGTCCTTGCCGACCCGGTGCTGGCGGTAGAACGCCCCGCCCCGGCTGTCCGCCAGCACGAGCAGCCCGACGAGCAGCATCAGCGGAGCGAACAGGACCAGCAGGACCGCGGCGCCCAGCCGGTCGACGACCTCCTTGACCGCCCGGGGGCCCCCGGTGAAGGTCGGCATGCTGACCCGCAGCAGCGGGATCCCGAGCACCGCGTCCACGTGCAGCCGCGGGCCGGCCACCTCCATCAGCACGGGGGCGACGACCATCTCGGCATCGCTGCCCTCCAGGTTCCAGGCCAGCCGCTGCAGCCGATCCGGCGACCAGTGCGGGTCCGGGGTGATCGCGACGACCCGGTAGCCGTCGCGGCGGACGTGGTTGGCGACGTCCGTCAGGCGGCCGACGACCGGTACGCCGTCCACCCGATCACCGTCCGGCCCGCGGCCGTCCGGCGTGCACACCGCCTCCACCCGCCAGCCGAGGTGCGGGAACTTGCGGGTCCGGGCGATCAGGTCGCGCACGGTGGCCACGCTCCCGGCGGCGAGCACCGGGCGCAGGCACCGTCCTTCGTAACGCCGTCTGTGCAGCCACAGACGCAGCAGGTACCGCTCGGTCATGGTGACGAGCGTGATCGCCGGAATCGCGACGAAGATCCAGAGCTTGATGTTGTGCGAGGTCAGGGCGATTCCGCCGAGCGCCAGCAGAACGGCCGCCGTGAACAGCGAGCGTCCGAGCCTGCGGAATTCCTCGGCGCCCTGACCGAGTACGGCCGAAGCCCACGCACGGGTCACCGCAAGCGCGCCCAGCACGAGCAGTTCGGTGCCGAAAGCGAGAATTCCCCATTTCTCGTGCCAGTTGGCCGCGTCCCGAACCCCGAAGAAGCCGCCGATTGCCGCTACCACGAAGCCGGTCGCCACGGTGTCGCTGATGATCACAGTACGGCGGTACTGCTGCTCCCAGTCGATCTCGGACCGGCTGATTCTCCCGTTCCCCGCACGCCCGTGCGCCGCCAGAAACGGGCTGACTAATTCTCCTTCCTCCTGTTCCACAGCTCCCGCCAGGTCACCGGTGGGTTCGACGTGCTCGCTCCACACGATTCCTCCCCCCGGGAGGCTCGCGCCTCCCGCACCTGTTCCTCCCTCGGGAGGCCCTGCCCCCCCGCGCCGCGCTGTTCGTCCCTCGGAGGTCCCCGCCCCCCCGCGCATGCCGAATCGGATGGTGCAGTGGTGCTCGAACAACCAGCCCCGGCGGCAAAGGGCTCCACGCCCTGCCGGAGTTTTCCGGGCAGGCGGGAAACCCGCCGGTGTTTGCTTCCCCCATGCCCGAAGCCCACGCTCGGGCCCCGAGAATTGATCTCCCCCACGCCTGACGCCCTGGACGCGAATGTCGGCAGTCGACAGCGACGGACCTGTGGATCACTTCCGTCGCCCGATGTCCGAACGGGCGGGGCTAAATCAATGTAGAGCATCGGAGCCGTCGGAAGAGGGGGATGTGTGAAACACGTGCTCGAGATTTGAAGCCGGATCCACCGGCGTGCACTGTGACCTGTGATGACAGCTCCGTGATGGCGGCGGTTTGACCAACTTCGGTCACCCGCAGGTCAGTTGCCGCCGAGGTCCTCGCGGCGGACGTGCTCGCCCGGTGTCGCCAGCTCGTCGACCGCCTCGGCGACGACGACCGCCCCGGTGGAGCGCTTGCCGCGCCGGAGCCGGCCCTCCAGCCAGCCCGCGAAGGACGTGAGCGCGAAGTTCAGCACGACGAAGACCACCGCGACGACGGTGAAGCTGGCGATCGTGTTCGCGCCGAAGTTCGCGCTCATCGGCCGCACCGACGCCAGCAGTTCGGAGAAGCCGAGCAGAGCGCCGCCCAGTGCGGTGTCCTTGACGATGACCACCAGCTGGCTGACGATCGCGGGCAGCATCGCCGTGACCGACTGCGGCAGCAGCACGTACCGCATCACCTGGTTCTTCCGCATGCCGATCGCCTTCGCCGCGTCGCTCTGGCCCCGGGGGAGGGCGAGGATCCCGGCCCGTACGATCTCGGCGAGCACGGAGGCGTTGTAGAGGACGAGGCCGGTGACGACGGCGTACAGCGGCCGGACATCGGGACCGACGTCCGTGTACTCGGAGTACGCCGCGTTGGCGAAGAGCATCAGGATGAGCACCGGGATGGCGCGGAAGAACTCCACCACCGTGCCGGAGGCCACCCGCACCCACCGGTGCTCGGAGAGCCGAGCGATGCCGAACAGCGCTCCGAGCGGCAGTGCGATGACCATGGCGAGCGCGGCGGCGATCAGGGTGTTCCGGAGCCCGGGCAGGAGGAAGGTGTCCCAGGCGCCCGAGTCCGTGAAGAACGGCTTCCACTTGGCCCATTCGAGCTGGTTCTTGTCGGCGAGGCTCTGCACCACCCACCAGACCACGCCGGCCAGGGCGACCAGGAACAGCGCCGTGAACAGCAGGTTGCGCCGTTTCGCCCGCGGCCCGGGCGGGTCGTACAGCACGGCCCGCGAGCTCATCGCTTCACCGACACCTTCCGGCTCACCCAGCCGAGGAACAGTCCGGTCGGAAGGGTGAGGCAGATGAAGCCGAACGCGAAGACGGCTGAGATCAGCAGGAGTTGGGCCTCGTTCTCGATCATGACCCGCATCAGCGCGGCGGCCTCGGCGACCCCGATCGCCGAGGCCACGGTGGTGTTCTTGGTCAGCGCGATCAGCACGTTCGCCAGCGGACCCACCACGGAGCGGAAGGCCTGGGGGAGCACGACGAGCCGCAGGACCTGGGAGAACCTCAGGCCGATGGCCCGGGCCGCCTCGGTCTGCCCGACGGGCACCGTGTTGATGCCGGAGCGCAGCGCCTCGCAGACGAACGCCGAGGTGTAGGCGATCAGACCGAACACGGCGAGCCGGAAGTTGATCACCTTGAAGGTGTCGGCGCCGAACGTGACGCCGAGCGTCTGGAACATGCCCAGCGAGGTGAAGACGATGATCACGGTGAGCGGGATGTTCCGGACCACGTTGACGTAGGCGGTGCCGAAGCCGCGCATCAGGGGCACCGGGCTGACCCGCATGGCGGCCAGCAGGGTGCCCCAGAGCAGTGAGCCGATGGCGGAGTAGAAGGTGAGCTGCACCGTCACCCAGAAGGCCCCCAGCAGGTCGTAACCCTGGAGAAAGTCGAACACGGTGTCTCTCCCGCCGCCTCAGGTGACGATGACGCCGATCGTCGGAGCGGGCTCGTTGTGGTAGTTCGCCGGGCCGAAGTTCTTCTTGACGGCCGCGTCCCAGGAGCCGTCGCTGACCATCTTCTGCAGCGCGGTGTTGATCTGCTCCTTGAGCGCGCTGCCCTTCTGGACGCCGATGCCGTAGTTCTCGTTGCTCATCTTGAAGCCGCCGAGCTTGAACTTGCCCTTGAACTGGGGCTGCGCGGCGTAGCCGGCGAGGATCGAGTCGTCGGTGGTCAGGGCGTCGATCACCTTGTTCTCCAGGCCGGTCAGGCACTCGGAGTAGCCGCCGTACTCCTGCAGTTGGGCGTTGGGCGCGATCTTCGTCTTGACGTTCTGCGCGGAGGTGGAACCGGTGACCGAGCAGAGCTTCTTGTTGTTGAGGTCCTGGGGCGTCTTGATGGAGTCGTCGTCGGCCCGGATCAGGACGTCCTGGTGCGCCAGCAGGTACGGGCCGGCGAAGTCGACCTTCTCCGAGCGCGCGGGAGTGATCGAGTACGAGGCGGCGATGAAGTCGACGTCCCCGCGCTGCAGCAGCGTCTCGCGGTCGGCGCTCTTGGCCTCCTTGAACTCGATGTCGCCGGGAGCGTGGCCGAGCTGCTTGGCGACGTACGTGGCCACGTCCACGTCGAAGCCGGTGTACTTGCCCTCCGGGGTCTTCAGGCCGATGCCGGGCTGGTCGAACTTGATGCCCACGACGATCTTCTTGCCGGAGGCGCTCGCGCTCCCGCTGGCACCGCCACCGCCGCCGCCGCTGGATCCGCATCCGGCGGCGATCGGCGACAGCACGAGCACGGCGGCGGCCGCGACGGTGGCCTTGCGAAGCTTCATGGTGATCATTCCTCGTCCTCGGAGGTCTGGGATACCGGCCTGGTCCGGCCCGACCAGGCCCGGTCAGTGGTGCAGGATCTTCGCGAGGAAGTCCTTGGCCCGCTCGCTGCTCGGGTTGCTGAAGAACCGATCGGGCGTCGTCTCCTCCACGATCCGGCCATCGGCCATGAACACCACCCGGTTCGCGGCCGAACGGGCGAATCCCATCTCGTGGGTGACGACGACCATGGTCATTCCGTCCCGGGCGAGCTGGCGCATCACCTCCAGCACCTCGTTGATCATCTCGGGGTCGAGCGCGGAGGTCGGCTCGTCGAAGAGCATGATCTTCGGGTCCATCGCCAGCGCCCTGGCGATCGCGACCCGCTGCTGCTGGCCCCCGGAGAGCTGCGCGGGGTACTTGTCGGCCTGCTCCGCAACCCCCACCCGCTCCAGCAGGCTGCGTGCCCGCTCGTCGGCCGCCTTCCTGTCCTTCCCGCGGACCTTGACCTGCCCGAGCGTCACGTTCTGCAGCACCGTCTTGTGCGCGAAGAGGTTGAAGGACTGGAAGACCATGCCCACATCGGCCCGCAGCGCGGCCAGCTCGCGGCCCTCGGCGGGCAACGGCCTGCCGTCGATGGCGATCTCGCCGGAGTCGATGGTCTCCAGCCGGTTGATGGCGCGGCACAGCGTGGACTTGCCGCCGCCGGACGGCCCGATCACGACGACCACCTCGCCGCGGGCGATCGTCAGGTCGATGTCCCGCAGGACGTGGAGCGCGCCGAAGTGCTTGTTGACGCCGCTCAGCACCACCAGATCACCCGCGGCCGGGGCGGGACCCTCTTCCTTCGCCACTGCGCCTCCGCTCGTCTGCTACATGCTCCGCCGACCGGAACGAAGCCGCATGCCGACAGCGGCGGCGCGAAGCCCCCATGGCTCGACGCGTCAGGGGATCCGGGCCTCGACCTGGGCGAGGTGGGCGGCGAGGATCTCCTCGAACGCGGCGCGGCGCTCCGCCCCGAGGGGGCGGATGTCGCGGGCGAAGTGGGCCAGGGCGGGGAAGCGTTCGGGGTCGGCGCCGAGCACCGCGACGCGGAACTGCTCCATGCCCTGCTCGTACTCCTCGGGGGCGATGGTGCTGATGCCGGCCTCGGAGGTGATCAGCGAGGCGAGGAGGATCACGAGGCGGTGGTACCGCACCGGGACCTCCTCGTCGGGCAGGCCGGACGCGCGCAGGGCCTGCAGCACCTCCTCCATGACCGACCGGGATCCGGTGCCGCCGGAGCCGTAGCGTCCCCACACCGCGGCGAGTTGGGGCTGCTCGCCGAAGGCGTCGCGCAGGTGCAGGGCCAGCGCGGTGATGCGCTGCTTCCAGTCGCACTCGGCGTGGTCGCCCACGGGGTAGTCGTCCATGGCGGCCAGCAGGACCCGGTCGGCGACCGCGCGCAGCAGCTCGGTCTTGTTGCGGAAGTGCCGGTAGAGGCTGGAGGAGTCGGTCCCGAGCGCCGCGGCGAGTCTGCGCACGCTGAACGACTCGGCGTCGCCCGTGCGCAGCAGTTCCGCCGCCGTGTCCAGGATCTCCTCGGTCGACCACCGCCGTCGGCCCGTCATCTCGCCCCTCTCCTCTCGCCCCTCCCGTCCGGGCTCAGCCTAACCTATGCACTTGCTGATGCACGCACTGCGTGCATAATAAGGGCAACGCACTGTCCGGTCACGACGACACCCGGCACCCGGCCGGGAGGGGGAGTAGGACACATGAGCGAGACCACCGGCGCCACCCGGCCGCCGGAGCCGGACTTCTCGGCCATCACGACCGCCGAACTGCTCGCCTACCGCGAGGCGGAGAACCGCTTCCGGGCCTCCGACGCGGCGCGCGCGTTCCTCGGAGAGCCGGACGCCGGCGCCGCGATCGACTGGCAGGAGATCGCACTGCCCGGCCGCGACCTGCCCGTCCGGGTCTACCGTCCGGCCCCGACGGGACACGGGGACGCCGTGGCCCGGACCGACCTGCCGCTCGTGGTCCACGTCCACGGAGGCGGCTTCGTGGGCACGGCGGTGCAGTGCGACTGGACCAGCAGCCACCTCGCCGCCCGGCTGCCCGCCGTCGTCGTCTCGGTCGAGCACCGCCTCCTCGCCCCCGACAGCCCACTCACCAACGCCGCCGACGACGGCTGGGACGTCCTGCGGCACGTGCTGCGCCACGCGGCGCAGTGGGGCGTCGACCCGGCGCGCGCGGCCGTCTTCGGTGAGAGCTGCGGCGCGCTGATCAGCGCGCTGACGGCCGTCCGGGCCAGGGAGGCCGGCCTGGAGCTCAAGGCACAGGTCCTGGTCAACCCCGCCGTCGACGTCACCGGGACGATGTTCGACCACCCCTCGATCACCGAGTACGCCCACACCCCGACCCGGGCCCTGCCGGTCCTGCAGCTCGTCCGGCGGCTCGCCGTCGAGCCGGGCGGCGACCCCCGCGCGGTCTCGCCGCTGCACGCGGACGACCTGGGCGGACTCGCCCCGGCGCTCGTGATCGTGCCCACCCGGGACGCGCTCGCCGACCACGGCCGCCGCTACGCCGAGCGACTGCACGCGGCCGGGACCCCGGTGCGGCTCACCGAGTACCCGGGCGCGCCCCACGCGTTCCTCACCCTGCCCGGCCTGGAACCCCAGGCCGAGGCCGCCCGGGCGGAGATCCTCGCCTTCCTCCGCACGGCCCTGGCGAACTGACGGAGCGACGACGCGCCCCGCCCCGGTCGGGCCGCTTCCTTAGCGGAACGTTAGATCCGGGCCGAGGTCCTTGCCGCCGGGCGGGACGCGGCTGCACGCTCTGGGGCACCCCACCCGCCGGAGAATCCGTGGAGCCGCCATGTCCCCGTCGCCGCTCGAGTCGCCCGAGCCGCCCCCTTCGCCCGAGGCCGAGTCGCAGTCGCCCGGCGCCCGTCCACAGCCGCCCGGCGGCCGTTCGCAGCCGCCCCGTCAGGAGCGGGCCCGGAGGCGGCTCGCGCTCGTCGGCGGGTCGCTCGGGAACCTGGTCGAGTGGTACGACTGGTTCGTCTACGCCAGCTTCGCGGTGTACTTCGCCGACGAGTTCTTCCCCGGGTCGAACTCCACGGCCAAGCTGATGAACACCGCCGGGATCTTCGCCGTCGGCTTCCTGATGCGGCCGGTCGGCGGGTGGGTCCTCGGGCGGGCCGCCGACCGGAACGGGCGCAAGAGCGCGCTGACGCTGACGGTCACGATGATGTCGGTGGCAGCCGTGCTCATCGCGATCGCGCCGACGTACGGGCAGGCCGGGTACCTCGGTGCCGTCGTCCTGCTGCTGGCGCGGCTGCTGCAGGGGATGAGCATCGGCGGGGAGTACGCCGCCAGCGCCACCTACCTGACCGAGGCGTCCGCGCCCGACCGGCGCGGGCTCGGGTCCTCCTTCCAGTACGTGTCGATGACCTGCGGCCAGCTGCTCGGCCTGGGCATCCTCATCGTCATGCAACACACGCTCAGCACCGAGCAGTTGCACTCCTGGGGGTGGCGCGTTCCGTTCCTGCTCGGTGCCGTGTTCGCGATCGTCGTGCTGTGGCTGCGCCGCCGCCTTCCGGAGACGGACGCGTTCACCTCGGAGAGCGGCAGCGGCACCGGTGCCCGGGGCACGCTGCGGACCCTGTGGGAACACCGCCGCCAGGCGGGCCTGGTGATGGCGCTCACCCTCGGCGGCACCGTCGCCTACTACACGTACACCACCTACCTGACCAAGTACCTGATCGGCAGCGCCGGGCTCCCCAAGAACACCGCGACGCTGGTCAGCTTCACCGCCCTCGCCGTGTTCGCCGGCGTCCAGCCGCTCGCCGGGCTGCTCTCCGACCGCATCGGACGGCGCCCGCTGCTCATCGCCTTCGCCGTCGGCTGCACGATCGGCACCTACCCGCTGATGTCCGCCCTCGGCTCGGCGTCCTCGTACTGGTCCGCCCTCGGCCTCTCCCTGGTGGCCCTGCTGATCGTCACCGGCTACACCTCGATCAACGCCGCCGTGAAGGCCGAGCTGTTCCCCACCCGCATCCGCGCCCTCGGCGTCGCCCTCCCGTACGCCCTCGCCAACGCGCTGTTCGGCGGGACGGCCGAGTACATCGCGCTCTGGTTCAAGAACAGCGGGCACGAGTCCGGGTTCTTCTGGTACGTCTCCGGCTGCGCCCTGGTGTCACTGGTCACGTACGTCCTCATGCCGGACACCCGCAAGGCCGTGCTCACCCCCGGCGAGGAAGCGGCTGCGCCCGCCGTGCCGGAGGCCGTACGGTAGGCACCCCGACGCTCGGAGGTCCGCATGCACATGCTGCTCGTCGAGGACGACGACCGCATGGCCCAGGCCCTCGGCACCGCCCTCACGCGGCGCGGGCACACCGTACGGCGGGTGGTCCGCGCCGCCGAGGCGCTCCGGCACGCCCGGGAGGCCGAGTTCGTCCTGCTCGACCTCGGCCTCCCCGACCTGGACGGCCTCGAACTGTTGCGCAGGCTGCGCACCGTGTGCGACCTGCCGCTGATCGTCGTCACCGCCCGCAGCGAGGAGCGCGACATCGTCCAGGGGCTGCGGGCGGGCGCCGACGACTACGTGGTCAAGCCGTTCCGGCTGGCCGAGCTCATCGCCCGCATCGACACCGTGCGCAGCCGTTCCGGGCGACAGCCCTCGGAGAGCGCCGAACCGCGGGTGCGCACCGGGGACGTCGGGATCGACCTCGCCGGGCGGAGCGTCACCGTCGACGGCGTCCCGGTCCGGCTCACCCGGCGCGAGTTCGACGTCCTCGCACTGCTCGCCGCCCGACCCGGGGAGGTCCGCTCGCGCGAGGAGATCCTCGACCGGATCTGGGGCGACGCGTTCCTCGCCTCCTCGCGCTCCCTCGACGTGCACATCGCCGGCATCCGGGCCAAGACCGGGCGCGCCGGGCTCGTGCGCACCATCCGCGGATACGGCTACCAGCTCGGCGACCTGGGCGCAGAACCGTGAGGCGCCGCCTGCTCGCCGTCCTCACCGCCCTGATCGGCGCGGCCGTGCTGCTCCTGTCCCTCCCCCTCGCCGAGTCCTACGCCCGCGGCCGCACCGAACACCTCCTGCTCCAACGCCGCGCCGACGGCGTCCGCTTCGCCGACCTCGCCAACCGGATCCGCACCGACGCCGACCGCCGCGAACTCGACGCCGAACTCACCCGCTACGCCCAGCTCTACGGCGCCGCCGTCACCGTCGTCGACGCGGCCGGACACACCGTCGGCCAGGCCGGGCGGGCCCCGAACGGCCCGGCGGCGGCCGATGCCCGAAGCCGCGCCCTCACCGGCCGCTCCACCGAGGCCCTGCCCACCATCCGCCCCTGGGGACCGGACACCGTCGTGCTCGCCGAACCCGTCGGACAGGACGAACGGGTCAGCGGCGCCGTCCTGCTCGCCGTCCCCGCCGACCCCGCGCGCCACGACGTCCTCGTCCGCTGGACGCTCATCGCCGCCGGCGCCGTCACGGCCTTCGCCGCCGCCGCCCTCGTCGCGGTCGGCATCGCCCGCTGGCTGCTGCGCCCGCTCGACGACCTGGACCGGGCGGTGGCGACCGTGGCGGGCGGCCGACCGGAGGTCCGGGTCGCCGCGGACACCGGACCGCCCGAACTGCGCCGACTGCGGCGGCACTTCGACAGCATGGCGCAGGCCGTCGCCGACTCGCTGCGCCGCCAGCGGGACTTCGTCGCCGACGCGTCCCACCAGCTGCGCAACCCGCTGGCGACCCTGGTGCTGCAACTGGAGAACGCCGAGCCGCACCTGCCGCCGGGCCCGGGGCGGGAGTCGCACGCGGCGGCCCTGGACGAGGCGGACCGGCTGGAGGAACTGCTCGACGGCCTGCTGGCACTGGCCCGGATGGAGTCGGCCACGGTGCCGCTGGGGGAGCACGACGTGTCCTCGGCCGTGACGGACCGGGTGGCGGCCTGGATGCCCGTGTTCGGCGCCGACGGGCAGGAGCTGACGGCGCGGGTCGCGCCCGGCCTGCGGGCGGTGGCGCTGCCGGACGCGGCGGGGCGGATCCTGGACGCGCTGCTCGACAACGCCAACAAGTTCGTGCCGGCGGGGGAGTGCGTGCGGGTGGTGGCGGAGGCCGCGCAGGACGGCAGTGCCGTGGTCCGGGTGGCCGACACCGGTCCGGGGGTGTCCGGCGAGCAACTCCCGCTGCTGTCGGGGAGGTTCGCGCGCGCTCCGGAGCACCAGAACCTGCCGGGAACGGGACTGGGCCTGGCCATCGCCGACGAACTCGCGCGGGCGTGCGGCGGCTCGTTGAGCGTCCGCCCGACGAGCCCGCACGGGCTGACCGTCGAGTTCCGGCTCCCGGGGGCCGCTCAGCCGTAGACGGACCGGTAGTAGGCCGCGGCTCCCGGGTGGAGGGGCACCGAGCCGGTGGAGACGGCGAAGCGGGGCTCCAGCCGGGCTCCGGCGGTCACGGCGCGCAGCACGGTGGCCCACTCGTCGAAGAGGATCCCGAGCAGCTCGCGCACCGCGTCGTCGGGGACGTCCGGTCGGGCGGTGAGGTAGTTGCCGACGCCGAGGGTGCCGATCGGGCTCCGCAGTCCGTAGGCGCCGGCGGGGAGCGTGACGGACGTGTAGACGGGGCCGTACCGGGCGCGCAGGGTCTCGGCGACGGCGTCCAGGGGCACGAAGCGGACCGGCAGCTCCTGCGAGAGGTCGGTGACGGCGGGGGTCGGCACGCCGCCGGACCAGAACGCGGCGTCCACGCTGCCCGCGCGCAGGGCGGCCAGCGAGTCGGCGAGCCCGAGCGTCTCCTGCTGGACCGGCGGTTGCCCGGACGCGGGGCCGCCGGTGAGCGCCGCCTGCCGGAGCAGCCGCTTCGCCGTCACCTGGAGTCCCGAGCCGACCGCGCCGGTGGCGACGCGTCGTCCGGCGAGGTCGGCGAGTTCGCGCACCGGGCCGTCGGCGGGGGCGATCAGGTGGATGTAGTTGACGTACACGCGGGCGAGCGCCGACACACCGAGCGGGCGGGCGAAGGTGTCGCGGCCCAGCACCGCGTCCTCGGCGACGTCCGCCGTGGTCAGGGCGAGGTCGACCGAACCGTCGTCGAGCCGCCGGAGGTTGTCGACGCTGGCCGCCGTGCCCACCGGGGTCAGCGTCAGCCGCCGGTGCCCGGCCGTCACGGTGTCGGCCAACGTCCGCCCGAAGGCGTTGTACGGCCCGCCCGCGGGCCCGGTCGCCAACCGCAGCGCCCGCTCCGGCCCGCCGCCCCCGGAGCACCCCGCCAGCACGGCGGCAGCGCCCGCGGCCAGCACCGTCCGACGGCGCGGCCGGGCCGGGGGCGTACGGGTCATGGCGGGAAGGGTAGCCGGTCCCGGCCGGGCGGGGGATCGCCCCCCGGCCGCCCGGTGCGCCGATCGGCTGGACCGCCCGGTGCGTCGGAGCGCCCGGGCGTCTCGGAGCGACGGCCGCCCCGTAGAACCGTCGGTGGGTGACAGACCGTCACCAGGATGCCGTTCTCAGGAGTCGCATGATGCGTCGCTTCACCACCACCAGCCTCGTCACGGCCGCCGCCCTGGCCGCCCTGCTCGGCCTCGCGCCCGCCGCTGTCGGTACCGCACCCGCCGCTGTCGGTACCGCACCCGCCGGTCACCACGGCGGCGAGCAGGTGCTCCAGCTCCACGAGACGACCACGGCCGAGACCTTCGTCGACGTGGACAAGGACGGCGGGCCCAGCGTCGGTGACGAGTTCATCTTCACCAGCGACCTGTTCCGGGACGGGACCAAGGCCGGCACCGATCAGGGCGTGTGCACCTTCACCTCGGTCACCGGCGGCGGCACCGCCCAGTGCGTGGTCACGCTGTCGCTGGCCGACGGTGACATCACCATCCAGGCCGCGCTCACCGACGCGCTGACCAACGGGCCCGCCGAGTTCCAGGCGGCCGTCACCGGCGGCACCGGCGCCTTCAGCACCGTCCGCGGCTCGGTCCACATCCACAACATCAGCGAGACCGAGGCCGACCTCACCCTGCACCTCGTTCGCTGATCCGACTCACACGACCGAGACCGCCGAGCCCGCCCGGCCCGAGGACGTCGGGCCGGGCGGGTTCGCGGTGTCAGTGTGACCAGTAGGGGTCGTCGACCGTCGCGCAGGTGGCGGCGTAGTTCCGGCCTGCCGGGCCGAACCTGTCGATCCAGGCAGGATCGCCGATGTCGGCGACCTTGAACACGGAGGCTTGCACCTCGGCGCAACCGTTCACACCCACGGCGAACCAGAGGCTGAACCCCGAGCCCTTCACCTCCACCGAGCCCTTGTTGCGAGTGACTGAGTAGCCCTTTCCGGTCCAGAGCGTCTGGACGACGTCGAGCGGCTCCTGGTCCCGCGTGGAGGTGATCCGCACCCGGGCCGCCTGGTGGGCGGACATCTTCGTCCGGCCCGTCTTCTTGCACCCGGACGTACCGCAGAATCCGGTCAGCTCGGGGTCGGTTTCGTACCTCGGCGTGGCCCACTGGAGCCCCGGGTGGAAGGCCCCGGCGACCTCGGCGAACCCGGCCTCGATCCGCTGCTGCGCCTGCTCGACCGGCACGGTGGGCTCCGCGGGCTCCGGCCAGGCGTACCAGCCGACCAGGAGCGCCAGCAGTACCCCTGGCACGGCCGTGCGCCATACCGCGGCCCTCACCTCGGATCCTCCCTGGTGATCGTGTTCCCGTGGCCGCTCACGATCCTCCCGATGTTGGAGAGCGAGTCGCCGCCCTTGTCGTCCTTGCCGAAGTAGTTGTCGTGGGAGTCGGTCATGGTCCCGTCGGCCACCGAGAAGCGCTGCCCGCCGAAGGTCTCGCTCGCCGGGTCCGTGCCGTGCCACGACCCGTCGGGATTCGTGATCGCCTCGACCGCGGCCCAACCGGGAACGAGCATCCCGGGAGCCGGCGCGGCCGCGACGGGGTCGTTCTTGGCCGTGCCGACGTACACGTGGTCCGCGCCGATCCCGAGCTGTGTCGCCTTGTCCACCCCGACACCCGGGCTGCCGACCAGGACGATGTCGTGTATGGACGCCGCCACCGTGGCCCAGTGGTCGGAGGCGGTGCCGGTCCAGTGCGAGTTGGTGAGCCGGTCGGCGACCTCGTGCTGCCAGGACTCGATGTGCCGGCCGAAGGCCGAGTAGAGCGTGTCGAAGGCGTTCTTCGCGATCGTGATGTTGTTGATGTTGGCGCCGTAGAGGGTCTTGATGTCCATCGGGCTACTCGGCCGCCTTCGCGCTCGAAGGCTTCACGGGGCCCGGGACGACCGCCGTGCCGAAGGGGTCCGGCTCGGCCGGCGCCGGGGCGGCCGGGTTCCGCATGCTCGTGTGGATGTCCTTCTCGACCTGGCGGTAGTAGGCGGCCGTCGTGGCGAGCTTGGAGCCGACGTCGCCCATGTCGCCGGCGAGCTTGTCCAGCAGCGTCTTCCAGTTGGCGCCGCAGTCGCGCACCGCGGCGGCCGTCAGCCAGCCCTGCAAGGTACCGGCGGCCTGGTTGCACGGCTCCGCGAGCTTCGACGTCTCACCCGGTATCAGGCCCCCGATGTGCTGCGCGCTCTGTCCGCAGCCGTCCAGTTCGGCCGGATTGACCTTGAATGCCAAGCCGGCGTCAGGATCTGCCATGCATGCCCCCCCGTGCGTCCGGGCCGCATACCGACCGGCTCGTATGTTCGAAAACCAAATGCGCATGCTAACGGATTCGATACGGAGGCAGCGTTGTCATGATCCCCGCTGCTCGGCTGCGGACGGTTCGCATCGCCGAACCGTGCGGTCGTCGAGCAGCCCGGTGCGTCAGTGGGTGGTGCCCTCCGGGGTGTGCAGGTCGGTGGGGAGGGTCGAGACGGTGAGCAGGGTGCGGAGGGCGTGGGCGGTCGTGGCGGCGGGGAGGGAGGGCTGGGCCCGGTCCAGGACCTGTTCGGGCAGGGCGGGCAGGTGGACGAAGCCGCCGCGGGTGGCGGGGCGTTCGGTGGCGAGCAGGTGCATCAGGGCGTAGAAGACGTGGTTGCAGACGAAGGTCCCGGCGCTGTGGGACAGGGAGGACGGCAGCCCGGCCTCCCGGACGGCGGCCACGCACGCCTTGACCGGCAGGGTGGCGAAGTAGGCGGCCGGGCCGCCGGGGACGACGGGCCGGTCCACCGGCTGCCGGCCCGAGTTGTCCGGGATGCGTGCGTCGTCGATGTTGACGGCGATGCGCTCGACGCTGATGTCGGGTCGGCCGGTCGCCTGGCCGAGGCAGACCACCACGTCCGGGTCGCTGCCGCGCACCGCCGCGCGCAGTTCTTCGGCTGCCCGCCCGAAGACGCAGCTCAGTCGGACGGGGGTGACCTCCAGCCCCTCGGGCGGCTGGTCGGCGACGAGGCGGGCGACCTCCCAGGACGGGTTGAGGACGGCACCGTCGAACGGTTCGAAGCCGGTGAGCAGGACCCGGGTCACGGGGGGAAGGGCCTTTCTGGTGAGGTGGTTCCGGGGGGCGTGGTCAGAACGCGAACAGCGACATGATGGCCATGTTGCACACCAACAGAAGTCCGGCGGTGGGCAGTTGGGCCTTGATCGGCCCGTACTGGTCCTTGAGTTCGAGCAGGGTGGCCGGGACCAGGTTGAAGTTGGCGGCCATCGGGGTGGCGAGGGTGCCGCAGAAGCCGGCCAGCATGCCCACCGCCAGGACGACCGCCGGGTTGCCGTGCAGCTGGGTGATCAGGACGGGCCAGCCGATGGCGGCGGTCATGACGGGGAAGGCGGCGAAGGCGTTGCCCATGACGACGGTGAACAGGGCCATGCCGAGGCAGTAGAGCGCCACCGCCGCGTACGGGCTGCCGTCGGGCAGGAAGTGGGTGGTGATCTTGCCGACCTGGGTGCCGACACCGGCGGCCTGGAAGATCGAGCCGAGCACGGCGAGGAGTTGGGGCAGCAGCAGCGTCCAGCCCATGGCCTCCACCAGCGTGCGGCCGGCGTGCAGAGCGGCGACGGGGTTGCGCTCGCGGGTGAGGACGAGGCCGACGGCCAGGGCGACGAGCGTGCCGATGCCGAGCCCGAGCAGGGCCTCGCTGCCGGACTGCAGCAGCAGCCCGCCGCCGAGGTGCACGTCCTTGAGGAGGGTGGCGCAGGTCAGCGCGACCAGCGGCAGGGTGAGCGCGGGTATGAACAGCCGGCTGCCGAGCCGGGCGGCGGAGGCGGCCCGCTGCTCGGGGGTGGTGGTCCTGGGCGTGCCGCGCCCGGTGAGGCCGAGTCCGCCCAGGCAGATCATGGCGAGGACGGCCGCCCCCAGGGGCGCGGCGGGCGCGCTCTTGTCGGCGACCCACGTGCCGTAGACGAAGCTCGCGCCGAACAGACCCCAGAAGGCGGCACTGCCGAACCGCTTGGGGTTGCTGCGGTCGGCCGCCATCTGCACGGCCATGGCGATGAAGACGGCACCGACGAGCCAGTACAGCCACTCGACCTTGATCACTTGCTGTCCTCCGTGGTGAGGGTGCCGGTGGTGCGGGAGCCGGTCGGGCGGGAGTCGGTGGGGGCGACAGCGGGTCGGCCGGACCCGGCGGGCAGGTCCCGGGCGAGGGTGGTGTCCAGCCGCAGCAGGCGCGCGCCGTGGATGAGGGTGGCGCAGACCGCCGTCGGGATGGCCCACAGGGCGAGCTGAACGGGCTCCAGGCTGGTGTGGTAGGTCGCGTTGACGAAACCGGTGATCAGGAGGATCGAGCCGATGGCGAGGAAGCAGTCCTCGCCGAAGAACAGCCCGACGGTGTCGGCGCTGGCGGCGAAGGAGCGCAGGCGTTCGCGGGTCCGCTCGGTCAGGGTGCCGTGGCGGCGCTCGGCGGCGGCCTCCGCCATCGGTACGATCATCGGCCGCACGGCCTGGGCCTGGCCGCCGAGCGCGGTGACCCCGAGCGCGGCGGCGAGCTGACGGATCACCAGGTAGCACGCGAGCAGGCGGCCGGCGCTGACCTTCGCGAGCCGGTTCATCAGGGTGCGGGCCTGGTCCTGCAGGCCGTGGCGCTCCAGGAGGCCGATGACCGGCAGGGTGACCGCGAAGAGGGTCACCGAGCGGCTGGAGGCGAAGCCCGTCCCGAACGACTCCAGGACCTTCACCGGGCTCAGTCCGCCCAGCAGTCCGGTGGCGACACCGGCGACGCCGACGACGAGGAGCGGATTTCGCCGGGTGGCGAATCCGGCCACCACGATGAGGATGCCGACAAGAACGATCATGTTCCTGGCCGCCTTTCGGACGGATCCGCGCCGTGTGCGCGGTCGTCTGTGACGCCGCACGGCGCGGGAGGTCCCGACCGGGTGGGCCGGGCCTCGCAGCGGGGTTGCCGAGAGGTTAGGGGATTGTGGAACAATCCGACAAGAGTCAGGGCAGCGTTCCGTACTGACGGGACGTAGGGCGGCAGGAGGCAGGACTTGACCGGGGTTTTCGACGCACTCGCGGCCGACCGGGGCCGCCTCGAACGCGCCAGCGCCGCCCAGCGGGTGGCCGAGGTGCTGCGCGAGCACATCACCGAGGGCCGGCTCGCCCCCGGAACCCGCCTGTCGGAGGAGGCGCTGGGCGAGGCGCTCGCGGTGTCGCGCAACACGCTCCGCGAGGCGTTCCGGCAGCTGGTCGACCAGCGCCTGGTCGTCCACGAGCTGAACCGCGGGGTGTTCGTCCGGATCCTCGAACCGGTGGACGTCGCCGACATCTACACCCTGCGCCTGGCCCTGGAGATGGCCGGCGTACGCGCGCTGCGCAGCGCCTCGCCGGAGCGCCTGGCCGCGGTGCGGGCCGCGCTCGTACGGGCGGAGGCCGCCGAACTGCTGGATGACTGGGCCGCGGTCGGCACCGCGGACCTGCACTTCCACCAGGCCGTCGCCGGGCTGGCCGGCAGCGCGCGGATCGACGAGTGCATGGCGCGGCTTATGGCGGAACTGCGCCTGGCCTTCGCCGCCGTCCCCTCCGCGCACGCGCTGCACGAGCCGTTCCTGCGCCGCAACCAGACGCTCGCCGGGCTGCTGGAATCCGGCGCGATCGACGACGCCGAGGTCGAGTTGACCGGGTACCTGGACGACGCGCGCGCGGTGATCGTCCGCGCCATGACGGAGCGCGGGCAGGCCCCGGGCGTCGAGGACGTCCTGGGGGACGGGCGGTGACCGCGGACGCACCCGAGCCGGTGATCGACCTGAACGCCGATCTCGGCGAGGGCTTCGGCCGCTGGACGCTCACCGACGACGCGGCCCTGCTGTCGGTGGTCACCAGCGCCAACGTGGCCTGCGGCTTCCACGCCGGAGACCCGTCCACCATGTGGCGGGTGTGCTCCCTCGCCGCCGAGCGCGGGGTGCGGATCGGCGCGCAGGTCTCGTACCGGGACCTGGCCGGCTTCGGGCGGCGGGCGATGGACGTCCCACCGGACGAGCTGGCCGACGAAATCGCCTACCAGACAGGGGTGTTGCAGGTGTTCGCGCAGGCAGCCGGCGCCGCGGTCGGCTACGTCAAACCGCACGGCGCGCTCTACAACCGCACCGTGCACGACGAGGAACAGGCCGCGGCTGTGGTCCGCGGCATCCGCCTGGCCCTGCCCGGAACGCCGGCGCCGCCGGTGCTGGGGCTGCCCGGATCGCGACTGTTCGAGGCGGCCCGCCGCGTCCGGACGGCGCGGAGAGCGGCCGGGGTGCGCGTCGAGGCCTTCGCATGAGAGTGCTGCGGGTCGGCCCGCACGCCCTGCTGGTCGAACTCGCCGACGCCGACCGGACCGCCGCCCTCCACGCCGAACTCCTGCGCAGGCGTACGGAATCCGGGCTGGCGCCGGTGGACGAGATCGTCCCGGCCGAACGGACCGTGCTGCTCGACGGGGTGGCGGACCCGGGCGCCCTGGCCGCCGAAATGGCCACCTGGCGGGTGCCGCCCGCCCCCGAGCGGGCCGGCCCGGTGGTGACCGTTCCGGTCCGCTACGACGGCGCGGACCTTGCGGAGGTCGCCGAGCTCTGGGGCGTCGCGCAGGACGCCGTCGCGCGCATCCACTCCGCGACCGAATTCCGCGTCGCCTTCAGCGGGTTCGCCCCCGGCTTCGGCTACCTCACCGGCCTCGCCGACCGGTACCACGTCCCGCGACGGGCGGTGCCCCGCAGCGCCGTGCCGGCCGGCTCGGTCGCCCTGGCCGGACCGTACACCGGCGTCTACCCGCGCTCGTCCCCGGGCGGCTGGCAGCTGATCGGCCGCACCGGGGCCGCGCTCTGGGACGCCGCGCGCGAGCCCGCGGCCCTGTTCGCTCCGGGGACGCGGGTGCGGTTCGTTATCGAGGAAGCATGATCAGGACGTGTGGACGAGGAAGTGCGAGCGAAGAAGCATGAACGAGCAAGCATGAACGGGCAAGCATGAACGAGCAAGCATGAACGGGCAAGCGTGAACGGGGGAGCCGTGACAGGAGAGGACGTGCCCGAGAGAGCCGCGACCGTCACCGTCGTCAGCACGGGCCTGCTGACGACCGTCCAGGACCTCGGCCGTCCGGGCCACGCCCACCTTGGCGTGCCGCGCTCCGGAGCGCTCGACCGGCCCGCCCACCGGCTGGCCAACCGGCTGGTCGGCAACCCCGCCGGGGCGGCCGCCCTGGAGACCACGGTGCTGGGCTGCGCAGTCCGGGTGCACCGCCCGGTGACGGTGGCCGTGACCGGGGCGCCCTGCGCCGTACGGGTCGACGGCCGGCCCGCCGCCTGGGGCGCCCCGGTCCGGGTCCCCGCCGGGGCGCGGCTGGACGTCGGGCCCGCGACCCAGGGGGTGCGCAGCTACCTCGCCTTCGCGGGCGGGATCGCCACCGACCCGGTCCTCGGCAGCCGTTCGACCGACCTGCTCTCCGGGCTCGGCCCCGCGCCGCTGTCAGCCGGGGACTGCCTGCCGCTCGGCGCCCCCGTCGGCCCGTCGGCCGGGGCGGACGTGCTGCCCTGGGCCGCCCCTCCCGCCCTGCTGGTCCTCCCACTCGTGCTCGGCCCGCGCGACGACTGGTTCACCGCCGGGGCCCTCGGTGCCCTCGCGCGCTGCGACTACCGCGTCTCGACGACCAGCAACCGGATCGGCCTCCGGATGGACGGCCCGCCGCTGGAGCGCGCCCGCGAGGGCGAACTGCCCAGTGAGGGCATGGTCCTGGGCGCCGTCCAGGTGCCGCCCGACGGCCGCCCGGTGGTCTTCCTCGCCGACCACCCGACCACCGGCGGCTATCCCGTCATCGGCGTGGTCCCCGCCACAGCCCTCCCCGCCGCCGCCCAGGCCACCCCCGGCACCCCGGTCCGCTTCGCCCCCGTCCGGCTGCGCTGACGGGCCCGCCGTCCGCGACGCGCCGCACCGGATTCCGGTGGCCGAGGACCGTTGACGGTGGACTGCCGAGCGGGCACCGTTGAGCCGGCACCGCTGATCATGCACCGACCCGACCCGTTCGAACTCCTCGAAGGATTCAGGACATGAACAGTTCTCCCCTCGACCGCCGTTCACTCCTGCGCTACGGCACCGGCGTCGTGGCCGCGGCCGGGCTCGCCGCGGTCGCCGAGGTCGGCCTCGCCCGGCCCGCGGCGGCCTACGGGTGGTCCGGCTCGCTCGGCCAGGGCTCCTCCGGTGCCGCCGTGGTCGAGCTGCAGATCCGCGTCGCGGGCTGGGCCGCCGACTCCGCCTCCCAGACCTACGTCGGCGTGGACGGCTCCTTCGGGCCCGGCACCGCCGCCGCGGTGCGCCGGTTCCAGGCCGCGTACGGGCTGAGCGCCGACGGCGTCGCCGGCCCGCAGACCTTCGCTGTGCTCAACTCGCTGGAGAAGTCGGACGGTTCCACCGCCCACTTCGACTGGTCGGAGTTCACCAGCCACGACGGCTCGGGCTTCGGCGGCGGCAACGTCGGCTCCGGCGAGGTGCGGGAGAACGTGCGCCGCACCATGTACAAGCTGGAGGCGCTGCGGAAGAAGTCGGGCGACCGCGCGATCACCGTCAACTCCGGTTTCCGCAGCACCGCGTACAACGCGCAGATCGGCGGTGCGTCGAACTCCATGCACACCTACGGGGTCGCCGCCGACATCGCGGTCTCCGGCCTGTCCACGCTCTCGGTCTACCGGATCGCCGAGACCTGCGGCTTCTCCGGCCTGGAGACCTACACCGTCTCGTGGCAGCACGTGGACAGCCGGATCGAGCACGGCAACTACGGCTCGGGCTTCTGGTGGTGGCAGGACGGCGTCGCGTAGCGGCGCTCGGGCCCGGCCCGTCCCACGGTCGCGCAAGCGCGCCGCGGGACGGGCCGGGCTCATCAGGCGTCCCGCCGCCGGAGCACCGCGCCGCCCAGCAGCAGTGCGGTGGCCGCCCACAGTGCCGGCACGCCCAGCCCCGGCCACGGGCCGATGGTCGGGGGCCCACCGGTCGTCACCACCGTGCCGACGGTCGGCAACCGGATCGCGGACGCGGAGGGCCGAGAACAGGTGTCGACCGGGTGAGCTGCCGTCGGACGGTCAACCCGCCAGCGGGAACTCGCACCAGACGTTCTTGCCGCTGCCGAGCGGCTCCACGCCCCAGCTCCCGGCGAGGGCGTCCACCAGCAGCAGGCCGCGGCCGGAGGTGGCGGTCTCGCCGGGGGTCCGTCGGCGCGGCAGGACGCTGGAGCGGTCGCGGATCTCCAGGCGGATGCAGGGGGCGGTCCCGGCCCGCAGCTCTATGGTGAGCAGCGCGCCTCCGTCGGTGTGGACCAGGGCGTTGGTGATCAGTTCGTCCGCGGTGAGTTCGACGTCCGGCAGGAGGTCGGTCGCACCCCACGCGGCCAGGGCCTGGCGGAGCATGGCCCGGGTCTCCGCCAACCCCTCCGGATCGGCCTGGTGGACGTGCTGGGTCATCTGCCGGGTGGCGTGGGCGCCGGGTACGGCTGCGCGGTGCAGCAGCAGGAGTGCCACGTCGTCGCTGCTGCCGAGGCGGCTCGGATCGCCGCCGCAGAGGTGGTCGGCGAGCGCTTCGGTGTCCCGAGGACCGTCGCGCAGGGCGGCGGCGAGGGCTTCGATGCCGTCCGCGATGTCCCGACCGGGGTGCTCGACCAGTCCGTCGGTGCACAGGAGCAGGGTGTCGGCGGGGTTGAGGTCGAGCCGGGTCTCGGGGTAGCCGTCCTGGCCGAACACCGTGGCCACGCCGAGCGGCAGGCCGCCGCGGACGCCGGCCCAGCCGGTGAGGCCGGTGCTGTGGCGCACGAGTGGTTCGAGGTGGCCGGCCCGTACCAGGCGCAGTGTTCCGGTCTCCAGGTCGGCGTCGACGTAGATGCAGGTCGCGGACCGCTCGGTGTCGAGATCGGCGAGGAACCTGGACGCGCGGGCCATGACCGTGGCGGGGGTGTGCCCTTCGGTGGCGTAGGCGCGCAGGGCGATCCTCAACTGGCCCATGATGGCGGCCGCGTGGCTGTCGTGCCCCTCCACGTCGCCGACCACCAGCCCCACCCGCCGACCCGGCAGGGGGATGACGTCGTACCAGTCCCCGCCCACCTCGCGTCCGCTGCGGCCGGCCCGGTAGCGCACGGCCACCTCGCCGCCGCTGATCTCGGGGATGCGGCGGGGCAGCATGGTGGTCTGGAGCGTGGTCGCGAACTCGCGTTCCTGGTCGAACAGCATGGCGCGTTGCAGGGACTGCGCGACCGCGCTGCTGAGCGCGATGCAGATGTTGCGGTCCTCGGTGCTGAAGTGGTGCCTGTCCCGGTAGAACAGGCCCAGCGCGCCGATGGACCGGGCCTGGGCGGCCAGCGGCAGGAAGGCCGCCGCCTCGATCCCCATCTCCTCGGCATAGGGCATCAGACGGGGGTAGCGGGTGGTGAGTTCCTCCCTGGTGCCGACGAACCGCGCGCGCCGGGTGAGCACGGCCTCGGACAGGGGCAGGCCGTCCCCCAGGTGGGTCAGCGACAGGTCGTCCCTGGCCCTGAGCTCCGCCGACGGCTGCTCGGTCGCGGCGACGAGGCGCATGACGTCCCCGTCCACCAGCCCGAGGGCCAGCCCGTCCGCCCCGAAGCGTCGCAGCCCTTCGCTGTCGGTCAGCACGTCGGTCACGTCGTGAACGGTGATGGCACGGGCGAGGGCCTCGGTGGTGGCGCGCACGGAGTCGGTCTGGCGGCGCCGGTCGGCGGCGAGCGCCCGCATCCCCTCGGCGTGGGCCAGCTCCTCCTCGGCGTTGCGGACGATGCCGACGATGCGGTACGGACGGGCCTGCGGGTCGCGCAGGATGCGCCCCTGCGTGTGGGCCCAGCGCAGGGTCCCGTCGCGGCAGACCAGGCGGAAGTAGGACGCGAAGGTCAGGTGGCCCTCTCGCAGCGCGCGCGACACCGCCTCGTCGAGCCGCTCACTGTCCGTCGACAGAACCCTCGCGGAGAGTGAGGCGGGATCTCCGTCGAACTCGTCGGCCCGCAGGTCGAACACGTCCAGGCCCACGTCGTCGAGGTGGTAGGTGCCCTCGTCGAGGTCCCAGTCGAAGCTGCCCATGCCGTTCAGCGCGAGCCGGTCGTTGGCCGCGGTCGGCTCGGTGTCGTCCCGGGGGGCCGACCACCGCGAAGAGGCGCGGGCGGACACGGGGCGGGCGATCTCGGGGTCGTAGCCGCCCGGAGACCTGGACGTGTTCGCCATGGCAGGGCTCCCGTCCGATCGATGGCCCGCTGCCGGATCATCCGCGACCGGCTCGCCCCCACCGCTGCGGTCACGGAGAGTGGCGAACGCGCGACTACGGGGCGCACTGAATGCTCCGTCGCCCGCGCCGGGTCCGTTCCTGGAACGCCTGGTCAGTCTATCCACGGGGCGAGGGCTCGGCATCGACGCGTGACCCGCAGCGGGCCGGCCCCCGAGATGCCGCGGGTACGGGGCGCACGGCTCTCGGAGGGGGCTCGGTGCGCCCGGGCGGCGCCCACGGCCGAGTGGGCCGGAGCCCAGGTGCTGCTCCGAGATTTTCCTCACCTGTTCGCGCTCGAGCGCTGCCAGGTCTGACGCGGGGGCGGGGCGGGCTGTCGGACCGGCGGTGGGGGACGCCCCCTGAACCGGTCCGACGGCCCGCCCCGCCCCGGGCACGGTGGTGCTACCGCGCCGCCGCGCGCCCGGCGGCCGGGACCGCGCCTTCGGGGTCCCGGCCGGGCAGGGCCCGCAGGATCGCCTCGACGCTCTGCTTGGCGTCGCCGAAGAGCATGGCGGTGTTGTCCCGGAAGAACAGCGGGTTCTGCACCCCCGCGTAGCCGGAGGCCATCGAGCGCTTGAAGACGACCACCTGCTCGGCCTCCCACACCCGCAGCACCGGCATCCCGGCGATCGGGCTGCTCGGGTCATCGGTCGCGGCCGGGTTGACGGTGTCGTTGGCGCCTATGACGAGGACGACCGAGGTCGCGGCGAGGTCGTCGTTGATCTCGTCCATCTCCAGGACGATGTCGTAGGGCACCTTCGCCTCGGCCAGCAGCACGTTCATGTGCCCGGGCAGGCGCCCGGCGACGGGGTGCACCCCGAAGCGGACCTCGACCCCGCGATCGCGCAGCCGCCGTGTCAACTCGGCCACCGGGTGCTGGGCCTGGGCCACGGCCATGCCGTAGCCGGGGGTGATCACCACCGACCGGGCCCGGTCGAGCAGCCCGGCGACCTCCTCGGCGTGGACCTCGCGGTGCTCGCCCTGCTCCTCGCTCCCACCGGACGGGACCTCGATGCCGAAACCACCGGCGATCACGGACAGGAAGGAGCGGTTCATGGCCTTGCACATGATGTACGAGAGGTAGGCGCCGGAGGAGCCGACCAGCGCCCCGGTGACGATGAGCAGGTTGTTGTCGAGCAGGAACCCCGAGGCGGCCGCGGCCCAGCCCGAGTAGCTGTTCAGCATGGAGACCACCACGGGCATGTCGCCGCCGCCGATCGAGGCGACCAGGTGCCAGCCCAGGGCGAGTGCCAGCACGGTGACCGCGACCATCAGGACCGGGCCCGGGCTGACGGTGAACCAGACCGTCAGGCCCACGAAGGCGGCCAGCGCGCCCAGGTTGAGGGCGTTCTTCCCGGGCAGCGTCAGCGGACGCGAGGCGATCCGGGCGGACAGCTTCAGGAAGGCCACGATGGAGCCGGTGAAGGTGACCGCGCCGATGAAGACGCCGATGAAGACCTCGGCGTGGTGGATGCCGAGCAGCTCACCGGCGATCCGGGTCTGGCCGGACCCGTGGGACTCGACCTCCAGGTAGCTGTTCCAGCCGACCAGGACGGCGGCGAGACCGACGAAGCTGTGCAGGACGGCGATCAGTTCGGGCATCTGCGTCATCTCGACCCGCCGCGCCCGCCACAGCCCGGCCGCACCGCCGAGTGCCATCGCGACCACGATCAGCGCGACCGCGCCGGCGGTGATGCTCTGCGCCGCCACCACGACGGTGGCGACCAGCGCGAGGGCCATGCCGGCGATGCCGTAGACGACGCCGGCCCGCGAGGTCCGGTGCTGGGAGAGCCCGGCGAGGCTGAGGATGAACAGCAGCGCGGCGACCAGGTCCGCGGCGTGCGAGGCCGTCGTGGAAGTCATCGGGCTCAACGCCTTTCGGGGGAGGTCGAGAACATCGACAGCATGCGGCGGGTGACGGCGAAGCCGCCGAAGATGTTCACACTGGTCAACAGCACGGCGATGAAGGACAGCCCGGTGACGAAGCGGCTCTCGTGGCCGATCTGCAGCAGGGCCCCGATCACCACGATCCCGGAGATCGCGTTGGTCACCGACATCAGCGGGGTGTGCAGGGCGTGGTGCACCTTGCCGATGACGTAGTAGCCGATCACCACGGCGAGTGCGAACACGGTGAGGTTCTGGGCGAGTTGGGCCGGTGCGAAGGCGGTCAGCAGGAAGGCCGCGAGCATCCCCGCGCCGATCAGGCCGAAGCGCGCCGCGGGGCCGAGGCGGGGCCGTCCCGGTTCCACGGCCGCGGAGGCCGGCGCGGTGGGTTGCGCGGCCGGAGCGGCCGACACCGCCACGGGCGGCGGCGGCCAGGTGATCTCGCCGTCGTGGACGACCGTCACAGCCCGCTGGATCACGTCCTCGAAGTCGAGGGCCAGCCGGCCGTCCCGCTCGGGTGTCAGCAGCTTCAACAGGTTGACCAGGTTGGTGCCGAACAACTGCGAGGCCTGTGCGGGCAGTCGGGCTGCCAGGTCGGTGTAGCCGATGATGGTGACGCCGTTGTCGGTGACCACCGTCCGGCCCGCCACGGTGCCCTCGACGTTCCCGCCCTGAGCGGCGGCCATGTCGACGATGACGCTGCCGGGCCGCATCGCCGCCACGTCCTCGGCCGTCACCAGCCTCGGGGCCCGGTGGCCGGGGATCAGCGCGGTCGTGACGATGATGTCCACGTCCATCGCCTGCTCGTGGTACAGCGCCGCGGCGGCGCGGTCGTACTCGGCGGAGGTCGCCTTGGCGTAGCCGTCGGTGCTCGCCTCCTGGGCTACCTCCACGGCCAGGTACTCACCTCCCAACGACTTGACCTGGTCGGCCACTTCGGGCCGCGGGTCGGTCGCCCGGACGATCGCGCCCAGACTGGACGCGGCGCCGATGGCGGCCAGGCCGGCCACGCCGGCACCCGCCACCAGGACCTTCGCCGGCGGGACCTTGCCCGCGGCGGTGACCTGGCCGGTGAAGAAGCGCCCGAACACGTGGGCCGCCTCGATCACCGCCCGGTACCCGGCGATGTTGGCCATCGAGCTGAGCACGTCCATCGACTGCGCCCGGGAGATCCGCGGGACGGCGTCCAGCGCCAGCGCGGTGACGCCGCGGGCGGAGAGCGCCTTGAGCAGCTCGGGGTGCTGGGCGGGCGCGATCAGGCCCGCCAGGGTGGTGCCCTCGCGCAGCCGGGCGATCTCGTCCTCCGTCGGCGCGTTGATCTTCAGGACCACCTCCGCCGCCCAGGCGTCGCCGATGCGCGCCCCGGCCTCGGTGTAGGCGGCGTCGGTGAAGCCGGAGGCGGCACCGGCCTCCGGCTCGACGACGACGTCGTAGCCGAGACCGAGCAACTGCCGCACGGTCGCCGGTGTCGCCGCGACGCGGGTCTCCCCGCCGGACGACTCGGCGACCACGCCGACGGACTGGGGCGGGGGCTGGGACGGGACAAGTGCAGACATGTCGGGTGTCTCTCTCGTCGGAAGCACTGCTGACCGGGGGATGCGCGGTCGGGGGAGTATCCCCGGCCGTTGGTCGAAGGAACGTACTCCTACCCAGTCTGCGAACCGAGGGCGCGAACCAGTGATGAGCCTCACTCACCCGTACGGAGGATGGCCGGATGCGACCGGGGGCCTCCCGCCGTCCGAACGGTGGTACGTCCCCTCGCGCCGGCTGCTCGTCGCCTGCCCTCACCAGGCCGCAACGTGATCACCGTGGGCCGTCGCCGCGGATTCGATCCCGTATTAGTCCCTCGGTGTCATGCCGTAGGCCGCACGGAAGGCGCGGCTGAAGTGGCTGGAGTTGGCGAAGCCCCAGCGGCGGGCGATACCCGCCACCCCGAGTTCCGCGGCGACCGGGCGGAGGAGGTCCCGGCTGCACCTCTCCAGCCGCTGGGCCCGGATTCCACCCGGGTACTGCCGACGAGCAAGAACGACTCCTGCGCATACCGAGAAGGGATCTCGACCGAGCGCGGCGGGATCCGGCGACATGGACCGACCTCGCCTTCTTCGCGGAGCACACCGACGAAGGGCACGTGACCGACCGCGACAGGGCCGCCCGCTTCGGAGTTCTGTGGGCACTTCAATACGACCGGCGCCCCCAGGATCTGCCGCTCCTTCGCTTCCTTCTCCAGCAGCAGACCACGTTCTACCAGGAGGCCATCTCCTGGGGACTGGCCCCTGACCTGACGCTGGCCGGATTCCTGCTCGCCGAGCACCGGCAGGTGGAGGATCTCTGGCTGCACTGGACCGCCAAGAACATCAGCTTCGACACGGCCCTGGGCTACCACCTCTACCATCTGCTCACGGGCGGCATCGCGGCCACCGCCGCAGCAGTGGAAGCCGGCGCCCACCCTGACCGCGACCGCATCCTGGGCGATATCGCCGCGGACCACCACACCGATGCCGCCGTCGAAGCGTGGCTGGACCAGCAACGGGAACAGTTCCCTGCCGACCCGGCCGACGAGAACCTCAAGACGTGGGCCTACCACGCCGCGCGTCTCGGAGAGTGCGAGGCATCCCGCCTGTTCATGACCGAGTGGGCAGCCGGAGAGCCTCAAACCGACGACACACTCAATACTCTGCAGTTCCACCTGGCCCAACTCGGTTACCTCACCGAGGCGGTGGCGGTGCAGAAGAAGGCCATCGCGATCTGTCAGAGCCCGCCCGAGTCGAGCCTCAAGGCCGACAAACTGCTGACGCTGGTCAAACTGGAACGACAGGCCGGCAACTTCACAGACGCGCGGCGATCCCTGCAGGCAGCCGAACAAGCTCTCTCAGTAGTCCCGGACTGGCCGTGGATGGGCATGTGGATCGCGTTCGTCAAGGAGTACTTCCTGCTCGTTCCGGTAGCGCCCGACGAGTACGCGGGCCGGCTGCTGATGGAGGAGGGAGACCAGCTACTTCGAGGCGTGCCGTCGCAGTGGGTGAGCGGAGTGCTCGACGCGGCGATCGCAGCAGCCGAGTACCTCAACGACACCGACAAGCGAGGCCGATACCGGACCCTCCAGGAGCAACGGCGCTCGCCTGGACCGGCGGAGACGTCATGAGCTGCCGACCCACGCCCGTGAGGTTCCACGTGCGACTCAAGACGATCCGCCGCCGGCAATCCCCATGGTGCGTAGAGGATTGGCCCGGAGCGGCATGCCTCGCCGACGCGCACCGGCTGCTCGACGGTGGTCACCTCCGGGGAAAGGTCGTCCTGATCGTCTGATCCCGTTGTGGGGCCCGCTGGGGACCTCGACGATCTCCGTGGCGACCGCGGCAGGAAGGTGCTCTTCCGCGAAGGCGACGGCGTCGGCGACCGCCCGTCCGCCGCGACGCCGTCTCAGGCGGGCAGCACCCACTTCTGGTTGGCGCCGCCGGTGCAGTCCCAGATCTGTACCTGGGTGCCCGCAGTGGTGGACCAGCCGGGGTCGTCCAGGCACTTGTCGGACTGCGGGTTGTACAGGGAACCGTCGGAGCGCGGGATCCAGACCTGGGAGCCGGTGTTGTTGCAGGCGTAGATGTCCACCGCTGTGCCGTTCGCGGTGCCGGCCGCGTACACGTCCAGGCACTTGCCCAGCACGTGCAGGGTGCTGCCGGCCCGGACGACCGTCCACTGCTGGGCGGGCGTGCTGTTGCAGGTGTAGATCTGCACCGGGTTGTAGTCGGCGGTGGAGGCGGCGCGGTCGTCCAGGCAGAGGCCGCCGTAGCCGGTGATCGCCGAACCGCCGCCGCCGCCGCTGCCGCCGGCGGTGGTGTACGCCGCGACGGATGCGACGCTCATCGTCGCCCCGGGGGTGGTGGCGGCCGTCGGGGTGGTGCACCCGCAGACGCCGTTGGGGAAGCCGCCGCCGATGGCCAGGTCGAAGATGATGGACAGCGGGTGGTCGAAGGCCTGCTGCCAGACGGCGGTGCCGACCTGGTTCTCCGTCACGGTGTAGTAGGGGGCGCCGTCGAGGTACCAGGTGATCGACTCGGCGGCGGTGTTGGTGCGGTCCAGGACCATCGCGTAGTCGTGGTAGCCGTTCTGGCAGCCCGGGCAGGCGCGCAGGCCGCTGCCGATCCCGTTGCCCTCGTTGCACACGCCGCCGGGGGAGGTGCCGCAGTGAACGGTACCGGCCACCTGCGAGCGGGCGTTGACGTCCTCCATGATGTCGATCTCGCCGTTCTCGGGCCACTGCCCCGGGCCCAGCATCCAGAACGCGGGCCAGTACCCCAGTCCGCCGGCGGGGGCGGGCTGCATGATCGAGGCCGTGACCTCCAGTTTGCCGCCGGCCGGCGCGCCGGCGACCGCGCTCGGTGTCCGGATCCGGCCCGAGGTCCAGGAGCCGCCGCTGCCGAGGGCGGTGATGTCCAGGTGGCCGTTGCCGTCGAGGTGGACGTTGGCGGTCGAGTCGGTCATGGTCTCGATCTCGCCGGTCCCGAAGTTCGAACCCGGGCCGGTGTCGTACGTCCAGTTCGCCCCGGACGGTCGTGAGCCGGCGGGGCCGGAGAAGTCGTCGCTGAAGACGGTCGTCCACCCCGGCGGCGGCCCGGCGGCCACCGGGGCCGCCGCCGTCACCGCGGTGGCGGTGGTCGGCGCCTGGCCGATCAGCGCGACGAGCATGCCGAGGGTGGCCAGGACCGCGAGTCGGCGGCCGGGTCGGGTGAGTTGGCGAGCGCGTCGGCCGGTGCGGCGGCGCGCGGGGTCACGGGTCATCTGAGGCTCCCAACAGAAGGGGCGCGGACCGGCCCGCGAGGTGGGGTGGGGGCCGGTTCCGCGGAGTGGAGCGGGGGGCTCCGGTCCGGCGGATCCTGCCGGACGAGCCCTGGAGTCGTCCCATCGTGTGTTGAGCTGAGGCGCATTCAACTCCTGTACCTGTCAAGGCGTCAAGAGGTCCGAAGGGTGCCTCGTGGCGTCAACTCGTGAAGGCCCCCGCACGGGAGCGGGGCCGGGGTGGTGGAGGACACCCGGGAACATGGGCACCGGCAGATCGCCGGCCGGGCTCCATTCCACGGCGAGGTGCTTGTCCGGTTCGGTGTTCGTCAGCTCGCAGCTCCAGGCAGTGGAGAGGAACACGGAGAGGCCGGTAACCCAGCGGCTCTCGTCGGAGACCAGGGTCGTGCCCGGAACGGGAACGCCCTGGCGCCCTCGCGACCGCCGAGGTTCGGTGCATCCTCGACATCGCCCGGATCGCGCGACTAGGCTCGCGCGCAGCAGATATTCAATTTGTTGACTATGGAGCCCGCCGTGCACCCCTTCCGCGCAGCCGTCGAGGCCGGCGACCACGATGCCATCGAGGCCCTCCTGGCCGAGGACGTCGTCTTCACCAGCCCCGTCGTCTTCAAGCCCTACCCGGGCAAGGCCATGACCGCCGCGATCCTGCGCGGTGCCGGACGGGTCTTCGAGGACTTCCACTACGTCCGCGAGATCGACGGCGCCGACGGCCGCGACCGCGCGTTCGTCTTCAAGGCCACCGTCGACGGCCGCGAGGTGCACGGCTGCGACTTCCTGCACTTCGACGAGGACGGCCTGATCGACGAGTTCACGGTGATGGTCCGCCCCCTCTCGGGCGCGCAGGCACTCGCCGCCGCGATGGGCGCGCAGTTCGAGCGGATCACCGCCGAGGCGCTGGGCGCGTCCGAGGCGTGAGCGCGACCATGGGCTTCCGCCGCTACGTGGCGGTCGGCGACAGCCAGACCGAGGGTCTGGGCGACGGCGACGGCGACGAGACGGCCGGCTGGCGAGGCTGGGCGGACCGATTGGCCGAGACGATCAGCGAGCACGAACCCGGCCTGCTCTACGCCAACCTCGCCGTCCGCGGCCGGCTCGCCGGCCAGGTTCGGGCCGAACAGCTCGCCCCTGCCCTCGCGCTGCGACCGGACCTGGTCACCGTGGTCGCCGGGATGAACGACCTGATGCGGCCGGGCTTCGACGCGGGCGCCGTCGTGGCGGAGCTGGACGCGATCTTCGCCGCCTTCACGGCCACCGGGGCGCGGGTGCTCACCTTCACCTTCCCCGACATCGGCCGGATCGCGCCGCTGGCCCGCAGGCTGCGGCCCCGGGTCCTGGATCTCAACGCGCGCATCCGGGCCACGGCCGACCACCGCGGCGTCGTGGTCGTCGACTTCTTCCCGCACCGGGTGACGACCGATCCGCGCATGTGGAGCGCGGACCGGCTGCACGCCAGCCCGCTCGGCCACGCCGGGATCGCCGACGCGGCGGCCGAAGCGCTCGCGCTGCCCGGCAGCGACAGCGGGTGGGCCGAGCCGCTGCCACCGCTCCCGGCAGCGGGGATCCGCCGGCGAGCCGCCCAGGAGGCCGCCTGGATCGGCACCTTCCTCGGACCGTGGCTGATGCGCCGCCTACGCGGCCGCTCCTCCGGCGACGGAAGGGTCGCGAAGCGCCCGGAACTGCGGCCCGTCGGGGCTCCCCGCCCGGCGCACTGAGCGGCCGCCCCCGAAGACCGTCAGACCGGCCCCTGCGCCGGCCCCCGCGCAGGGGCCCGCCGGTCCAGAACGGCGAGTGCCTGCTCGCACCAGCGCTGGTTCTCGCGCTCGAACGACAGTCCGCGCATCAGCGTCAGATACGGCCCGACCCGTTCCGCCGTGGCGAGGTACTCGTCCTCGAAACGCCCGTCCAGCAGCCGCGCCCGCAGGCGCTCGTAGCGGGCCACCTTGGCCTGCGCCCACACCAGCCGTTCGAGCAGCGCCGCGCGCACGGCCTCTTGGTCGCCCGCGTCCACGGCCTGCACCTGGACGAGCAACTCGTCCCGGATCGCGGACGGCCGCGGCGGCGAGGCCGTGAACGACCGCAGCGCGGCGCGGCCCGCCTCGGTGAGCGAGAACAGCCGCTTGTTCGGCCGCCGCTCCTGCTCGACGACCCGGGCGCTGACCAGCCCCTCGGCCTTCATCCGGTCCAGCTCCCGGTAGAGCTGCTGCGGTGTGGCCATCCAGAAGTTCGCCGCCGAGGCGTCGAACGCCTTCGTCAGGTCGTAACCGGACGCCTCGCCCTCCAGGAGGGTCGACATGATCGCGTTGCGCAGGGCCATGCCGCCAGCCTAGCGAGCGCCCCCGTGCACCGGCGACCGACGCGATTAATCAACAAGGCACCTATCTCTGAGACGCATTCCCGGCATGCTCCTGGAACGGGAACGCCGTCCTGGTCGTACGGGAACGGGTCGGCCTGGTCAATGAGGGCCAGGAGCTGCCGGCGTACGCCGCCATGCCGCCCGAGCAGGTGCGCGGCGAGATCACCCGGGCCGCCGAGTACGCGATCCGGCACCTCGTCGAGGTCCTGCGCACCGGTGAACTGCCGGGCCGGGAGCTGTTGGAGAAGATCAGCGAGTCCTCGGCCCAGCGGGCGGACGAGGGGATCCCGCTGGAGGCCGTGGTCGGCGCCTACCACCTGGGCGCCGAGGAGTGCACCACCCGGATCCTGGCCACGGCCGAGCCCGCCGACCTGCCGGACGTGCTGCGCGCCCAGCACCAGCTGCTCGGCTACCTGCGGCTGGTCAGCTGCGCGGTGGCCACCGGCTACGTGCGCGAGCGGCAGGCCGCGCTCGGCGAGGAGCAGGTGGCCCGGCAGGCGCTGCTCTCCCGGCTGCTGGAGGGCGGCAGCCCGCAGGCCGCGGCCGACCGGGCCGGCCTGCCGCTGCCGCCCAGCTACCTGGTGCTGAGCATCGCGGCCGGACCGCACCCCGACGAGCTGCTGCCCGGGGTCAACCGCTCGGTCGCAGCGCGCCGCAAGGTCCGCCGGCTGCGACACGAACTCGAGCGCCAGAGCCGCGGGGTGCCGCTGACCGCGCTGTCAGAAGAGGGTGGCCTGGCACTGCTCCCGCAGGAGACGCCGGCGGCCGGGCTCGACGACGCCGACTGGGTCCGGCTGGGAGCCGTGGTCGAGCAGCTCGGCCGGATCTGCGGAGCCGAACTGCTGGTGGCCGCGGCCGCCGCCGCGCCGGACGGGGTGGCCGAGGCCGTCCGGCTGGCCGGGGAGGTACGCCAGGTGGCGCAGGCGGCCGGACTCGGTACGGGCCTGTACCGGCTGGACGACGTGCTGCTGGAGTATCAGCTGAGCCGCCCGGGCCTGGCCCGGGCCGGATTGGCCGCGCTGCTCGCGCCGCTGGCCGGGCGCCCGGAGCTGCTGGAGACGCTGCGCGCGTTCCGGGCCGGCGGGTTCGACCGGCGCCAGGCGGCCACCCGGCTGCGGGTGCACCCGAACACCGTGGACTACCGGCTGCGCAAGGCCACCGCGCTCACCCGCCTGGACCCGGCCCGGGGCGGCGACCTGCCGATGCTGCGGGCAGCGCTGGCGGCCTTCGACGCGGCAGCGCGCGAGCGGCCGACCAGCAGCTGACGGACCATCGGACCCCGACCCGGCCCGCCGGCCGCGGTGCCCGACGCAGCCGGAACCGACATCATCCGCCTCGGCCAGCACCACGACGACGGCAGATCAACCGACCCCCGACTCCGTCACCGTCTCACGCGGTGGCCCGTCTGCATGGGGTGGTTTCTCCTCCGGGGAAGCGGGGGGTCAGCGTTCTTCGCGGAAGTCGACGTGCCGGCGGGCGACGGGGTCGTATTTGCGCAGGACCAGTCGGTCCGGGTCGTTGCGGCGGTTCTTGCGGGTCACGTACGTGTAGCCGGTTCCGGCGGTGGAGCGGAGCTTGATGATCGGGCGCAGCTCGTTGCGGGCCATGAGGTCCTCCTGTGGTCGGATGGGGATCGACCATAGCAAATGAAATCCATTTTCATCTAGGGGTGAGTGCCGCCCGGGCCGCCGTGCCTGGGGTGGCTTCTCGTCATGCCGGTGCGCGAGCTGTGGCGACGGGGCCTGCCCCGGTCAAGATTCGGCAATGATTTTCATATCTCCTTCCGGGTGGGATGGTGATGAAAACCGTTTCCATCTATCGTGGCGTCGTCTTCCCACCTCTCCCATCCGCGAGGAGCACCTCTGCCATGCGTACTGCCCTGCCCGCCCGCCTCGTCAGACTCTCCGCCGTCGCGGTCGCCGCGCTGGCCGCCACCAGTGCCTGCTCGACCGCGCCGGCCAAGAGCACCACGTCCCAGGACACCGCCGACGGCTCCGGCAAGGTCGTCCAGATCGCCGCCGGCGAGAGCTTCTGGGGCTCGCTGGCCGGCCAACTCGGCGGCGACCACGTCAAGGTGACCGACATCATCAGCAACCCCGATGCCGACCCGCACGACTACGAGCCCACCGCCGCCGACGGCCGCGCCGTCGCCGGCGCGCAGTACGTCATCACCAACGGCATCGGCTACGACGCCTGGTCCGACAAGCTGATAGCCGCCAACCCCGCCCCCGGTCGCGCCGCGCTCAAGGTGGGTGACCTGGTCAAGGTCAAGGAGGGCGGCAACCCGCACCAGCGGTACTCCCCGGAGAGCGTGCACAAGGTGGTCGAGCAGATCACCGCCGACCTCAAGAAGCTCGACCCGGCCGACGCGGCCTACTTCGACCAGCGCAAGGCCGGCTTCCTCGGCAAGACCCTCGCCCCGTACGACCGGCTCATCGCCGACATCAAGGCCAAGTACGCCGGCACCCCGATCGGCGCCTCCGAGTCGATCGTCACCCCGCTCGCCGAGGGCCTCGGCCTCAAACTGCTCACCCCCGAAAAGCTGTTGGACGCCGTCAGTGAGGGCACCGACCCGACCGCCGCCGACAAGGCGACAGCCGACGAGCAGATCAAGTCCAAGCAGATCAAGGTCTACGTCTACAACAGCCAGAACGACACCCCGGACATCAAGGCCCAGGTCGAGGCCGCCAAGGCCCAGGGCATCCCGGTCGCCACCGTCACCGAGACCCCGACCCCGGCCGGCGCCCCCTTCCAGGACTGGCAGACCGCCGAACTCCAGGGCCTCGCCGACGCGTTGAAGCAGGCGACCGGCAAGTGACCACCGCACCGGTCGAGCACGCCGTGGCCACCGAGGCCCCGGCCCCCACCCCCGCTCCGGTCCTGGAGCTGCACGGCGTGGCCGTGCGGGTGGGCGGCCGCACGCTCTGGTCGGACGTCGATCTCACCGTCGGAGCCGGGGAGTTCACCGCCATCCTCGGCCCCAACGGGGTCGGCAAGTCCACCCTCGTCAAGACTCTCCTCGGCGCCCACCCCGCCGCCGCGGGCCAGGTGAGCGTCCCGGCCCGCGCCGCCATCGGATACCTCCCGCAGCGCCGTAGCTTCGACGCCGGCGTGCGCATCCGGGGCATCGAAGTCGTGCGCCTCGGCCTGGACGGCCACCGCTGGGGCGTCCCACTGCCCGGAATCCACCGCGCCCGCCGCCGCGCCGAACGCCGACGCGTCGACGAGGCCATCGCGTCGGTCGGCGCCACCGGCTACGCGCACCGGCCGATCGGGCAGTGCTCCGGCGGCGAACAGCAGCGACTGCTGCTCGCCCAGGCCCTGGTCACCCGCCCGCGCCTGCTCCTGCTCGACGAGCCGCTCGACAGCCTCGACCTGCCCAACCAGAGCGCCATGGCCGCCCTGCTCGGCCGGATCTGCCGCGAGGACGGCGTCGCCGTCGTGATGGTCGCCCACGACGTCAACCCGATCGTCCACCACCTGGACCGCGTGGTGTACCTGGCCGAAGGGCAGGCCGTCGCCGGCCGGCCCGAGCAGGTGATCACCTCGGACACCCTCAGCCGCCTCTACGGCGCGCCCGTCGAGGTCCTGCGCACCGCCGACGGACGGCTGGTCGTGGTCGGCGTCCCGGAGGACTGCAGGAGCTGTGGCCCGTGCTGCTAGCCGACACCGCCTCACCGGCCTTCTCCTGGAACCTCGTGACCGACCTCCAGCAGATGTGGGCCTACGCCTTCATGGTCAACGCCTTCCGGACCGGCGCCGTCGTCGCCGTCGTCGCGGCCGCCGTGGGCTGGTTCATGGTGCTGCGCCGCCAGACCTTCGCCGGCCACACCCTGTCGGTGGTCGCCTTCCCCGGCGCCGCCCTCGCCACCCTGCTCGGGATCTCCACCACCTTCGGCTACCTCGGCGCCTGCCTGGGTGGCGCGCTCGTCATCGCGCTGCTGCGCGACCGGGGAAGGGCCGGCGTCGTCGAGGAGTCCGCCGGGACGGGCACCGTGCAGGCCTTCGCGCTGGCCTGCGGGTTCCTGTTCGTCACCCTGTACAAGGGGCTGCTCGGCGGGCCGCAGGCGCTGCTGTTCGGCACCTTCCTCGGCATCACCACCGACCAGGTCATCGTGCTGAGCGTCGTCGGCGCGGCCGTGCTGGCCCTGCTGGCGCTGATCGGGCGGCCGCTGCTGTTCGCCTCGCTCGACGGTGAAGTCGCCGCAGCGCGCGGCGTACCGGTCCGGCTGCTGGGCTTCGGCTTCCTGCTCCTGCTCGGCGCGGCCGCCGCCGAGGCCGGCCAGATCACCGGCAGCCTGCTCGTCTTCGCGCTGCTGGTCATCCCCGCCGCCACCGCACAGGTGCTCACCGCGCGTCCCGTCCTCGGCCTGCTGCTCGGGGCGCTGCTCGCGCTCGCCGCCTGCTGGCTCGGCCTGATCGCCGCCTTCTACCAGCCCTACCCGCTCGGCTTCTTCGTGACCACCTTCGCTTTCGCCGGGTACCTCCTCGCCCACCTCGCCCGCGCGGTGGCGGGCTTCCTCGGCCGCGCCCCGCTGCCGACAGGAGCACCGGCATGACCAGCGTCCTCCACCAGGCCTTCTTCCAGCACGCCCTGCTCGCCGGCACCGCGATCGCCCTCGCCTCCGGCCTGGTCGGCTACTTCCTCGTGCTGCGCGCCCAGACCTTCACCGGGGACACCCTCAGCCACGTCGCCTTCACCGGCGCGATGGCGGCCCTCGCCGGCGGCTACGACCTGCGGCTCGGCCTGTTCGCCGCCACCATCGGCGTCGCGCTGCTGCTCGGCCTGCTCGACCGGCGGGGCCGGCCCGACGACGTCGTCATCGGCACCCTGTTCTCCTGGATCCTCGGCCTCGGCACCTTCTTCCTCACCCTCTACACCACCCACCGCAGCACCACCCAGGGCAACGCGGGCATCAGCGTCCTGTTCGGCTCCATCTACGGCCTGAGCGGCGCCCAGACCGTGACGGCCGTTCTGGTCGCCGTGGCGGTCAGCGCGGCCGCGATGCTGATCGCCCGGCCGCTGCTGTTCGCCACCCTCGACGAGGCCGTCGCCACCGCGCGCGGGGTGCGGACGGGTGCGCTCGGCCTCGCCTTCCTCGCCCTGGTCGGCGCCTGCGCCGCCGAGGCCACCCAGGCGGTCGGCTCCCTGCTCCTGCTCGGCCTGCTGGCCGCGCCCGCCGGCACCGCCCTGCGCCTGACCGACCGCCCGTACCGCGCCCTCGCACTCTCCGCCGCCCTCGCCGTGCTGGAGCTGTGGGCCGGTCTCGCACTGAGTGCCGCCTCGCCGAGACTGCCGCCGAGCTTCGCCATCATGGCGATCGCGGCGGCCTGCTACGGCGCCTCCGCGCTGGTCCGCCCGGCCACCCGCCGGGTGCCTCGCCGGGCCACGGCCTGACCGGGACAGGGGTTGCGGCTGTGACGAGGACCCGACGGACACCGGTGCCTGCGTGGCGGGAGACCCCGCAGCAGGTGCTCGTCCGGCAGTCGCTCGCCGCCTGCCCCGGCTTCGTCAGCGCCCAGGCACTGCACCGGCGGATGGTCACGGAGGGTGGTGCGGTCGGTCTGAGCACCGTCTACCGCGCCCTTGCCGCCCTCACCGGAGCCGGTCTCACCGACGTCGCCGCCCTCGACACCATGGCCACCGTGGTCGACGCCGCCAACTTCCTGCCCGAGCTGGCGAACGGCGACGAACTCGCCGCGCGCGGCCTCGACCAGTACGAGGACGACGAACGCACCGTCAGCGACCTGCTGATCGACCAGGTCGAGTTCGCCGACGTCATCGTCCTCAACAAGCTCGACCTGGTCGGTGAGGAGGAGGCCGTACGGCTGCGGGCCGCCCTCACCCGGCTCAACCCCGCCGCCCGGATCGTCCCGGCCCGGCACGGCCGAGTGGACCCCGCCGAACTGCTCGGCACCGGCCGCTTCGACGTCGAACGCGCCCAGCAGGCCCCCGGTTGGGTCGCCGAACTCAACGGCGACCACATCCCCGAGACGGAGGAGTACGGCATCTCCAGCACCGTTTTCCGCGCCGAGCGACCCTTCCACCCCGGCCGGCTCTGGGAGTTCGCCACCGAGGACCTGGACGGCGGCGCCTACGGCACCGTCCTGCGCTCCAAGGGCTTCTTCCGCCTGGCCACCCGGCCGCACGTCACCGGTCTCTGGTCCCAGGCCGGCTCGGTTGCCCGCTTCGAACCGGCCGGCGTCCACACCGACGGGCAGGGCCAGGAACTGGTCTTCATCGGCACCGCACTGAACGCCGAAGCCCTGCACGACCGGCTCGCCGCCTGCCTACTGGCCGACGGCGAGCCGATCGTGCAGAGCCAGGACCCGTTCCCCGCCTGGGAGGCGCACGGCGACTGCCCCGTGTAGCGCCTACTGGTCCGAGGGCGGGATATCCCGATAGGGGGCGCGCGGCTGGGGGACGGCGTGCTGTTCGGAGACGTCGATCCGCGGCGCCGCGGTGGCGGGCGCGTCCGGGGTGGGCTTCCAGACACCGGTGAGATCCACCCAGCTGTCCGCGGCCGGGGTCGGGCCGGTGGCGTGCACCAGGACGCGCAGCCGTCGGGCGTCGGCCGCGCAGCAGCTGACGACCAGCCGGTTGAGGTACCACTCGCCGGGCTGCGTTCCGGGGGAGACGAAGCCGGTGAGCCGGACCTTGCGCTCCGCCAGGCTCTTCTGCGGGTCGCGGCTGCGGCCGATGAACTCGGTCAGCGACATCGGCGTCGGCACCGTGACGGAGGCACCGGAGGCACTGGAGGCACCGGCCGCGCTGCCCGGGGCGGCCGGCTGCTCGGACAGGTCGGCGTACTTCGCCGGTTCGACGACGGCGTCCGAGCCGTCCCGGGCAGCGGTGAACGAGCCGAGCGGAGGCGGGGCGAGGCACAGCAGCAGCACAGCGGGGACGGCCAGCAGCCAGGCCACGCGCGGGCCGTGGTCGTGATCGTGCCCGTGCCCGTGTCCGTCGTCCGTGGAGGGCCGGAGCCAGACCGCGTTGCCCTCGGCGTCCCGGCCGAACCGCATCACCGGCTCCTGCCGGTGGGCGGTCACGCGGCGTACCACGCCCGCGATCCCGAGCCCGAGCAGCACCAGCCCTGAGGCGATCAGCGGGATCCGCAGGCCCTCCTTGACGTACTGCAGGAACACGTCACTGCCGACGGTGATCCGCAGCAGGGCCGCGCCGACCAGCGCGACGAGCAGGGACGGGGCGAGCCCCCGGACGGCGGCCTTCACAGCGGTGGCCTTCAAAGCGCCCCTCCGATCACGGTGCTGGCGAGAACGGCGACCAGGAAGGTCGCGCTGGAGAACCGGAGCGCGAAGGCGCGTCCGAAGGCGCCCGACTGGAGGGCGATGAGTTTGAGGTCGACCATCGGGCCGACGACCATGAAGGCGAGCCGGGCGGTGGGGGAGAAGCCGGTGAGGGATGCGGCCACGAAGGCGTCCGCCTCGGAGCAGACGGCGAGGATCACCGCGAGGAAGGCGAGCACGGGCACGCCCAGCCACGGGGAGTCGGAGAAGATCCGCAGCACCGACGGCGGGACGAGCACGTTGAACGTCGCCGCGGCCGCCGCGCCGACCACCAGGAAGCCGCCGGCGTGCAGGAAGTCGTGCTGCAGGCCGCGCCGGAACTCCTCCAGCGGGTTGCGCGCGCCGCCCTCACCGTGACCGGTCGAGCTCTTCGGCAGCCGCAGCCACTCCGGTCGGCCGAACGCGACCCAGAGCCAGCCCATCACCACCGCGGTGGCGAGCGAGGCCAGCAGCCGGGCCAGTACCATCTCCGGCTTGCCGGGGAAGGCGATCGCGGTGGCGACCAGGACGACCGGGTTGATCGCGGGCGCGGAGAGCAGGAACGCCAGGGCGGCAGCCGGCGCGACCCCGCGCTTCATCAGGCTGCCGGCCACCGGGACGGACGCGCACTCGCAGCCCGGCAGGACGGCGCCGGCCACCCCGGCCACCGGTACGGCGAGCGCCGGGTTCTTCGGCAGCACCCGGGTGAACACCCGCTCCGGGACGAACGCCCCGATCGCGGCCGACACCACGGTGCCCAATACCAGGAACGGCACGCCCTGCACCACGATGGCGACCATGACCGTCCGCCAGGTCTGCGCACTGCCCGCGTCCCACACCCATGCGAGCGCGGCCGCCGCCACGACCGCCGGTACTCCGATCAGCAGCGCCGACCTCCAGCGTGGTGGCGGGGTTTCCGCCGGCGCCACTGGGAGGTGCCGGACGCTGCCGAGACTCGTCTCCACCAAGGTGACCGCTCCTCAGCCCGCTCGCCGCCGATGCGTCGGCGAGACCTGTCTGCTCACCGTCATGTTCGGGGAGCCGGGGACAGAGTAGCGGTGATAATCATATTCATCTAGGTCTTTCGCGCTGTTCCCGCGATCGGTAATCTGCGCGCACGGGCGACGTCCGGAGCCGCCGTGACCTCGGCGTTTTCGGTGCGGGTGCGAAGCACCTCAAGGGCGTCGTCGACGACGGCGTCCGCGAACGGCCCGGCCGGCAGCCCCATTGGAAGGTCGCGGTCCACATCGACCACGGTCTACTGCAGCCTGCTATGGCCACCGGGATCTCGCCGAGCGCGGAGCCATGGGTGGCGGCCCGTCCGGAAATCGGGTCAGCTGCCCGGGTGGGTGGCCGCCCAGCCGTGTTCGAGCAACGCGAAGGCCTCGTCGGCGGCGCGGCGCGGCTCGGCGTGCCGCAGGATGAGGCCGCGGGCCTCCAGGGCGAAACGGGCCAGGGCGGCGCAGCTGACGTCGTCCTCGGGGGCGCCGACAGCCTCGGCGATGGCCCGCGCCAGGGCCGCTTCGTGGCGCGTCCACATGCGGTGGGCGTAGTCGCGCAGCGCGGGGGTCTCCTGCACCATGCGCATGAACTCGGTGAACCGGGCGTCCGTGGCGTGGACGGCGAGTTGGGTCTGCTTCAGCAGGATGTGCTCGCGCAGCGCCTGCGGGATCGACGTGCCGGGGGTGCGGTCGTGCACGGCGGCGACGAGTGCTGCTTCCTCGTCGTCGTCCTGGTCGAAGACCAGGGCCTCCTTGCCGGAGAAGTGCTTGAAGAGGGTGGTCACCGAGACGTCGGCGGCGTCGGCGACGTCCTTGACGCCGACCTGGTCGTAGCCGCGCTCGAGGAAGAGCTCGAGTGCGGCGTCGGCCAGGGACTGGCGGGTCTGGGCCTTCTTGCGCTCGCGGCGCCCCGTCGGTTCGGTCACCCGCACAGCATACCCCGAAGTGAATCCGCTATGAAAGTTTAGTCATTGCACTTATGTAGCGAGTGTGCTTTCTTGGTTGTGCCGGGCCTTCCGGCGGCTCATCCACCTCCCGAGGGAGACCCCCATGAACTCTGCTCGTGATCCCCGCATCGCGGTTGTCGGCGCCGGCCTCGGTGGCCTCACCTGCGCCCGAGTCCTGCAGCAACACGGCCGCTCCGTCGCCGTTTTCGAACGCGAGGCTTCCGCCGACGCCCGCCCGCAGGGAGGCACCCTCGACCTGCACGCCGACACCGGTCAGGCCGCTCTGCGTGCGGCGGGGCTCCTCGACCGATTCCACGCCCTCGCCCGCCCCGAGGGCGACGAGTGGCGCGTGCTCGACTTCGCCACCGGCGCTCTGATTGCGCGGCAGGGGCCTACCCCCGGCGGCGGCCGGCCGGAGATCGACCGGGGCCAACTGCGCGGTCTGCTCCTGGACTCGCTCACAGAGGGCACGGTGCGGTGGGACCGCGCCGTCACCGGGGTCACCCCGTTGCCGGACGGCACCTGCCGGCTGCTCTTCGGTGACGGCGCCGCCGAGGACTTCGACCTGGTGGTCGGCGCCGACGGCGCCTGGTCACGCGTCCGCCCGGCCCTGTCGCACGCGGTACCCCGGTACACCGGTGTCACCTTCGTCGAGACCGGATTCGACCACTGCGACACCCGCCATCCGGACCTCGCCCGGCTGGTCGGCAACGGATCCATGCTGGCGAAGGGCACCGGCAGGTCCCTGGTCGCCCAGCGCAACAGCAACGGCCACATCCGCGCCTACATCGCGCTCCGCGCGCCGGAGGACTGGCACATGGCTGCCGGTATCGACCTCGGCGACCAGCGGGCCGTGCGGACGCACCTCCTGAGGATGTTCGACGGCTGGGACGAGAGCCTGCGCTACATCCTGCGCAACAGTGACAGCGGGTTCATCAACCGGTCCCTGTTCGTCCTGCCCGCCCCGCACACCTGGGAGCACGTTCCCGGCGTCACGCTGCTCGGCGATGCCGCACACCTGATGCCGCCGGTCGGGCTGGGCGCCAATCTCGCCATGCTCGACGGCTCCGACCTCGCCCATGCCCTCGTAGCCGAATCCGGCGTCGACGAGGCCGTCCGCGCCTACGAGAGCATCATGCTGCCGCGCTCGATCGAAGCCGCGACGGGCAGTGCGCAGGGACTCGACCACCTCGTTCCCGCACCGACCCCCTGAGCCGACTCCACCGCCCCGGGTACGCGGCCCTTCCCGCGTCGATCATGCGAACTCCCACGGCGGTCGCATCCACCCCAGGGCCGCGTGGGGGAAGTCGAGGCCTCGGGTGACCGATTTCATGACCGTTGGCCCACGACTGCTACACCACCACAGGGGACATGACCCAGGGCCGAGACAACACCTGACGGAGAGTTCATGCCTGACGCCCCTGGGTCGACGTCGACTCCGCCGCCGAGCCGGACAGTACATGCCGCGATCGTGTGCCACCGGGAACCCGTCCTGCCGCGCGCCGGCTCCGGCTGCCTCCAGCCGGCGCAGCTCGACAGTCAGCGGGCGATCGAGATCGCGAAGGGTGTGAATCCGCTGGAACGGATGACGTGCGGGACGAAGAGGATCGCGGCCTCCGTGGCGCGGGCGGTCTGGATCCCGCCGAGGTCGGTGATCCATTCCTTGTGCCAGCCGAGGTCGGTGAGCAGTTCGCGGACGGTCTGCTTGGCCTGGGGGTCCTCGCCGGAGAGGAACGCGGTCGGTGTCTGGGCGAGCGCGGCCGGTGCGGTCATCACCGGGAAGAGCATGGTGTTGAGGGTCTTGACGACGCGGGTTTCGGGGAGTGCTCCCTGGAGCTGCTCGGCGAGGCTCGAGCCGGGGTAGAGCAGGTCGGCGGGCAGTCCGTCCGGTCCGTCGGTGGTGGCGTTGGAGACGTCGACGAGGATCTTGCCGCGCAGTTCCTCGCGCAGGGCGGCGAGCCGGTCCAGCGAGCCGGCTCCCGGGGTGGCGTTGATGACGATCCGGGCTGTTCGGGCGGCGTCGGCGGCGGCGCCCGGCGTACGGTCCGCCACGGTCACCTCGTGCCCTGCCCGGGTGAGGGCCGTGGCCAGGTTGCCGCCGACGCGGCCGTTTCCGAGAACGGCGATCGTGGTCATGATGATGTGTCCTTCCGTGTGTGCGTGTGCATGCGGGGTCGTGGTGCGGGATCAGCGTGAGAGCGTGGCGACGGCGTCGGCGTGGACGCCGGGCGCGGCGGCCAGGAAGCTCTCGCTCTGCGGGGTCCAGGGGCGGCCCTCGGCGTCGGAGATCCATCCGCCGGCTTCGGTGACGAGCAGTGCTCCGGGGAGCAGGTCGGCGCGGGCGCCGGCGAACTGCCAGAAGGCGTCCGTCCGGCCTGCGGCCACGTTCACCAGGTGCAGGGTCGCGGGCACGGCGGTGCGGACGACGAGCGCGTCGAAGAGCATCGCGGTGATCGAGGAGCCGACGCGCCGCACGACCTTCTCGTCCTCGTCCGGCCGGGCCTGGCTGGTGGCCACGATGCTCAGGCCGAGGTCCGCGGTGGGGGAGACGTGCAGCGGCCGGCCGTCGAGGTGGGCGCCCGCGCCGGTGAGCGCGGTGTAGGTCTCGCCGGTCAACGGCAGGTGGACCACGGTGAGCACCGGCTGGTTGTCGCGCACGAGCGTGGCGGTCACCGCCCACTCCGGCAGGGCGTGCAGGTGGTTGACGTTGCCTTCGGCCGGATCCACGACCCACCACTCGCCGGGCGGCAGCGCCCCGCCGTCCAGCTCGTCCTCCACCCAGCCGGCGTCCGGGCGCAGGCTCGTGAGTCGGGGGCGCAGGATGTCGAGGGCCGTCTCGTCGTTGGCGGCGAGCGCGCGCATCAGTTCTTCGCGGCTCTGGTAGCGGACCACCTCGCCGAAGCGCTCACGCAGCGCCGAACCCGCCGCGCGCACGGCGGTCGCGGTCTGGCCGAGCAGGTCGGCGTCCAAGGCGGCGACGTCAGTGGTCTGAAGCGTTCCGGACATGGTGGTGCTCCCGTCTGAGGAGGGGGGTGAGGCCGGTCGAGGGCCGAACTGCGCGTTGTTTCTTGCGCTTTCGCCTCAACGGTAGATAGCCCGGTCATTGACTTCAAGTGCATGTCAAGCATGGCTAGGATTACTCGTATGCAATTGGATTTGAACCTGCTCGCCGCGCTCGACGCGCTGCTGGAGGAGGGCAGCGTGGCCGGGGCGGCCGCGCGCCTGCATGTCACCGCCCCCGCGATGAGCCGGAGTCTGGGCCGGATTCGGCGCACGACCGGGGATCAGATCCTGGTGCGCACCGGCCGCGCGATGACCCCGACGCCGTATGCGATCGCGGTGCGGGAACAGGTGCACGAGCTGCTGCACCAGGTCCAGGGGGTGCTGGCGCCGAGCCGTGAACTCGATCTGGCGACGTTGGAGCGCACGTTCACACTCCGCTGGCACGATTCCCTGGTCGCCTTGAGCGGCCCCGCACTGCTCGCGGCCGTGCGCGAACAGGCGCCGGGCGTGCGATTGCGCTTCGTCGCGGAATCGAGCGTCGACACCCCCGAGTTGCGGCGAGGCGAGGTCGACCTGGAGGCGAACGCCAATCGTCCGAGCGCACCGGACATCCGCGCCGAGAACGTGGGCGAGACCCGCCTCGTCATCGTCGTGAGGCAGGGGCACCCCCTCACCCGTGTCGGGACCCTCACTGCGGAGCAGTACGCCGCCGCCGAGCACGTCACCGTCTCGCGACGTGGAAACCTCGGCAACGCCCTCGACGACGCCCTCGCTCGGCTGGGCCTCACCCGCCGTGTGGTGGCGACCGCGCCCACGGAAGCGGCCGCGTTGGAGTTCGTGCGCGGCTCCGATCTCCTGATCACCGTCCCCGAAGCCACCACCCGGTCCGCAGCCGCCGACCTCGGCCTGGCCGTGCTCCCCCTCCCGCTCGAACTGCCGTCGGCACCGATATACCTGTCGTGGCATCAGCGCTACGACACCGACCACGCCCACGTCTGGCTGCGCGGGCTGGCGCGAACCGCGCTAGCCGTGTGCGGAGCGTCGTAGTCGGCGTCCTCCGACCGCTTCGGGCCGCCACACAGACCGGGGGCCGCGTCGCCGGGGGCGGACTCCGCCCGCCCCGGCGACGGCCCGATGGACCTGAACAGCGGTCCCAGCTCTGAAGAGCTGGAAATCATGTCGGCCTGGTGGAAACCAGGCACGTGCGGGTCGTCAGAGGCCGAGGATGCGGGCGGCGTTCTCCTTGAGGATCAGGGGGCGGACCTCCGGTTTGATGTCGAGGGCGTCGAAGTCAGCCAGCCAGCGGTCGGGCGTGACGACGGGGAAGTCCGAGCCGAACAGCACCTTGTGCCGGAGGAAGGAGCCGGCGGCCTTCACGAGCTGCGGCGGGAAGTACTTCGGCGACCGCCCCGACAGGTCGATGTACACGTTGGCCTTGTGCGTGGCGATGGAGATCGCCTCGTCCTGCCAGGGCACGGACGGGTGTGCCAGGACGATGGTCAGGCCGGGGAAGTCGGCGGCGACGTCGTCCAGGAGCATCGGGTCGGACCAGCGCAGCTTGATGCCGCGCCCACCGGGCAGGCCCGCGCCGATTCCGGTCTGCCCGGTGTGGAACAGGGCCGGGACGCCCAGTTCCTGGATCGCCTCGTAGAGCGGGTAGTGCTCACGCGCGTTCGGCGCGAACGCCTGGAGGCTTGGGTGGAACGTGAAGCCGCGGACGCCGTGGTCGAGGACGAGCGCGCGGGCCCGGGCGACGGCGTCCGGCCGGTGCGGGTCGACCGAGCCGAACGGGATGAGGACGTCGGGGTGGGCGGCCGCCGCCGCGGCGATCTCCTTGCTGGACAGGGCGGGATGGCCCAGGCCCGTGGTGGCGTCCACCGTGAAGATCACGGCGGCCATGCGGCGCTCGCACGGCGCTGTGGCTGATCGGGCAGCGCGGCGCGGCGCGGAGGTGCTCACCGTCCCGCGCCGGAGCTGTTGCTGGACGCCGCCGAGGTCCGGTTGGCGGCGGGGCGCTGAGCGCCGCCGCGCTCGGCGTGCCCGCCACCGGGCCTCGGCGGGGCGATCTCTTCGGGCGGCCCGGTGAGGATGTCGCGGTCGAGGACGACCAGGTCGGCGAGGTTCCCGACGGCGAGGGTGCGCTCCGGCCCCATGGGTTCGGCTCGTACTCCAGTGTCACTTCGTGATCTTGTTCCGAATTGCGACTGCGCAGGCTGCCGGTACTGGGCGCGGTTCGTCACTACGGGCAGCAGCAGGTGGCGTTACTCGCGGGCGTAGCCATAGCTGGTTAACGGCATGTCCATGCGCTGGTCGATCACCCAGCCCGGGCGGCGGGCGCTGGTGCGCTCGCCCACTCGTTTCCGCTGGTGAGGCGTTGTTTCAATCGCTGTATCGAGCTGTCGAGGACGGTGGTTGCACGCGGACCTGAACACAGAGGCCTCATTGTTGTGCCAGCCAGGTCGCGATCTCGTCGACCACCGCCGGGTCGACATGCCCCGGCCTGGCGTACTCGGCTGGGGTCGGATGGCCACTGCCGGGCAGGAAGAGGTGGTTGGCGTCCTGGTGGACCCGGATAGCTACCTTGGGACGGTGTGCCAGGGCTCGCTGCCAGAGTTCCAGATCGTCGGCGACGGTCACCTGATAGTCCCGCCCGCCCTGCAGGATCAGCATCGGGCAGGCCAGTGCGGCCGCGGTGGCCACTGGGTCGTAGGCGCGCAGGTCGAGCCAGTAGGCGGCGGAGAGTCCCAGAGGCAGAAGTTCCGGCGCTGTGTTGGGAGTGAGGGGTTCCTTGCCGCCAGACCCCGCGTCATGACCACCCAGCGGTTCACGGCAGGCGCCCTGCTCGGCGCCTTCGCGCTGCGCACGGCTCTGTCTCGCGCTCCTGTGTCCAGCTGAGCCAGGCCCGCGCGAGCCGGACCAGGACGCCGTTCTCGTCGAGGACTTCGGGTGCCAGGCGCTCGGGCGTTTCCTCCCCGGAGTCGGCAGCCGTGCCGCGGGTCGTCGTCACCGGCAAGCTCCGCTCCTACGGCGCCGTCCACCGCGAGGTGATGCCCTCGGTCGAGCACCGCTCACAGGACTCAACAACCAGCCGACCAGGCAACGCGAACGCGCGATGAAGCGCTTCCGCAGCGTCGGCGGAGCCCAGAGATTCCTGACCGCCTTCAGCGGCATCTCACCCCACTTCCGACCCGGCCGCCACAACCGCACCGCACCCGACCACCGCCTCGAGATGACCGTCCGCTCCACGATCTGGGACCAGATCACGGGCGCCGCCGGCCTGCCCGCCGCAGCCTGACCGAAACCGACAGCCGACTCCACCACCACGCCCTGACGCACCGCCAGACGCCTGCACCCCCAGCAACGTGACAATGCCCTACATAGCGCTACCACCGATGACGAAACAGAGTCGGTCGCCGTACAGATCCCATCACACCAGGAGGAGACCACCACACCGTTCCGCGCCGTCCTTCATCGCGATCAGGTTGGCCTGCACGTAGGAGATGTTGTTCCTGGAGTGCCAGTCGGTCGGGTAGTAGGTGACCAGCCGTGAGCTCTGGAACCTGGCCTGGATCTCCGGCACGAAGGCACGGTACTGGTTGTCGGTGTAGTACCAGAACGAGTTCTCGTTGTAGTAGGCGACATGTGTCGGGTCCTGGTACGCGCCCCGGCCGTCCGAGCTGGGCGTCAGGGTGAGGAGCATACCGCCCGGTGCCAGCAGGCGGTACAGCTCGTTGATCAGTGGGACCTTCGCGGACACGTGCTCCAGGAAGTCCACCGCGCGGAGCAGGCCGACCGAGTCGTCCGGGAGGTCCAGTTTCCCGGGCAGGGTCGCGACGATGTCGACGCCTTCCCCGGGGTGCTGGTCCACTCCCAGGTAACCGGGCGGCTTGCGATGCGCGGCGCCGAGGTCCAGCGCGAGCAGTCCGCGCCGCTTGGTCCAGGCGAGCGCGTTGGCCTCGATGTACTTGTCGTACAGGGCCACGGTCTCGCGCTGGATGTGCGCGTTGATCTCCGTGTCGCGCTGGGTGTTGTCGGCGTGCATCCGCTGGAGGTAGAGGCAGCGGGGGATCCGGTGGAAGTCGCCCGCCTGGAACAGACGGCACATCAGGTCCTGATCGTCCAGCACCACGCGCGTGGCGTCGTACCCGCCGACCTGGTGGTAGACGTCCCTGCGGAACGCGCGCACATGGTTGGGGGCGTACCAGATGTACGAGACATTGTGCGGCGTCGGCGCCATGGACACGGCCTGCAGAAGCCGCCGGCCGTCGACGTCCACCTCCTCGTACTGCCAGCCGTTCGCCTCGTTGAACCGCGTGTCGTCTCGGCCTCCGTCCTCGGTGACCTGAGCGGTGTGGCTGTAGACGAAGACGACGTCGGGGTTCTCGTCGAAGGCCCGCGCCAGTTCCGCCAGGCAGTCCTTCGTCAGCAGGTCGTCATGGTCGAGCTCCACGAGGATTTCTCCTCGAGCCAGTTCGCAAGCGCGCCGCTTGGCCGCGCCAACCCCCCGGATGTCGTCCGCGATCTCCACCCGGACACGGTCGTCGGGGTGTTCCGGCCGCCAGCGCGCGCCGCTGTTGAGGAGCACGATCCACTCCCAGTCGGAGTGCGTCTGCGCCTGCAGGGTCGCGAGGCAGTCGTCCAGGAAGCGCGGCCGGTGGCTGGGGGTGAAAACCGAGAACTTCGGCGTGCAGGGAGAAGTCATCTGCTGGTACCTGCCTGAGGGACTGTCGGTTGCGGTGTCGGTGCTGCGCTCGCGGCATCTCGGAAGCGTTCCGGCACGAGCGGTTGGAGCGACGGGTCGGCGTGGACGGCGCGCCCGAAGGCGTCCTTGGCTTCGCTGTCGCTGCCCTTCTTCGCCAGGGCCTGCCCAAGGTGCAGGTAGGCCGTGGATGCCTTCGGGTCGGCACTCACGATGTGCTGCAGGATCGCGATCGCCTGATCGGTGTCGTTCGATTCGAGCAGGAGCGCCTTGTTGTAGAGGGCCGACTCGAAATCCGCATCGATCTTCAGAGAATTGTCGTAATCCGAGAGGGCCTCGGCCGTCCTGTTGTCCTCCTGGGCGATGACGCCGAGGTTGTACCAGGCGAGTTTGTTGGCAGGATCCAGCTTCAGAACCTGCCTGAAGCTTTCCGTTGCCCCAAGGAAATCGTGGCTTTCCCCTTGCCTGATACCTGCTTGGAGCACCGCCCCCGCCTCGGAGGCGTTTGCGGCCGTGGACACCGTGGGCGCCGACGCGGGTCTGGCCGTGGGGTGCTCTCTGGACAGCTCGACCCAACCGGCCGCCATATTTGCCACTACGACCGTCACGGCGAGTCCCGTCCACAACCGCACTCGTTTCTTCACTGCGCTTTACCTCTTGGATCTGGTGAGAGCGAAGGAGACGGCCACCAACAGGAGGCGAGAACGTAGAGCCAAACGGACGCTATCGCTCACGGAGCGGGCTCTGTGGCACCGGCGCGCCGTAGCCGCGGGCCGACTGCCCGCGGCTACGGCGCCATGGGTACGGCGCGTACACCGCGACCAAGCCAGCGGCCCTCACGCCCTGCAGATCGCGTAAACGGTGGTAGTGGAGGTTACGCCAACGCCGCCTCCGATTTGTGCCTGATAGCCGGTGGGAGGCGAACCGATTGGATAGGCAGCACCCTGGATGGGGAAATACAGTCCGGTTAGTGTGCTGATGTTATAAGCGCCGCCACCGGTGGCAAATTTGCCGGCGGGACAGAAGACGGTGTTGAGAGTCGTGCCACTTTGAGGGCCGGCAAGCGTACTGGTCACGACGACGCTCTGCGTCCCAACGTCCCCTTGAGCACCCTGGAAGCCCTGGGGGCCCTGCGCGCCGGTGCTGCCTTGGGTGCCCTGGGTGCCCTGCGTCCCAGTGCTGCCCTGGGCGCCGGTGTTGCCTTGGAAGCCCTGGGTGCCCTGGGCGCCGGTACCGCCCTGAGCCCCCTGAGTCCCCGGGTTGCCCTGATTTCCCTGGACGCCTGTGCCGCCCTGGTTGCCCTGCGCGCCTTGCGCGCCGGTGTCGCCCTGGGTGCCCTGCGTGCCCTGCGTGCCCTGAGTGCCCTGGTTGCCTTGGCTGCCTTGGGCGCCCGCACCACCCTGGAAGCCTTGGGTTCCCTGGTTGCCTTGGCTGCCCTGCGCGCCCGGGCCGCCCTGGAGGCCCTGCGCGCCCTGAGCGCCGGTACCGCCCTGGAAACCCTGGACACCGGTGCTGCCCTGCGCTCCTTGCGCGCCGGTGCCGCCCTGAGCGCCGGTACCGCCCTGGGTGCCCTGGGCGCCGGTACCACCCTGAGTTCCCTGACTCCCCTGGACACCCTGCGTCCCCTGGGCGCCGGTACCGCCCTGCGCGCCCGTGCTGCCCTGAGGGCCAGCTCCACCCTGGTTGCCTTGGCTGCCGGTGCTCCCTTGGAAGCCCTGGACACCCTGCGTCCCCTGGAAGCCCTGGAACCCCTGAGCACCCGTGCCGCCCTGAGTGCCCTGAGCCCCGGGGCCACCCTGATTGCCCTGAGGGCCCTGGGTGCCGGTACTGCCCTGGGTGCCCTGGTTGCCCTGGGCACCCGTGCCGCCCTGGAAGCCCTGCGCTCCTTGAGCCCCGGCGCCCCCTTGGAAGCCCTGGTTACCCTGCGTGCCGACGCTGCCTTGCGCGCCGGTGCCACCCTGCGTGCCCTGCGCACCTTGGGTGCCAGTATCACCCTGGAAACCTTGGGCACCCTGCGTGCCGGCGCCGCCCTGGAAACCTTGGGCACCCTGCGTACCGGTATCGCCCTGGAACCCCTGCGTGCCCTGACTGCCCTGGCTTCCCTGGGCGCCGGTGCCACCCTGGCTCCCTTGGCTGCCCTGGCTTCCCTGGACGCCCGTGCCGCCCTGGAACCCCTGGACACCCTGAGCACCCGTGCCGCCCTGGAACCCCTGAACACCCTGCGTTCCCTGAGCGCCGGTGCCGCCCTGGCTGCCCTGGCTGCCGGTGCTCCCTTGGAAGCCCTGGACACCCTGCGTCCCCTGGGCGCCGGTGCCGCCCTGTGCCCCCGTGCCGCCCTGAGCGCCCTGCGCCCCGGGGCCACCCTGATTGCCCTGGGTCCCCTGAGCACCGGTGCTGCCCTGGGTGCCCTGGTTGCCCTGCGCGCCGGTGCCGCCCTGGAACCCCTGGACACCCTGAGCACCCGTGCCGCCCTGGAAACCCTGGAAACCCTGGAAACCCTGGAAACCCTGAGCGCCCTGAGCGCCCTGAGTACCCTGCGTCCCCGTGCCGCCCTGGGCCCCGGCGTTGCCCTGGAAGCCCTGGCTGCCCTGAGCGCCGGCGCCACCCTGGAAGCCCTGCGTGCCCTGGGCGCCCGTACCGCCCTGGAAGCCCTGGGCGCCGGTGCTGCCTTGGAAGCCCTGCGCCCCAGGGCCGCCCTGCGCGCCCTGCACGCCCTGCGTGCCGGTGCTGCCCTGGGCGCCCTGGGCGCCGGTGCCGCCCCCAACACCCTGGCTGCCCTGGCTACCCTGAGCGCCCTGGGCGCCCGTACCGCCCTGGAAGCCCTGGGCGCCGGTGCTGCCTTGGAAGCCCTGGGTGCCCTGGCCACCCTGACTGCCCTGCGCGCCCGTACCGCCCTGGCTGCCGGTGCTGCCCTGATTACCCTGCGTGCCCTGCGCTCCGGTGCTGCCCTGGAATCCCTGGATGCCTTGAGCGCCCTGGTCACCCTGACTGCCTTGTGCGCCGGTGCTGCCCTGAGTGCCTTGGCTCCCCGTACCACCTTGGGCGCCTTGGAAGCCTTGGCTGCCCTGAGCGCCGGTGCCGCCTTGCGTGCCCTGTGCGCCCTGAGCCCCGGTCTCGCCCTGGTTCCCCTGCGCGCCCTGGGCGCCGGTGCCTCCCTGGAAACCTTGAAAACCTTGCGCGCCCTGGTCGCCCTGGCTGCCCTGCGCACCCGTGCCACCCTGACTGCCCTGAGCACCGGT